>JAQBPY010000059.1 GCA_028287285.1 Gemmatimonadota bacterium
CTTGCAAGAGCCACATCAGTAACGCTGTAGTGGTCGTGCAGTACAAGCCCGGGCGCATGGTCCGTCTCAAAAAATTCTGGGGCTGCCCTCCGAGACACTGAAGGCAGTGATGAGGACGCGCTTTCCCGCGCTACGGAGATCTCCCAAGGTGAGCGCTCCAAAGGTCTCATGCAGCGCCGCCCGCAACGCCGCATTGTCATGACGCGCGCGTGAGCGGTGCTCGAAGAAGTCGCGCACCTTCCCTACCGCTCCGTTCCTCGCAGGCTTCGGCTTGAAGACATTGGGCCCAAGTTTCTCGTAGAGCGCGACGATCTCGGACGCCGTTTTGTCAGCGGCGAGCGCGAGGGCGATGATCGCACCGGTGCTTGTCCCACAGAACAAGTCGAACTGCGAAGCAGCGTGCTTGCTAAAGCGCAGTTCGACCGCGTGAAGGAATGCCGCGGTTGCAAGGCCGAGATAGCCACCTCCATCAATGCTTATCACTCGGCGCGGCTGGGACATATTCGGCTGGGGGTGTTGGGGCATTTACCTGCGGCCGCGAGCTTGCTGTCGCTCGCCACTCATTGTGGATCCCGCGTTCCATGAAAGTGGGAAAACGACTTTCACGCGGATGCCGTAGGCATCCGGACTTGATCGATGTGAAGGCTATGGCAAGCGTCGTCCGCTTGATCGCTACGACAGGGCACTTGCGGCCGCCGACTTCGCCGCAGCGCTTGCATAGGCGTTTCGTAGGATGGCCGATGCCTTCGATGCGGCCGATGAAGAGGTCACCTTGTTCGGTGTCGTGTTTGTGCGAGCGCGCTGCCAGCTGCACTCTCGGCCTTCGCGCTGGCACTTGAGTTCCGAAGTGTTGCTGACGCCCTCGTTGCGGCTGTTCCCCCAGTCTCCTTCGACATCTGGGCCCCCGTCGGCTTGGTCAGATTGCGGGAGCGCCCCGCTCCCGACTTCTTGCGGAAGATGGCCGAAGATACCCCGAAAATCAAGACGAGAGCAGTTTGTAACCTCTTGTCGCTGAAAAGGTTACTCAATGGGGAATTCGTGTTGTGGGGGCGACCGGTTCTGTTGCTCCCCTGCGCGGGTGTCTGCATTGCCCGCAGGTAGTTAGGTCAATCGTCACGCGACCGGAAGATTGGATGGTCTTCGGCCGAGCTAGCGCCGAATCGGTGAGTGATGCAAGGTTTCGAGTGCGATGCGTCTCCGGTTCGAGGTGCGGACTGGAGCGTGGAATAGAATCAGAAATGCCTCAACCTCACGAGAGCAGCATGGCACTCCGGTGGGATCCGCGCATCATGATCCGGCCCCCGTACGTGCCGTGCCCGGCTTGCGGAGAGTCGGCCTTCGGCACGCTGTCAATCTCCAACAATCACTGGATTCGGCGTTGCCGCTCATGCAATCATACAGGAACTACGCGGTTGCCTTCGCTGCAAAAGCGCCTGATCTACGTCGATCAGATGGTGCTGAGCAACATTGCGAAAGCCCTCGATCCTGTTTGGCGGGAGACCCGCGGGGAACAAGATTCCTTTTGGGTTGAGCTCTTCAAAGGTCTAGAGCGACTGGTGAAGATGCAGCTCGCCGTATGCGTGGAATCTCCGATACACGACCAGGAATCTGCAGTCACTCCCTACGCCGCCACGTTGCGTCGGCTACGCGAGTATCTGTCCGAGAAAGTCGAGTTCCACTCACCCATCGTCGTCCTTCAACATCAGCTGCACAACGCACTTCGCAGTGTCGAGGCGAATGTTCCCGTAACGCTCGATACGTACTTGGGGGCGGGTGCTCGCGACGTCACCGATGGGCGGCTTGATCAATGGGCTGACCGCCTTCAGATCTCCGTCAATTTTGCAAGGTCCGGTGATGACATCGAGTCCTATCGACGGTCCCGTGATCAGGCCGGCAACGCGATGGAGCATATCTGGGCACGCTGGGCGACACAGAGTGGCCGTCGGTTTCAAGACTGGTATGACGAGGAACGCCGCTCGCTGTACCCGACGTGGACCGGACTTCATCGACAACACGTCTTGCGCATGGAACGCTATACCTACGGCACCCAGCGGCCGGAGGACATGGAAGACATCATCAATCCTGGAATGGCGGTCATGGTGGTCTTCGGGCTACTCCATCATTTCAAGGAAGCTGGGTGCTCGGTAACGCAGGCACATGAACGACTGCAGACCTTCTTCAGCTCCGAGGCCGCACTTCAAGCGCCGGCGAACGACATAAGTTCCCTTCTCTTTGCAGCGTTGGCGCGGAAGGCGGCCGCGGGGCAGAAGAAGGTGCCGAACAGGGGCACTCCAAATGATATCAACGCGATCTCGAGCTACTTGCCCTACTGCCAAGCGCTCTTTGTCGACGATCAATTTGCTGGTTTGCTCCGCGAGAAGCCGTTGGTGACGCAGCTGCAGCGGTACGGCGCTTCTGTGTACTCCAACAACTCACGCGATGCGTTTCTGACTTTTCTCAAACAGGTTGAGAGTGACGCGCCTCCTGACCACGTCGCGCGGGTCATTGAGGTGTATGGCGAAGATTGGCTCACGTCGTTCGACTCGATCCTCGCAGATGAGCGCGCGCGACGTGCACCGCGTAACACGTAGACGAGCGTGTGAACTCCAGTAATTTCCGCTAGTTCTCGTGCGTGGTTGCACCGTCGGCGCGCGTCCTCGCATTGGCGCGAGCGCGTAGCTCAAGCGCACTTTTGGCCGCCTCTCGTACGGAGCGCTCCCTGTCACCACAAGCGGCGAGCGCGATATCTACACCGTCGGACCTGTCCTGCTGGATCGTTGTTCTTTCGAACAGTAGGCCCAGCGCTCGCTGCGCCGAAGCGCGTACATGGCTGTCTGACTCACTCGCTGCGTTGTGAATCAACTTGAGGGTGCGCGAACATTCCTCCTCGGATCCGGTAGAGTAGAGCGCGGCGAAGAACTTGAGACCCCATTCGCGCAAATCTCCGGCATCTCCTTTTTGAGAAAAGACTTCGCCAAGCGGATCTCCGCCGTCATCCCAGAGGGGATGATGGGGCGTACTGTAGTTCCCCTGCGCAAGTCTCAACACCGTCGGCGACAGGATTGCGCGACACGTTTCATTGCCCCGTGCGAGCGTCCAGGCGAACGGCATCCACGGAGCACGGACCATTGCATGTTGTTCGTCGTGACCGAGAAGGAGGGCAACTGCCGCCGCCGCCGCTGTGAGCTCCGAGGTGGGCAATTGCGCTACGGCTGCCTGGGTGAGCGCTGGGAAATCCTCAAATCCATACATCAACAGAGTTTTTGGATCGCCGGTGACCGTGAGCGCGCGCATTCTACTAATCGTGTCTGCGAGATATTCACTGAGGAGTGAGTTTTCCAGCGTCACGCGCGATTGCACTAATCGCTCGGCGGCGAGCCATCGCGCCAAATGCGGCGAATTAAGCATTGCTTCGCGCGCTGCCTTCGCTGCCTCTGGGGATGCTGTTCTTGCCAGAATGGCGATGACGGCGAACAGGGCGGAGAGCGCGTGTCCGTCCTGGCGCAGCGGCTCGAGTGAAGGAAGGAGTTTCGCGAGCATCGCGTCGCTACCTCGTTCGTCACTCTCTGCACGAAGCAGAATATTCGCCAAACCTACGAGAGCCTCTTGCCTGTACGCCACAGGTGCATCGAATAGCATCGCGAACCAAGCGTCACGGAGCCGCGCCAGACTTTGTGCACTTGCATGGTGCGCAACCTTCGACACGACCAGGACAGCGATGCGACGAGGATCAGTCCGGGCCGTTATGCTCCAAGGATATTGCGTCGCGCGCACAAGTAGATCCGTGACCACGTTGTCGGCGCTTTCTCCATCCAGCAAAGGCAAGAGACTCTTGACTACCCGCAATGCGCCGACCAAACCGGATGCTCCGACGGCGCGAGTAGCAATCAACGCCAGCAACCTGTGCCGCTCTGGGGTAGACGCACCCTCCGCAACTACCTCCCGCAAGACAGCGCTGAGACGCTGGAGAGTGGCATCGTGCGCCGTGTGTGCATCCATCAGGGCGAACGCTGCCGGCACGTAGCTATCGACGTTGCTAGGTGCGGCTTCGAGCACCAACGGCCAAATGGCGGCAAGACGCTCTTGGGCTTCATCCACCGCAAATGGATCCAAATCATTCTCACCGACCCGCAACGCAGTCCGAGCATCGAGCGATGCGGCACGAAAGTCTTGTCGGATAATGTTGCGATCTGCATCCTCAATGAAGGAATCGACAGCGTTCAGTCTCGGGGCACCTTCGCTCCGATTCGCATGTTCGATCAGGGCCCTTCGGGTGCTCATTGCCTGCCGGGCGAGCGCCATCTCTGATGGAACCCACGATGCCGCAAAACGATAGGACCACACAATCCCCCCGTACGCCGCCATCGCGCCGACGAGATCAACGTGAGCCAAGCTGATCGAGGCGGCTCGTTCGAAGGCACCAACTGCGTTTAGATGCGATCCGTGCTCGGCGGTCAGCCAACCGTACGCACGCCAGCGGAGCGCGTCCGTCGCCTCAGAGTAGAGTCCAGAATCGAGCGCCTCCAGTGCAGTGGCCGCATCCCCCGACCTTCCTCGCGCCCAGAGGCTACGTATCTCGTACTCTGACCGGGTGTCGGCATTTGACTCACCGAATGCTGCCCGCGAGTACGCCTCAGCCGCGTTCGCGTATTCCTGCCGGTTGAGATACATCTCAGCCGCGAGTACGGCGTACCGCCGGTCGAGTGCAAAGTGCTGTTCACTGTCCATCGGGGCGCGCGCTCGTTCGTCGGCCAACTCTGCCAAGCGCGGCACATCACTCAGTGGCGATCCTTGCCGTATGCCCACGAGCGCTGAGAGGTCTTCCGATTCTCCGCCCGGAGGAATTCTATGCTGACCCACACCTATTTGATCCAGTAGCATGCTGCGCTGCATGGTTGCAGTGAATCCCGGATCACGCAGCACATCCAACCCAAATCGCAGCGTGGTGACGTAGTATGTTACGGCCAGAGCGGCATTGCGCCCAATACTCGCCCGTGCGCGGCGGGACATCTCCTGGATGGCGTCGTAGAGCTTTCCGTGACGCACAAGAACGGTAATTAGTGCATTCCTGGCTTCGTCAATTGCCTGAGTGTTTGCGTCGCCGTTCCCGACTTGCGAGTTCGCCGTGAGCAGAAGACTTAGCGTTTGACGCGCGTCGACGATGCTCTGTGACTCGCTCACCGCACGCACCCGCTCTACCTCGCGCCGCTGAAGCTCAAATTCAAGCTGTTTTCCGAGGCTTTCAAGAAGGGCTAGACCTGTGGCGTTGATCACCACAAGCTCGACGTCCTCACCGCCGTATGCCGCGAATTCGTCCTCGGTGGGGCCGGGGACTGCGACGTAGACCCTAATTCTTCCATCATCGCGCGCCCTGCTGCGACGCGCCAAGTGGACGATAAGCTGCCGGAAGTGAGCGTCCTGAGCTCGGTACCCGACCGCTATGACGGCGCGCTGCAAGAGGAGAGTGCCGAGTACCCTGCTGACATCAAGATTGTTCTCGTTCCAGCGGTCGTAGTCCTGTGTCGTGATCGCGCAGGTCACTGGCTCGCCGGCGTCACCATGAACCTTGTAGACGATCGGGCGACCGCGGCTCGCCACGCCAATACTGCGTTCTCCAACAACTACAATTGGATCGCGTCGTATCAGCGCGGACTCGAGATATGGATCGAAGTTTGTCGTAACGAACGTCGCGACTTCTGCTGGTAATTCGCTGATCAGAGAATAAAACGGCGGCGGCGCTCCGATCTCCGTCAAAAAACTCTGGCGCAACGCGTGGTTTAGCTGGGCACGACTGAACTGCAACTCGTAGAGGCTTGCCACTTCAGCGAGTTCGAGGCCCGCAACGTGGTGCCCCGCCAGCGCCATTTCGTCGAGTAGCCGTTGCCTGAACGCCGCGCCGCTCAGCACCCCGACAGCGGCATCGGCTAGACGCGCAGACACGCCTGCGCCGGTCCAAATCACTCCCTCACGGTCCGCAAAGCGCGCCACTAGGTCAGGGAGAACATCGCTAATCTCAACTATGCGAATCATTTTGTTTGCAAAAGGCTGAAGAACTGACACAATCTTTGAGGGGCCTGTCTTACCGAAGCCGCGCCGTAACGCCGACGGCTTTAGCCGTGGACATTTAAGTCGCACCGGGCGCGCGCTCGTGAATGCGTGGTCGCATACGGCTCTGGCCCGTCCCATGCGCCGTGTGCTTCGCGCGATGCTCCGCTGGGAGTGCCAGGAGAGAATCGGTTCCTAGCTTTCGTAGGATCGCGCCGCCGGATACTGGCGATTGCTTTGCCTCAATAACGCAGAGGTTCGCTTCACCTCAAACTCCAATCCGGTCACTGAGCGATAGACGTATATGGCCTCCCTTAGCAGTTGTTGGCCTTCCGTAACGTCCCCACGCTCGCACGCAATCGTTCCCGTGCACCGAAGAACGTATCCCTTCTCGCGCCGCAACTCGTATTTGTCCATCAGTACGAACGCATGCTTCTTCCATAATGCCGCCTTCCCGGCATCACCAGCATGAAAGTACGCGACGCTCAGATTGCCTGCTGTGATCGCCTCGCCAAGCATGTCGCCGACTTTCCGCTTGACCTGAAGGGCGCGTCCGTAGTGCGTGGTCGCTCCTAAATGGTTGCCGAGGATGTATTCGGCCAACCCCACGTTGTTGAGAACGCGTCCTCTAAATACCACGAGTGCCTCTCGCATATGAAGCGAGCACGTTCGAAGTTCGACGGCGTCGAGGATGCGCAGTGCGTGGAGAGTCGCATTTCGCGCGCGTCGCCCGTCAGGGCGTGGGCGCTCAGCTAGGATGACTCCGAGGAGGTTGTAGGCTCCAGCGATATCGAAAGGATCACCAAGCCTAGAATTGATACGTATAGCCTGCCGCGCGGCCTTCTCGGCTTCTGAGAAACGACCGACAATGCGGAGTGCTTCGCCCATCTGTATTCGAAACCAACCAGCCAATTCACTGCCCTTGGCGTGCAACATGGCCGTGCGTGAAAGGCGCACGACACTTTTGTAGTCTTCTATCTCGAAGAGCACCTCGGTCATAATTGCGAAGCGGTCGATGAGGCGAGGTAGTGTCCCCCACCGCTCGATGGCATCCTCGCGGCCACGCCGCTGTTTATCGCTAGTGCTGGAATCTGGTTGCACCGAACGTCGCGGCAACGGCCAAAGCCGCTCTAAGTTGCCGTGGGCGACGGCGACCTCGTGCTCGCTGGCGTATCTGCGGATGTTGCGCCATGCCCAGTCCTTTCGACTCCTCGCAAGCCAAAGCACACGCTTTGGTCTAGCCCGACGCACAAGAGCGAGAACGTCGTCGTCATTGCCTGAGTAGCCGAGCACACACAAGAGCGTCGGGCGTGCTGCAAGCGAGACAGCTGCATTGATACCTCTTCCCACTTGGTTGATCCGCGTGACCATGCTTCCGGGCTGGGTCAGCACGCCATGAAGGTGGGTGATACGCGATGGTCTCCCATCCGCGCGCTCGATCAAGTCATCAAAATTTGTCGTCAACACATGTACGTTCCGGCTCTTGGTCGCGCGGCCCAATACATGGTGAAGCGCGTTCGGTTCACTAAAACGCAACACGTCAAAGAAGGCGAGGAACTGCTTACGATCCAAGCATGCATAGATGCGCTGGAAGAGAACCTCCGGTGTGATGTCTCTGTACCTCGGACTTTGTCGCACTCTGTTGAGGACCGTTCGCATCTCTCGAGGAGCGCATATCGCCTCAATGGCAAGATTCTTTAGCGCAGGCCCCGAGGGCTGGCACGACGGCGCAAGCATTGACACGCCAGCGCCGACAAGGAACGTGATGCGGCCAGACGCCAGCGCGGCGTTTAGCTCTTTCTCGAAAGCTGCGAATGAGATCACCTGTGCGCGCATTGAGCGAAGCCAGTCCTTCTTCTTTCGGGTTTCGAGTGATCGTCGCTCTTCAGGCATCTTGCGCTGCTGAGGACTCTAGAAGATTTCCCAGAAGGTATCTGGGACGGCCGGCGAGAAGCCGACGCTGTCATTAGGGCCAACGGACTCTCGTTCTATCACTCGCTTGAACAATTCTCAGACAATCGTGCGCTCGAGCCTAGATCAGTTCGAATCCGTGTACGACCTGTACTTCGCAACGGTCTACGGTCATTACAGGTATTTACAGAACCGCTTCCTGAACATCGCTCAGGCGATCCAGTCATTTCACAGGAGAAAAGATCAAGGCACCCTGCTGTCAAAAGCCGAGTTTCGCGCACTCAAGGCAGAAATGAAAGGATGCATGCAGGCGTTTGGAGATAGAATTCACCCGGACATCTTCGAAACGCTCGAATCGCGGCTTCAATTCTTCAATGAATACACCTTGCGCGAACGACTCGTTGCCCTGTTTCCTGACGACGATCAGGTGCTGGAGGGGCTCACCGGTGGAATCCCTGCATTTCGCGACGATATTCGGCACACTCGGAATTATCTGACCCACTATTCTGTAGGAGAGGAACGGAAAGCGACTGAAGGAACCGCCCTATTGCGACTAACGATGCGTATGCAGCCTGCCTTGTGTCGCCTTCTCCTTCAAGAGCTTGGCATTCCCGACGAGCTCACGGACGCTTGGATCAAGCGGCAGGCTCGACGCATCGATCCCATCGGAAGCGTGTGGGAGACTGGAGAGTGAGGAGAGACAGGTGGCACAAGCCGGTTAACGAGGCAGGCCCAGCTTTGGTGCATCGCCCTCGTCGTCGTGTGCGATCCGCTCGAGATCGCTGAGGGCAGACCTATCTCCGATTTAGCTCCGCCGGAAAGAAGTAACTCTCCGTCGTCACCCCTTCATCCCCCGGCGCACGCATCGGCCGCTCGATCCGCACCGTGATCAACTCGATCCCTGTCGGCCGCCCCTGAAGCCGCCAGACGAACCGCGCAATCGCCAGCGCCTGCGTTCTCTGCTCCGTGTCATTGAGCCGCGAATAGGGCCCATCCACGTACCGGATGCTTAACCGCGTCCCGACTCCCGTGTCGAGCTCCGCCGGCCTGATCGTAAACTTGGCAGCAACGGCGTCGATTAGCTCCCGCGCGCCGAGCACCGCGACGGTCGGCCCCGCGCGAAACGGTACGCCCCGCCTCGGCGTTACCCCGGGAGCGGCCGTTGGCGCGTGATCTTGCACCGGCACCCCCACGGGCACCGGAGCGCCTTCCTGCACCGCCCGCGCCGGGGCGCGAATCTCGACACGACTTCCAAGCACCGCCCGATCCAACGGCACCACACCAGTAACCCAGAGCATCACCGCCGCAACGCCCGACATGAGCACCAGTCCCGCCGCCACCCGCCCTACCACTCGTCGCGCCCGAGGCGTCAACCCACTTCGATGCACATCGACCACGTCGTCACGCAACGCACCGAGGAGCTCCCGCGACTGCGCCTCACCCTTCGATTGCACCCGATTCAGGGAAATCCTCTCCTTGACCCACCCGAAATCGCTCATCGCCAGCTCCTCCCCTCGTCGGTGACGACTAACCCACCCGCCCAAAGACGTCGCCTCACCACACTCACTTCCCGCTCAACTCCGCCCGAAGAAAGAGGCTCTCTCGTGTCACCCCTTCATCACCCACCCCGCGCACCGGCCGCTCGATTCGCACCGAGATCATCTCCGTCCCCTTCGGCCTCGTCGGCAGCTTCCACAAATACCGCGCGATCGCCAACGACTGCGCATCCTGTTCTTTCTCGGTCATCCGCGTGTACGGCCCATCCACATACCGCACGCTCACTCGCCCCACCACTGACGTGTCGATATCCGACGGCATGGTCCCGAACTTCGTGAAAAGCGCCTGAACCTGCTCCGGCGGCCCCGTCGACGTGAACGTGACGGGCGGCGTCACCCACGCCGGTGCCTCGGCCTGTACCGCGCCCGCCCCCGCGTCGGTACCAGAACTCACCTGCACACGCCCCAGCGGATTGGTCCCGACATACCACAGCAACACCGCCGCTACGCCAGACACGAGGACCAACGCGGCAACCATGCGCCCCACCACGAACCGCGCCCCCGGCGTCAACCCGCTGCGATGGACGTTCACCACGTCCTCGCGCAGCGCGCTCACCTCGCCCTGGAGCGACTCGTTCTCCTTGAGAACCACCGCACGATCATCACGCAGCGTCTCCACGAGTTCGCGCGTTTGCGCGTCCCCCTTCGCCCTGACGTGATTGAGTGCGATCACCCGTTTCATCCACTCGACATCGGCCATCGTCACACCCTACGCCTCCTGTATTTGCGTGACCAGTGCCCGAAGGTGCGACGCCGACATCTTCGTAAAGTCCGTCTCCTCAGCAGCAATGCGCCGGCTATGTTCGCTGCCAGGACCTGCTTCCGCCTCCAGCTTCGCCAGCCGCAAACGATGCCGCCCGTACACGTCGCGCATCCTGTTCATCATGATGCTGCGCAGATAGGCAACGTCGTCACGGAGGAGTAGGTCATAGGCCGTCGGGTCGCTCCTCCAGAGCGCAATCAGTGCGACCTGCACCAGGTCGTCCTGATCATCCGGGGCCTTGCTCAACTTCTCGGCGTAACACCTGATCTCAGGCTCGAACGAGGGCCAGACCAGGGCGAGGATGAGCATGGCCTCGGTGGTGGGAGGCACACCGTCCAACGACACCGTGGAGCGCACAGACGTCGGCATCATGCGCACCTGATGATCGATGCCGCTGGCAGCGAAAGGCTGCGTGCGAGCTGCTGCACATGCGGATCCAGCTCCATCCACGAGAGGAAGCGGTCTCCTCTCCCTGGACAGAGCCGCCGGCGGACGCGAAGCGTCTTTCCTCCGCGAAGCTGCCCATGCACGCCAGTGTCTCCTTCCACGGTGTAGAGATCGAAGTACGGCGCCTCCAGCTCGTATGCGCCTTCGTCGAGCACCGCCATCACGATCCCCACATGCACGAACGCCTTCCGGCTCGGCCCATACTGAAGAAAGATGTCGCCCGTCGAAGGCCGTTCGTGAAGGATGCGCCGCGCGGTGCCGAATTGCGCAAGCTCCGATCGCGTGATGTTCCTCGGAATGGGCCACGACGACCGGCCAGTCGAAGGGTCCCGGTGCGACCAGTAGCCGCAATGCTGCACGAACGCGAGATCCCACGATGGCCGCGCACGAACATGAAGGAAACCCACGCTGGCGTCCCCGTCGGACGATGTCTCGTCCAACGCGATCTCGGCCACCAGGCCGGTCCCCACGAGCGCACGCGCCTTCGCAATCAACAACTGGTGAGAGAGGGACAGCATGGTCGACCTCCAGTCCGTTGGAGCATCACCAGACGTCGCCGTTCTCGTCGCCGGCGGCGACGGGGCACGCATGGTATGAAACGGGAGCGCGCGACGCGTTCGAATACGAGGCGCCGCGGCCCAGGTGGGAGGGGCGCGCGAAGCGCTGCTACCGACGGACACTTGCAACGTGCACAGCACCGGCATCGGAATACCCAGGTCCGGGCAACGAGCTACGGCAGGCACGGGTCCGCGTCATCGCGAAGCCGACTTTCGGAGACTACGCACCGCGCTTCATTCCGGTTTCAACGGCAAATGACGCTGCGATGACGCTCGCCCAAGTCCCTTACATCGCCTATCGGCGGCTTCGACACAACATCGCGCCTTAGAAAACTCTAAGCGTTTGACGCAGCCACCCACAGCAGCGCCATTCGTCGCTCGGCAAGAATTGCCTATTGACTTTCGATCTCCGAGATCCGTTAGCGATATAGGAGATCTCTTCAGGCCGGATTCTGTAACCGCCTGATCGGCAGCGCGCCGCGCCGAGCCTTAGCGCCAACAAACGCTGCCAGCGACCAGATGACACTGCACGCCGAACGATCGGCAATGCACATCGGTCAATCGGCCGGCACTCACTCGCAGCCGGCTCGCACCACCGCGCGACGGACACGCACTCGCGCACGAGGGACCCGCACTTCCTCACAACCGACACGCACTCGCGCACGACGGACCAGTACACGCGCACGATCGGCACGCACCTCCGTACAACGGACACGCACTCGCAAGCAAGCGATACGCATTTCCGCGCAACGGGCACGCACTCGCAAGCAAGCGACACGCACTTCCGCGCGACGGACCCGCACTCGCGCACGACGAACCCGCACGCACCCGCGACGAATCCGCAATCGCTCGCGATGGACCCGCACTCACTCGCGACCGACTCGCACGAATGACCACAGCTGGACGGCACAACGGCGCACCGTCCCGTCGCTTCACCCATCGCGCCGGCATCAATGGAGGGTACAATCATGCAGCAGAATCAGGGAAACATGGTCTCGTCACTGCGCGCCATCGAGGAGTTCCTCGACGGCAACGCAGCGAAGCTCGGAAGCGTCGTCCAGACGAGCCTCAAGAAGAACCTCCACGACGCGCTCGTGGACCTCGATGGCCACGCGACCGACCAGAGCAGTAGCACCACCCAGGCACAGTTCTCCACCGCAAAGCACCGCGACGCGCGCACCGCACTCACGCGCGACCTGATGGCGCCCATCGCACGAATCGCCAAGGTGCAGCTCCCGGGCGTAGTCGGCATCGAAAAGCTTCGGATGCCCAAGGCCCGCACCAGTGCCGAGCAGCTCGCGGCGGCCGCGCGCGGCATGGCGGAGGCGGCCAGCCCGTACACCGCGACCTTCATTGCAGCGGGAGTTCCAGCCGACTTCGCGGCACAGTTGAACAGTGTCGTCGACACCATGCTCGGCCATCGTACGGAGCGGGCGCAGAGCATCGGCAAGGTCACGGGCGCGACGAAAAGCCTCAAGGGACGCCTCGCCGAGGCTCGGCGTGTCGTCCACGCAATCGATGCGCTCATGAAGACGGCGTTGAAGGACGACTCCACCTTGCTCGCCAGCTGGAACCAGGTGAAGCGCGTGCACCGGACGCGCGGTACCACCGCCACGACTGCGGGACCGGCCACTCCCTCCGCGCCGGCCATCGCTGCCGCGGCCTGATCACACA
>JAQBPY010000095.1 GCA_028287285.1 Gemmatimonadota bacterium
ACGCAGCGAGCGTGGGCAGCTTCGCGAGCAGGCGCACGATGCTGATGTGCCGCTCTTCCGGATCCTGGATGTTCTTCGCGTTCGGATAGAAGCTCGACAGCGCTGCGACGGTGCTGCACAGCATCGACATCGGGTGCGCGTCGTAGCGAAAGCCGGAAAGAAACGTCTTGATGTTCTCGTGGACGTACGTGTGGTACGTGATCTGGTGCGTCCAGTCGTCGTACTGCGGCTGCGTGGGCAGCTCGCCGTTGCGCAGCAGCCAAGCCACCTCGAGGAAGCTTGCCTTCTCGGCCAGCTGCTCGATGGGGTAGCCACGGTAGCGCAGGATGCCCTTGTCGCCGTCGATGAACGTGATGGCGCTCTTGCACGACGCCGTGTTCATGAACGCCGGATCATACGTCATCAGCCCGAATTCCTCGGGCTTCGTCTTGATCGCGCGCAGATCCATCGCCCGGATGGCCGTGTCGCCTTCGATTGCCGGCGCCATGATGGGAACGCTGTAGCTCGCTCCGGTCCGCGTATCCTTGATCTCGAGCGCTCCGCCTTCCATCGCGCCCGCAGCGTTCGACTCCGTCTTGCTCATGTCCACGTTCTCCCGGGAAATCGGCCAATTCCGGCCGAGCGCCAAGCTCCGCCGCAGTGGGAAATGTATCGGAATGAATGGGCTGGCGATATTGTTCAACGTCGCATCAGAATTCCGATGCATTATCCTTGGGACGTGATCTTCCTCTCTCCAGCCGTGCCCGTCATCCCCACCGAGCGGCTGCTATTCGTCGCGGCGGCGTCGTTCGTGGGGGGAATCCTCAATTCCATTGCCGGCGGCGGCACGCTCCTGACCTTTCCGGCACTGGTGGCGATGGGGCTGTCCCCGCTCACGGCGAACGCCACGAGTACGGTCGCACTCGTCCCCGGTGCGCTCACGAGCATGCTCGGTTACCGCGGCGAGCTCACCGGGGCGCGGAAGTGGGCCATTGCCCTGTTCCTGCCGTCGTTGCTGGGAGGCGGATTCGGTGCGTGGCTGCTGCTGCACACACCCGGCTCCACCTTCAGCCATGTGGTGCCCTGGCTCGTGCTTGGTGCGACCGCACTCTTCGTGGCCCAGAAGCCGCTGCTGGGGTGGATTCGGGGGCACACCCACACGCCGCTCGACGACGCCGCCCTCACGGCGGCCGGCCCCACGCCGGCGCTCCTTGTCTTTCAGTTCGTGGTCGGGATCTACGGCGGCTACTTCGGCGCGGGTGTCGGCATCCTGATGCTCGCCGCGCTCGGCTTCATGGGGTTCACGAACCTGCATCGCATGAACGGCCTGAAGAACTGGGGCGGGTTCTGCATGAACATGGTGGCGTCGCTGACGTTCGCCTTTTCCGGCCTGGTGGACTGGCCGGTGGCACTCGTCATGGCCGCTGCCGCGATGACCGGCGGGTACCTTGGCTCCCGCGGCGCGCAAAAAGTACCGCAGCACTATGTCCGGGCCGTTGTGGTACTCGTGGGTACGGTGAGTGGAGTGTGGCTGCTGCTACGCTGAGCGGCGCCAATTCGTGGGGTACGTGCGACGAAAGGGTGCCTACGATTCATGCCACGGTCGCGACACTACGCGCCACCCATTCCCATCTCGTAGATGATGTCCCACTCATCCGGCGAGACCGGCTGGACGCTGAGCCTGCTTCCCTTCTGGAGTAGGGTCATCTTCTCCAGCCCCTTGATGGTGCGGAGCTCCGGCAATCCGATTGGTCGCGCCAATTTCTCCACGGCCTTGATGTCCACCATCACCCAGGTGGGTGCATCCGCCTTGCTCTTTGGATCGAAGTGGTCGTGTTTCGGGTCCAGCGCCGTGGAATCGGGATAGGCCTCGCGCACGACCTCCGCCACTCCCACAATCGCCGGCGGCTCGGCGTTTGAATGATAGAAGAACACGAGATCGCCTTTTTTCATTCCGTCCCGCATGTGGTTGCGAGCCTGGTAGTTGCGGACGCCGTCCCAGTGTGAGGTCTTTTTCGGCGCCCGTACCAGATGGTCGAAGGAAAACACCTCGGGCTCGGATTTCACGAGCCAGTACTGGCGGGAGCGGGCGGTCGTCGGCATAAGGTCGGTGGGAAAAGGTCAGGGAATGTATATTCCCACCATGTACCAGGCGCTCGCTACCATCGCCGCCATTTCCGGCATTCTTCGCAGCGTGCTGCTCGCGGGCGGAGCGCTGCTCGCCGTCGTTGCCGCTGCCGATTGGGCGGTGCGCACGCGGCGCATCAATCCGTTCAGCGGACTCGCGCGCTTCATGCGCACCAACGTCGATCCGCGTCTCATGGGCGTGGAGCGGCAACTCGTGCGGGTGGGTGGGCAGTCGTCCGTCACGCCCTGGTGGGCGCTTGCCGCATACTGCATTCTCGCGCTGGTGGTGCTGGCGGGTGTCGACTTCGTGGCCCAGCTGCTGAGCGACGCCATTTTTGCCAGCTCCCGCGGCGGAATGGGCATCGTGGGCCTGCTCATTCACTGGACATTCGCATTCCTGCGCGTCGCGCTGCTCGTGCGTGTGATCGGGTCGTGGTTTCCCGGTATCGCACGGAGCGCGTGGCTCGGCTGGTCGTTCGGCGCGACCGATTGGATGCTCCGTCCGCTCCGCCGCGTGCTTCCGTCGTTCGGGATGATCGACATCACCCCCATTGTGGCGTATTTCGGGTTGAACATCGTGGAGTGGCTGCTGTTTCGGGGCCTGTGAGTGAGACCAGCCTCCGTGTCGAGACACGCGACGGCGCTGTTCGGGTGAGCGTGCACGTGCAGCCGCGTGCGGTACGCAGCGAGATCGTGGGCCAGCATGGCGCGGCGTTGAAGATCCGGCTGCAGGCCCCGCCGGTTGATGGTGCGGCGAACGAGGCGCTCATAGCGCTGCTCGCCGCCAAATTACGGGTGCCGAGGCGCGCCGTGCGCGTTGTGGCGGGGCTTGCGTCGCGGGCAAAAACGGTTGAGATAGACGGAACGACGGAGAACGCGGTCCGCATGTTGCTGAAGGCGTAGCATCTCGCCTGGGGGCATTGCTTGATGACGTATGTCATGCTCATTGGATCGGACGTCGCGCTGCTGGAAGGACTCGCCCAATCGCTGGCCGGACTCGGTCATCAGCCTGCGGTTGCGCTGACGCTCGCCGACGCGCGCGATTTGGCGGCGCATCATCCTCCATTGGTGCTGGTGGTGGACCGTGGCCTGGCGAGCAGTGCAGGCGCCGAGCTTCTCAGCGTTCCCGTGGCGCCCGGCGGCGCTCGGCTCCTGTACCGTGGGGCGGCCACTCCACCGGCGCCGTTGCTGCCGGCGCTTCAGCGGGCGGTGCTGGCTGATCTCACGCTGCCGCTCGAGCGGCATCGGCTGGCCGCCCTTGTGCAGTCCATTGGCGATCGGGCCAAGGCCACTGGGCGAGCCACACGCAATACGCCTCCGGAGACGCGTGTATAGCGCAAGATGAACTTTACAAAAGTCGTGATGCCGTTCAGTTAATTGTCATCCCGCACGAGCGAGCGAAGCGAACGTGTCGGGATATGCTTTCCGCACCCCGAACCCCCCAGGACGGGATAGCAGCTCCCGACAGTCGCTTCGCTCCTGCGGGATGACAGGTGAGGATCATTCCTGCGCGAGACAGCTAACGGAACAGCATTGCCCCTAGCGGCGAGCTTTAGACGCGTCACGCTCGTACTTGGCCAGAGACTTCCGCAGCATTTCGCGCTCCAGGAAAAAGTCCGCGACCACCTGCTTCAGCTTCTGGTTCTCCGTGCGCAGCGATTGCAGGTCACCGGGCGCGGGCAGGCCGCCAGCGCCGTACCTGCTCCGCCACCGGTAGAACGTGGTGGGAGTGATGCCGAGCGTGCGGCACATGGCCGCGAGCGGCGTGCCGGCGCTCACCTGCTGGAGCGCCCGGCGGATCTGGTCTTCGTTGAACCTGCTCGGTCGCATCGACTCTCCGTCGCGTCGAATTGGGCCAGGTCATTCGTTGGGTGACACCAATGGATCACTGGACACGAGCAGGTGGAACTCATCACGCCTGTTCTGTGCTTCCGCGCTCTTCGACGTGCCCGAGCTGGCCGGGTTGCGCTCGCCGCGTGACGTGATCGTGATGCGCCCCGCGTCGATTCCCTGCGCCACGAGGTACGCCTTCGCCGCCGCGGAGCGGCGCTCGCCGAGCGCCATGTTGTAGCTGTCGGACGCTCGTTCGTCCGTGTTGCCCGAGATGGCGATGCGCATGACTGGATTGGCACGGAACACTGGCACCTTCGAGTCGAGCACGCTCTTCGCCGTGGAGGAGAGGTCGGACTTGTCCGTGTCGAAGTGAATCCTTTCTTCCATGGTCGCCAGTGCCGACGCCGACGACACGGGTGCCGCAGCGACCACCCTCGGCTTGCCGAGCGAGTCGCGCAGCGCAGCGAGAGCCACATCGCGCATCCGGAGACGCCGCGTCTCCGCCGCGCTCACGGAATCCTCGTGTGCCATTGTCGTCGCCATGGGGGGCATGGGCGCCGGTGCCGCCGTCATCGCGGTGACCGGGTGGGCCACGCTTTGCGGATGGCGCGTAAAGCTCACTCCTACGCGCACGCTGCGATACCACGCCTTGCACGTGTGACACTCGAGCCAATCGAGCACGCCATCCACGCGCAATGACGTGTTATCGGTGAGGGCCAGCCTGGCGCCCACCAGTCCGTCCGCTCCATAGCTGTGCAGGAAGTTCGTCTCGGTGGAGACGCCGGCGCCGACGCCCATCAGGAACGACAGCGACCCAGCCCGGAAGGGCGTTGCGACCAGCCGTCCCGACAGGATACCAACGCTCACGTTAGCGAGTCCGTTAGGCCTGCTCGCACGCATCTCCGCGTCCTCGAACTCGATGGCGAGGCTGGGCGTGAGGTACATGCCGATGCGGCCTCCACCCCCGACCCCCGACTTGAGGCTGAGACTTTCGTCGAAGGAGGCGGCGCTGCCGAATGCGCCGAACTCCATCGTTCCCCTCTGCTGTGCTGCAACCGGAGCCGCCCACACCAGTACGGCGGCGCCGATCGTCAATGCTCTGAGTGACATTTGAATTCCCCTGGAAAAACATCCGTGAGTTGCGGGCATGTTATGGCAGCGTGATGGTATTGCCGGTTCCCAGCGACACCGCGCCGTTCCGTGCCAATGCGCGACCCGTGAGGTTGGCGTTGTCCACCAGCGTGATGCTGGTGAGGGCGAGAATGTTGCCCTGCCACTGCGATGCCGTACCGATGGTGGCCGAGCTGCCCACCTGCCAGTACACATTCTTGGCCTGCGCTCCATTGATCAGGACCACGCTGCCCGCCGTGGTGAGCCCGGTGCCTGCCTGGAACACGAAGGTCGCATTCGGATTCCCACCGCCGTCGAGCGTCAGGATCCCCGTGACGCCAATGCCGGTGGCCGAGCAGTAGACGCCCGCTGGTTTGACCGTGCCGCCAAGGTTGGCGACGATGGCGTTCGCGGGCGGGCACGGCAACCCGGCCAGCTGGTTGTACGCCGTGGTGAGGTCGATCTGCGCCTGGGCCGCGAATGCGTCGGCCAGGTGCTGCACGCCGGTAATCACGCAGGGCGGGAAGCCGGTGACGGTGCTGCCCGGGCTGATGGAGATGTCCGCGAAGATGGTGCCGAGGCTGACGCAGGTGAATGCGGTGCCGGCCATGATGCCGTTTGGTGCCGCATTGCCGAGCGCTACGAGCGGCGGCGGGACGACCGCGGTGATGATGACGGTTGCGCTACCCGATGTGGCGCCGCTCGTTGCGGTGACGGTGTTGTTGAACGTTCCCGCCACTCCACCAGCTGTAAAGAAGCCCGTTACGGTGTTGATGCTGCCGCCGCCATTGGCGACGGACCACACCGGTACGATGGGGAAGATGTTGCCGTTCCCATCGCGGCCCACGGCAACGAACTGCTGTGTGCCCCCCGTTGCCATGGAGGCCGGGTTGGGTGTCACGGTGATCGTCGCCAGCGATGCCGGCGCCGTCACGACAACCGTTGCCAGCCCCGAAATAGCGCCGCTGGTTGCCTTGATGGTATTGCTGTACGTCGCTGCCACCGGGCCCGCGGCAAAGGCGCCAGTTGCCGAGTTGATCGTACCGCCGCCGTTGACCACGGACCAGACCGGCGTGATTGGCACGATGTTGCCGCCCGCGTCCTTGCCCACGGCGACGAACAGTTGTGCCCCGTTCGCCGGAACCGACGCCGGGTTCGGCGACACCGTGATGGAAGCAAGTGCGCCTCCAGTGACGACGACCGTGGCCGTTCCAGCTACTGCGCCCACTGCGGCGCGAACCGTGTTGGAATAGGCGCCGGTTGTTAGGCCAGCTGTAAAGAGACCGGTGCTGGGGTCGATCGAGCCGCCGCCGGCAACAACCGACCAGGTGGGCGATATGGGAATGATGTTGCCTCCAGCATCCTTGCCGGTGGCAATGAATTGCTGCGTGCTCCCGATACCGACGGTGGCCGGATTTGGCGACACCGTAATGGATGCGACCACACCCGAGGTGACCACGACCGATGCAAAGCCGGCCAGCCCGCCCACACTCGCCCGGACAGTATTGGTATAGGTGCCGGCTGTGGTGCCGGCGGTGAAGACTCCCGAGGTAAGATCAATGGCGCCGCCGCCGGCGACGACTGCCCACGTGGGCGTGATCGCAACCGGATTACCTGCGGCATCTGCTCCGGTTGCCGTGAACTGCTGCACGCCGTTGATGAGCAGCGTCACGCTACTCGGCGTCACAGTGATCGTGGCGAGCGGACCAACGGTCACGATGACCGTCGCCGTGCCCGAGGCTGTGCCGCTCGTTGCCTTGACCGTGCCGGTGTAGGTGCCCGGTGTCGGCCCTGCGGTAAAGAGACCCGCTGCGTCAATCGTTCCGCCGCCGGCGACGATCGACCAGGTGATCGCAACTGGTGTGACATTGCCACCGGCATCCTTGCCAACGGCGATGAACTGCTGCTTCGCGCCCACCAGAAGCGTGGCCGGATTGGGCGTGACGGTGATGCTCGTAAGCGGACCAGGCGAGACCGTTACCGTTGCAAAACCCTTGAGGCTGTTGCTGCTCGCCTGCACGGTGCTGGTGAACGTGCCCGCCGTGCCGCCGGCCGTGAATACACCGGCCTGATCGATCGTCCCGCCCGCGGCGACAATGGACCACGTGGGCGTGAACGGCACCACGTTGCCCGCGGCATCCTTACCCACGGCAACGAATTGCTGCGTGCCGCCAAGTGCGAGCGTAACGGGGTTGGGCGTGACGGTAATGGTCGCGAGCGGACCCGCCGTCACGGTGATGGACGAACGGCCTGAAATTCCGCCCACGGTTGCAACGACGGTATTGGCAAACACCCCCGTTACGCCGCCTGCCGTGAACAGACCTGACTGGTTGATGGCGCCGCCGCCTGTCGCCACACTCCAAACGGGAGTAATGGCCACCACGCGCCCTTCGGCGTCATATCCCACGGCCGAGATCTGCTGCGTGGCGTTGGTGCCGAGTGTCGCGTTCGGACCCACGGTGATGCTGGCGAGCGTGCCCGGCTCGGAAATCGTGTGCACGTCGCATGCGGACGTCAGCATTCCTGCCAGCGCAACGGCGGTGAGAATGCGCATGCGGATACCCCTGGGTAAAAGCATGCGGTTGGTTCGACTCGTGGTGGCGCTGGCCATTGTACTCCTCTGCAACCTGCGTGATGCGGTGTGGGGACGAGGTGTCCCTACTTCGGTGTAACCTTCAGTGGTGTGGCGAGCATGAGCCCGATTGACGTGCCCGCGGACACGATCACGTCGCGTATGCCTGGCGTTCCCGCGGGCGGAACTGCCCCGTCACGCCATTCCATGTGGTGAGGGACTTCCTTGATGGGTACGCCAAGTGGATACGTGCGGGCATTCACCGTGATGGAGCTCGCGACGAGTGAAAGCGTTCCGTCGGGACTCGCTGGATCTGCCGAGGCGTTCAACTGGGCGACCGTGAGGGTTACGGTGGAGCCGGCCGGAATCGCGATGGCGCCGCTGCCGTCGATGACGTTGCGGCTCACGATAGCCTGGGTGGAGTCGCCCACTTTACCGGTGCGCGAGGAGAGCGCTCCCTGGATGGAAGCATCAACGCGTGTGCCCGCGGCGAGCGTACCCGGTGTTCCGTCCTGACTCTCGGCCTTGCGACTCTCGCTGCTGCTGCCACACGCGAAGGTGCAGCTAACGAGCGTGACGACAACGAACGATTTGAACATCAATGCACGCACTTCGAGTCGGGAAAGAGGGAACCTGCCCTGATGACTCGGAGTGTAGCGGCGATGGTGAGGTCCTCACATCGCACGAACGGGTGATAAAGTAGGTACGCCGCCTCGAATCGCGTTATGCAACGCCATTGGCCGGCGGCTTCGTTACGCGCTCACGTCCCTGTGGGAATAAGCGGCGATCTGCAGGCGCGTGTGCAGCGAGAGCTTCTCCATGACGTTGCGAACGTGGCTCTTAACGGTGTGGGTTGCAACGTTGATGCGCATCGCGATTTCCTTGTTGCTCAGCCCTTCACCGATCAACTCGATGACTTCGCGTTCGCGTGGCGTGATGCGCACCTCGTCGAGTACCTGCTCGCCTTTTCGTCCGCGTACGTCGCGGGCGATCTGCGCGAACAGCGAGTGCGTCATGCTTGGCGGCAGGACTTTCTCGCCATCGGCAACCGACCGGATGGTCCGGACGAATTCCTCGAACGTGGCATCCTTGAGCACGAACCCGCACACGCCGGCATTCACGAATTCCGCAATCTCCTCGTGCACCGGCACGAGATCCATCACGATGATTCTCGCGTCCGGCGCATTCTTCCTGAGCTTCGTGGCCACGCCCAGGCTGTCCTCGTCGCCAAGGCCGACATCGAGCAGCAGGACGTGCGGGTTGTTGTCCGCCACGAACCGCGCATCGGCCACGGCGGACGCGACCGCACGCATGTCGGTCAACTCGTTCAGCATTGCGGCCAGGGCATCGCGCACGAGCCGATTGTCATCGATGACGGCGACGACGATTGCCGCACGGGCCGAGGGATCCGGCGACTCGAATGCCCGGGAAAAGGCGAGAGAGACGGCCATGATTCAGGCGCCGCGAGCTGCAGAAGGTCTGTTCATGCTGCAGGAGAGTGCAAGACGCTGTCCAGTTTGCCTGATATCGTACAATCTCGTTATCCAAGAAGCAGGCTCGTCAATTGACCGTGCTTGCCCAACTGCTTCCCGTTCCACATGTTAGCCCATGAAATACGCCCAAGTGCAGAACTGCATTGGCGGCGCTTTCGTGTCGCCGAATGCGCCAACGCTGGACGTCTACAATCCCAGCAGCGGCGAGATCCTGTCGCGCGTGCCGCTGTCGTCTGCGCAGGATGTCGACGCCGCGGTGCAGGCCGCGAAGGCCGCGCTGCCCGGCTGGTCGGGCACGCCTATCAAGGAGCGCGTCCAGGTTCTCTATCGGTACAAGACGCTGCTCGAGCAGAACATCGACGAGCTGGCGGCCCTCGTAACCGAAGAGAATGGAAAGATTCTTGGTGAAGCCCGCGCCGAGGTGCTGAAGTCGGCGGAGCTCACCGAGTTCGCGTGCTCGTTACCGCAGATCGTCACCGGCGAAGTGCTCGAGGTGAGCCGCGGCGTGGAATGCCGCGTGGAGCGGTATCCCGTTGGCATCGTTGCGGCCATCACCCCGTTCAACTTTCCCAACATGGTGCCCAACTGGTCGATCCCCAATGCGATCGCACTGGGCAACTGCATGATCCTCAAGCCCTCCGAGCTGGTGCCGCTGAGCGCGCGGCGGATCGTGGAGCTGTTGTCGGAGGCTGGCCTGCCCGATGGTGTGTTGCAGGTGGTGCACGGCGGCCGCGAGACGGTTGAAGCATTGTGTGATCATCCGGGTATCGCGGCGGTGAGCTTCGTCGGCTCCACACGCGTGGCGCAGATCGTCTACAGACGGGCGACGTCGAACCTCAAGCGCTGCCTCGCCCTTGGTGGTGCGAAGAACCATCTCATCGTGATGCCCGACGCGGACCGCGAGATGGCGGCGACAAACATCGTTGCATCGATGTCGGGGTGTGCGGGCCAGCGCTGCATGGCCGCGTCGGTCATGGTGGCCGTGTCGGCGACGGACCACATCATCGCGCGCATGGCGGAGGTCGCGCGCGCGATGGTGCCGGGCAAGGATGTGGGTCCCGTGATCTCCACGGCATCGCTCGAGCGCATCACACGCTACATCGATGAAGCCGAGGCGCTTGGCGCGACGGTGATCGTGGATGGGCGTGGCGCCAGGGTGCCCGGCAAGGATGGCGGATATTTTATCGGACCGACGATCATCGACCATGTCACGCCCGACATGAAGATCGCGCAGGAGGAAGTGTTCGGCCCCGTGCTCGCGATCGTGCGGGTGAAGAACGTGGATGAGGCGCTCGCGGTGGAGAATGCGTCGCCCTACGGGAACGCGGCGTCGGTGTTCACCGAGAGCGGCGGCGTTGCCAGGTACGTGATGGAGCACGCGAGCGCGGGTATGGTCGGCGTCAACGTCGGGGTGCCGGTGCCGCGTGAGCCGTTCTCGTTTGGTGGCTGGAATGACTCGAAGTATGGTGTGGGCGACATCACCGGCCGGGGGTCGATCGAGTTCTGGACGCAGGCGAAGAAGATGACGACCAAGTGGAACAAGGAAGCTGGGGTCAACTGGATGAGCTGAGGAGGCTTTCCATGGCGGATCGTTCGGTCACGTTCACGGGCATCAGGTTCGAGAATCCCTTCCTGCTGTCGTCGGCGCCGCCGACGGAGTCGGAGAACAACATTCTTCGCGCGTTCGATGCCGGCTGGGGCGGCGTGGTGACGAAGACGATTGGCCTGCATCCGGTCACGAATGTCGTGGGTGCGAAGGCGAAGTTCATGCGCACCGCGGCGGAGGATGCGTCGGTCTCGATGA
Source organism: Gemmatimonadota bacterium (assembly GCA_028287285.1). Lineage (GTDB taxonomy): Bacteria > Gemmatimonadota > Gemmatimonadetes > Gemmatimonadales > Gemmatimonadaceae > AG11. Next base: position 10,919 of record JAQBPY010000095.1, read on the forward strand.
AGAAGCGGCCAGGTGCGGCGTTGCATTCGTCGTGGAACTGGGAGCTCATCTCCGACAAGGCCATCGACTGGTGGGTGCCTCGGCTGCGCCGCATCAAGGAAGCGCATCCCACCAAGGTGCTCATCGCGTCCATCATGGCGGGGTCCGGCAACGACAAGGAGCTGCGCAACTGGCAGCTGCTCGCGCAGGCCGTGCAGGAAAACGGCGCCGATGGCATCGAGTGCAATTTTTCCTGTCCGCACATGGACCGGAAGGACATGGGCTCCAACATCGGAAAGGACGAAGGCCTCTGCTCGGTGGTGACCGAGGCGGTAAAGGAGGTCTCGACCATTCCGGTATGGACCAAGCTGACTCCCGCAACGCGCGACATGGTGGTCGAGGCGGCGGCGTGCTTTCGCGGTGGCGCGGATGCGATGGTGTCGTCGAATACCTTTCCATCATTGCCGATGATTGATCCGGACACGCTGGAGTTCGAGATCAACGTGGACGGGCTCGTGTCGTCGGGCGGGCTTGGCGGGCCGGCCATTCTGCCGATGGCTCTCGCAAACATGGCAAAGATGACGCAAGCGTTTCCGGACAAGTCGTTCTCGGGCATCGGTGGCGTGTCCGACTTCTCGCAGGCGCTCTCCTATTTCCTCCTGGGGGCGGGCACCGTTCAGGTCTGCACGTCGGCGATGCTCGACTCGGCCATTGGTCCAAACGTGATCAAGCGCCTGAATGCGGGGCTCGATGCATTCCTCGACCGGCATGCGTCCGATGGGTGGACGACCGTCGAGGACTTTCGTGGCATTCGTCGCGAGCGGGTGGTCTTGCAGTCGCAGATTCGTCGGCCCGAAGGGGATCACTATCAGGGTGGGTATGAAGCGGTCGAAGGGTATGCTGCGCCGGATCTCGTTTCCTGACGCGTTGTAGAAGCGGCATTTTGAACCGCTATTGAACCACAGAGGACACAGAGGACACAGAGGAACAGCAACAACGTTTTGTTTTTCCTCTGTGTCCTCTGTGGTCAAAGGCTCTTACACAGACAAGACACCGACAATGACAACCATCGCTCCACAGCTTGAACTACCTGCGATCGACCACACACCGCGCCCCTACACGGGCCCGAGTCGCGACGAGATCATCGCGATGCGCCGGCAATTCACCCATCCGGCCATCTTCACGCTGTACAAGGAGCCGCTGCTCATCGTCGAGGGGTACATGCAGTACCTCTACGACGAAACGGGCCGGCGGTATCTCGACCTCTATGCGGGCATCGTGACGGTGAGCGTCGGGCACTCGCATCCGAAGTTCGTGAAGGCGGTCACCGAGCAGGCGGCCACGCTGCAGCACGGCACGACGATCTATCTGCATCCGAATTTCCCGATGCTCGCGAAGAAGCTCGCGTCGAAGATGCCCAAGGGGCTCGACGTCACGTACTTCACGAACTCGGGCAGCGAAGCGAACGACCTCGCCATTCAGATGGCGCGCCTGCACACCGGCAATCGCGATGTCATTGCCCTGCGCAACTCCTATCATGGAGGCAGCCCGAGCTCGCTTGGACTCACCTCGTTGAACACCTGGAAGTTTCCCGTCGGCGGCGATGGGTTCGTGCATCACACCATCAATCCCGATCCGTATCGCAGCCCGTTCAAGGGAACGCCCGGCGAGATCGCGTCGCAGTCGGCGAACGACATTCGCGAGCTCATTCGCTATTCAACGTCCGGCAAGCTCGCGGCCTTCATTGCGGAGCCGATCAATGGGGCCGGCGGCGTGACGCACGGGGCGCCGAACTATCTGAAGGAAGCATACGAAATCGTTCGCGCGAACGGCGGACTCTGTATCTCGGACGAAGTGCAGACGGGATTCGGCCGCACGGGCGACCATTTCTGGGGCTGCCAGAATTTCGGTGTCGTCCCGGATTTCATCACGATGGCCAAGGGCATCGGCAACGGTGCGCCCCTCGCGGCCGTGACCACGCGCATGGACATCGCGCGTGCGCTCACGCAGAAGATTCACTTCAACACATATGGCGGCAATCCGGTGTCCATGGCCGCGGGCCTCGCCGTGCTCGACATCATCGAGGAAGATGGCCTGCAGGAAAACTCACGCGTCGTTGGTGCGCGGTTCAAGTCGGGCCTCGAGAAGCTCGCACGCTCACACCAGCTCATCGGCGACGTGCGCGGCATGGGCCTGATGCTCGGCGTGGAGCTCGTGCGCGACCGCGGCACTAAGGAGCCGGCAAAGGAAGAAACCCTCGATGTGCTCGAGGCGGGACGTGAACACGGCATCCTCTTTGGCAAAGGCGGGCTGGATGGCAACGTCCTTCGCATCAAGCCTCCCATGTGCATCACGGCCGCCGACGTCGACTTCGCACTCGATGTCCTGGATTATTCGTTTGGCAAAGCCGCGTCTCACTGACTCCGCCAACGCTGGTGAGGCATACTTCATCACCAAGAACAATGCCCTTTGATCGCATCATCAGAAACGGCAACGTGGTCACGCCAGGCGGCACGTTCGTCGGCGACATTGGAATTGTCGGGGAAAAGATCGCCGCGCTCGGGACCGCCCTCGATGCGGCTGGCGCGGACGTCATCGACGCCACAGGACATCACGTGATCCCCGGCGTCCTCGACGTCCACGTCCATCTCGAGCTGCCGTTCTGCGGCACGGTCTCGGCGGACGACTACCGCACCGGCACAAGGGCCGGTGCGCGGGGCGGTGTCACCACCGTGATCGACTTCGCCATTCCCGGCGCGGACGGCTCACTCAGCGAAGCGGCCGACACCTGGATGAAGAAGGCCGAAGGCAAGTCGCTCATCGACTACACCTTCCACATCTGCATCACCCGCTACAACGAGCACAAGGACCAGATTGCCGGCATGGTGAAGCGGGGCTTCACCACCTTCAAGGAGTTCATGATCTATGAATCCGAAGGGTGGCAATCCGACGATCGCGCGCTCTACGGCACGCTGGAAAAGATGAAGGAGCACGGCGCCATGCTGCTCGTCCACGCAGAGTCATCACGCGTGCTCGACGAGCTCATTGCGCGCCATCATACCCCAGAGCTCATGAAACAACATGGCGCGGTGCTTCACGCCATCACGCGCCCCAACTTCATCGAGGCAGAGGCGATCCAGCGCGTCGTGCAGTGGAGCGAGGCCACGGGCGGCAAGCTGTACATCGTGCACATGTCCACGGCAGAGGGCGCAGACATCATCCGGGCGGCGCAGGGCCGCGGTGTGCCCGTGCTCGCGGAGACGTGCGTGCAGTACCTGGTGCTCGACGATTCGGTGTTTGCGCGCGACGATGGACATCTGTTCGCCTGCTGTCCGCAGCTCAAGAAACCGGCGGACTCCGAGCGGCTGTGGAAGGGCCTCAAGAGCGGCGAAGTTTCCGTCATCTCCACCGACACCTGCACCTTCACGCGCGAGCAGAAGGCCATGTGGGAGGGCGACTGGACGAAGATCCCCATGGGCATGCCAGGTCTCGAGACGTTGATGCCGCTGACCTATACCAAAGGCGTGCTCGAGGGAAAGCTCACCCTCGAGGAGATGTGCGCGAAGCTCAGCACCAATCCGGCAAGGATCATGGGCCTCGCGCCGCGCAAGGGATCCATTGCCATTGGAGCGGACGCGGATCTCGCGATCATCCATCCTACCAGGACGCACACCGTCAATCCCGCCGAGATGGAATCGGGTGCGGACTGGTCTCCGTTCGAAGGGTGGGAGCTGGCGGGCTTCGCGCGCACCACCCTCTCGCGCGGTGACGTGATCGTGGACGACTACCGTGTCGTCGGAAAGGAAGGCCGGGGGCAGTGGCTCCCGCGGACGTCGGCCGGTCTCGCGTGATGGACCAGGCGGATTTCGTCACCACCGACGAAGACCTGTCCGGCAGCAACCTCTGGAATCCCGATCTGGCACCAACGCCGCTGAACCGGCGCACCTGGTCCACGTACAACATTGCCGCGTTGTGGATCGGCATGAGCGTGGTGATCACCACGTATACCCTCGCGTCCGGCATGATGACGCAAGGCATGACCTGGTGGCAGGCGATGGTCACCATCCTGCTCGGCAACACCATCGTGCTCATCCCGATGGTCCTTAACGCGCATGCCGGCACGAAGTACGGAATCTCCTTTCCCGTACTGTGCCGAGCGGCGTTTGGCACCAAGGGTGCAAATGTGCCGGCGGTGCTAAGAGCCATCGTCGCGTGTGGGTGGTTCGGCATTCAAACCTGGATCGCGGCGCTCGCCCTCAACACGCTGTTCACCGCCGCGTGGCCGGGCTGGACGTCAGTCCCGGGTGGAATCGCCATCGCCTTTGCTCTGTTCTGGCTGCTGCAGGTTGCCATCATCGCCGGTGGTATCGAGAGCATCAAGCACCTGGGCAGTGCCGCAGCGCCGGTGCTGATCACGGGAAGCACGGTGCTGTTGATCTGGGGCATTCGGCATGGCGGCGGACTCGCGCACATCCTGTCGGAGTCGTCGCGCCTCCAGGGTGTGAACGCAAAGCCCTTCTGGACGATCTTTCCACCTGCGCTTACCGCGGCGGTGGGTTACTGGGCAACACTCAGCCTCAACATTCCCGACTTCACGCGATACGCGCGCAGCCAGCGCTCCCAGATGACGGGCCAGGCACTTGGGCTGCCGACCACCATGACGGCGTTCGCCTTCATCGGTGTCACGGTGACCAGCGCGACCATCGTGATCTTCGGCAAGCCGGAATGGGATCCCGTTGTCCTCGTGACAAGGATTGGCGGAACGGCAACCATCATTTTCGCCGCGCTCGTGGTGCTCGCCGCGCAGCTGCACACCAACATGGCCGCGAACGTGGTATCGCCGTCCAA
>JAQBPY010000271.1 GCA_028287285.1 Gemmatimonadota bacterium
CCTCCAGGAGATGCTGCGCGAAGCCAACACCACCGGCAGCAAGGGAAATGACGCGTCCATTGTCGCTGACGTCCTGCTGGTGAAGGAGGAGCTCGAACGCATCCGCGAGCAGGTGGAGAATCTCGAATGAGTGCCTATACGAGCTTTCCCATCATCCTGAGCGCGCCCAGCGGTGGTGGAAAGACGACCATCGCCAAGGCGCTTCTCGCGCGGCGCAGCGACCTCGGCTATTCCGTCTCGTGTACCACGCGTGCTCCGCGGCCGAGTGAAGTGCATGGCCGGGACTACTATTTCATGACCCGTGCGGAATTCCTGGCGGAGCGCGAGCAGAATGCGTTTGCGGAGTCGGCGGTGGTGCATGGGAACCTGTATGGGACGCTGCGCCGCGAAGTGGAACGGGTCATGGCGGAGGGGAAACACGTGGTCATGGACATCGACGTGCAAGGGGCGCAGCAATTCATTCGCGCCTTTGCCCAATCGGTGACTATCTTTGTTCTTCCCCCTTCTGCGGACGTTCTCCTGGAACGGCTCCGTGGCCGGCAGACGGAAAGTCCCGCGCAGTTGGCGGCACGGCTCCAGTCGGCACTGCAGGAGCTGCAGCAGGTGGACGAGTACGAGTATGTGGTTGTGAACGACGACCTGGAGCGCGCGGTTGCGAGTGTCGGGTCCATTATCGACGCGGAGATCGTGAGCCGCGAGCGGGTCAAGAATCTTCGTCAGCAGGTCGGGTCGCTCATTCAGCGGCTCGAGCAGGAAATAGAGAACACCATACCCTGATCAACGAGCCATGCGAGTTTTCACACCAGTCGAGATCGCGAAGCACGCCGCCAACAAGTACCTGGGCGTCCTCGTCGCGGCGAAGTATGCGCGCGCGCTGAACGAGTTTCCGGGCGGCGCCGCGTCGCGTGACAAGAAGCTCACGACGCGCTCGCTCGAGGAGCTGTCGCGCGGCGACATCGACTACCGCGTCATTCCGCGTCGTCGTACGGCCGAGTAACGGGCGGAAAGCAGGGTCCTTCGCGTTGCTCAGGACGACCGATGCGTTGTCGTCCCGCAGCTGTCTGTTGCGCCAGAAGGGCCACAAATTAGGGAGAGTAGCTCCCGACACTCGCTACGCGAGTGCGGGATGACAGCCTGAATTTGTGCATCTGTTCTCCCGCAGGCGAAGTACTTTTTTGTCATCCCGCAGGCGCGAAGCGCCTGTCGGGACATGCTCCACCCGTTCGTTGCGCCAGAATTGCTACAAATTAGGGTTGGTAGCTCCCGACACTCGCTACGCGAGTGCGGGATGACAATCATCCCTGTTGCGCCAGAATTGCCACATGTTAGGATCGTAGCTCCCGACACTCGCTGCGCGAGTGCGGGATGACAGCCTGAATTCGCGCACACCGCCCTCCCCGTGACCCACACCGGACATCGGCCATTTGCTGGACGCCGCGTGTTGCTCGGGGTGGCGGGAGGAATTGCGAGCTACAAGAGCGCGTGGCTGGCCCGCCTGCTGGCCAAGGCTGGAGCAGACGTCGACGTCGTGATGACGCGCGCAGCCACGGAGTTCGTGGGTCCGGTCACCTTCGAGGCCCTCACCGGCCGGCCGGTGCACACCAGCCTGTTCGATGCGGGACGGGCGCTCGACCACATTCGTCTCGCGCAGGCCGCTGACGTCATCGTCGTCGCGCCGGCGACGGCAGACCTCATGGCTCGCGCCGCCACCGGACAAGCCGACGACCTGCTCACCGCGTGTCTTCTGGCAGCGCAGACGCCCGTATTGCTCGTGCCGGCGATGAACGACCGCATGTGGGCACACGCGCAAACCCAGGCGAACGCCGCCCACCTCCGCAGACTCGGCTACACCCTTCTGGACCCTGACGATGGCATGCTGGCCGCCGGGGAAGGAAGCGGGCCAGGCCGGATGCCCGAGCCGGAAACCATTCTTGCGCACGTTGGACGGTTATTGGAAGCAGGAGGGTTACTCACCGGCAAAAATGTGATCGTGACCGCCGGACCTACCCGCGAGGCGCTTGACCCGGTGCGCTTCCTCTCGAACCACAGCTCGGGTAAAATGGGCGTCGCCCTCGCGGCGGCAGCCTGGCGGCGAGGAGCGAACGTCACCATGATCGCGGGCCCGCTCTCGGTCGCGCTTCCGACAGGGGTGCGCGTCGTCGCGGTGGAGTCCACGGAGGAGATGCTGGCCGCCACTGCGGGCGAGCTCCCAAATGCCGACGTCCTCATCATGGCCGCTGCCCCCGCCGACTACCGCCCCATGGAGCGCGCAGACGGCAAGATGAAGAAAACGGGCGCCCCGAGGACGCTGGAGCTCGCCGAAACGCCCGACATTTTGCGGAGTACGATTGCACACCGGCGCGACGGCGCCATCGTCGTGGGGTTTGCGCTCGAGACCGACGACATGCTCGTGAATGCACGAAAGAAGCTTGCGTCGAAGGCACTGGATATGGTGATTCTCAATTCGGCGAGGGAGGCGGGCGCGGGATTTGGCGTGGACACCAACCGCGTTACCATTCTCACTCGCGGAGACGACCTTCCAGAGGAACTGCCTTTGCTCGACAAGCGCGACGTGGCCGACGAGATCCTGAATCGCGTGGAGGGGCTGCTGCATGGACGCTAGGGAGTCACTGCGCCGCTACCTCGAGCAGCGCCGCGAGCTGGGCGAGAGCGAGCTGGTGCTCGACACCCTCAGCGTCGAGGACGCCCTCAAGCTCCTCGGTGCGGCGAACGTGCTGCCACGTGAAGAGGCGCCCGTGTCGACGGATTGGCGCGCCGCGCTGCGGGCGGCCGGTGGTGTCCCGGAAGCGCGCCCATCCATGCCGAGCATGCCGGCGGTGCGCGACGTGCCTGCCGTGGTCGCGGCGGGTCCGGCCGACGCGCCCAGGGTGCCACTCGGTGATATTCCAGCGGGAATCGCCATGGGACGCAGCAACCGTGCGCCCGGCGACCAGTTCATCTACGAGTTGGCAACGCTCGAGGACATCGCCGCCGTGGTGGCGAAGTGCACGCGGTGCGACCTGTACAGGACGGCACTCAACCCGGTGCCGGGCACAGGGAATCCGAATGCGGATTTCATGGTGGTGGGCGAGGCGCCGGGTGCGGACGAGGATCAGCAGGGAGTGCCGTTCATCGGCAAGGCGGGGCAGCTGCTCACCAAGATTCTCGCGGCCATCAACCTCTCCCGTGACGACGTCTTCATCGCGAACGTGCTGAAGCATCGTCCGCCGGGCAACCGGAATCCGCTGCCGGACGAAGTGACGGTGTGCTCGCCGTACCTTGTACGACAGATTGAATTGGTGAAGCCGAAAGTGATCCTGGCGCTGGGCACGTTCGCCGCGCAGACGCTGCTGGAAACCAAGATTACCATTGGCAAACTACGCGGGCAGGTGCACCGGTATCATGGCGTGCCGCTCATTGTGACGTACCATCCAGCGGCGCTGCTTCGCAACCCCGCCTGGAAGCGCCCGACCTGGGAAGATGTCCAACTCGCTGACCGAATACTCCGCCAGTAACGCGCCCCTCGGGCGTGATCCCTATCGCGACCGGCGCCCTCCCTACAGCGAGGACGCCGAGCAGGCGGTGCTTGCCGCGATGTTGATCGACCAGGATGCGGTGATGCGCGCCATCGAGGTGGTGGACGACTCGATGTTCTACGCGGAGCGTCACCGCCGGATCTATCGCGCGATGATGTCCATCACGGAGCGCGGGAGCGTGGTCGATCCGCTCACGCTCGCCGACGAGCTGGGCCGCAAGGGCGAGCTGGACGGGGCGGGGGGCAAGGACTACATCGGCTTCCTCGTGGACGCGGTGCCGACGGCAGCGAACGTCGAATATCACGCGAAGATCGTGAAGGAAAAGGCGCTGCTGCGGCGCCTCATCGAAGTGTCCACGGAGATCGTCGGCGAAGCGTTCAGCGGCGGACAGACGGCCGACGAACTGCTCGATCTCGCCGAGCAGAAGATCTTTCAGGTGGCGCAGCAGCGGACGTCGGAGGGGTTCTCGCGCATCAAGGAGCTCCTGTGGCCAACGATGGAGCGTATCGAGGCCATTCATGCCGGCGGCGAGGCGGTCACGGGGGTCGCGAGCGGCTTCACGGATCTCGACGACTATACGTCGGGGTTCCAGCCGTCGGACCTCATCATCATTGCGGCTCGTCCGTCAATGGGAAAGACGGCGTTCGTGTTGAACATGGCGCAGCACGCCGCCATTGAAAAGCAGAAGAAGGTCGCATTCTTCTCACTGGAAATGAGCAAGGAGTCGCTGGTGCAGCGCATGCTCACCTCCGAAGCGCGCATCGATGCCCAGAAGCTGCGGAAGGGACTCTTACGCGACGACGATTTCCCGAGGCTGGCCAGGGCGGCCGGCATTCTCACGCATGCGCCCATCTGGATTGATGACACCGCCGGCATCACGCTTCTCGAGATGCGCTCCAAATCGCGCCGTCTCAAGGCGGAGCAGGGTCTCGACATGATCGTCGTGGACTACCTGCAGCTGATGTCGGGGCCGGCGAATTCGGAAAGCCGGCAGCAGGAAGTGTCGCAGATCTCGCGTGGACTCAAGGCGCTCGCGAAGGAGTTGTCGGTGCCGGTGCTGGCGCTGTCACAGCTGTCGCGCGCGCCGGAGCAGCGAGCGGGCGACAGCAAGCGTCCGCAGTTGTCGGATCTCCGTGAATCGGGCGCCATCGAGCAGGACGCCGATCTCATCATGTTCATCTATCGCCCGGAAGTCTACGACGGCCCGGTGGACAAGGATTGCAATTCGCTGGAAGGAAAGGCCGAGATCATCATTGGCAAGCAGCGGAATGGTCCCATCGGGTTCGTGAATCTGTTCTTTCACAAGAACTACACGCGCTTCGAGAACTTCTCGCAGCGGAATCCGGCGCCGCCCACGGGCGGAACGGAAGTTGGGCGGATCGGGCCAGGCGGGCAGGAGCGTCGGGTGGGCTGATCGAAGATCGCGGTGGGCCAATTTGTCGTCCTGAGCGAAGCGAAGGACCTGCTCAGGTCCCGGCCTACTACTGCAATCAAATTGGCAGGACTTTCGAGATGCGGATCAGGCGAAAACAACAGCGATAAAGGCCGATCATGCCTTGCCGGCACATCGCGGCGTGCCGGAGCGCGATGCACGATTTCGACACGGCGCGCATGCGTTTCGTGGTTCAGGCCGGGCACGCATGCGATAAGTTTCAAGGATGAGCGCGAAAGGCAAGACCATATACCGCTGCACCGATTGCGGCGCCGACCACCCCAAGTGGGCCGGCAAGTGCGACGTGTGCGGTGCATGGAACTCGCTCGTCGAGGAGATGGCGGCACGTTCGGCGCCCACGGGCGGCGCGGCGAGGCGTGCTGGTGGCGCGCGCACCATGGCGGAAGGTGGCTCGGTCGTCGCCACGCCAAGGCTCAGGGAGGTGAGCGGCTCGGAATCCCGCCGCTGGAAAACGGGCATCAACGAGTTCGACTTCGTGCTCGGCGGCGGCATCGTTCCCGGCTCGATGATCCTCATTGGCGGTGAGCCAGGCATTGGAAAGTCCACGCTGCTCCTCCAGGTGGCGGCCCGGCTGCAGTCGGGCGGGCATCCCACGCTGTATGCGTCCGGCGAAGAAAGTGCCCTCCAGATCAAGCTCCGCGCCGATCGCCTGAGTGAAGACGCCGGCGACGTCAGCCTTTTGAGCGAGACCAACCTCGAGACTGTCCTCACGACCGCCGCCGCGGTATCGCCGGCGGTATTGATCGTCGACTCCATCCAGACCGTCTTCACCAACGATCTGGAAGGCGCGCCCGGCAACGTGGGGCAGGTGCGCGAATGCGCTGCCCGCCTGATGCGTTTCGCCAAGGAAAGCGGTACGGCGGTGTTCGTCGTGGGTCACGTCACCAAAGGCGGCGGCATTGCCGGACCCAAGACGCTCGAACACATCGTGGACACGGTGCTCTACTTCGAGGGCGAGAATTCCCTCGATCACCGTGTGCTGCGCGCGACCAAGAACCGGTTCGGCAGTGTGGACGAGATCGGCGTGTTCCGCATGGCACAGGACGGCCTCGTCCCGGTGGCCAACCCCTCCGAGCTGTTCCTCGGCGACCGCTCCATGCATTCGTCCGGGAGCGCTGTCACCGCGCTCATGGAAGGCACTCGTCCCATTCTGATCGAGGTTCAGGCGCTGGCGGCAAAGGCGGGATTCGGTACGCCGCAGCGAGTCGCAACGGGATACGATGGACGCCGGCTCGCCTTGCTGCTCGCCGTACTCGACAAGCGCGCAGGACTCTCGTTCGGGCAGCTGGACGTGTTTCTCAACGTCGTGGGCGGAGTACGGCTCCAGGAGCCCGCGGGCGACCTGGCCGTCGCTGCCGCGCTTGCATCGAGCGTGTACGATCGCTCATTGCCGAATGATGCCGTGTTCGTGGGCGAGGTGGGGTTGGGCGGAGAAATTCGGCCGGTGTCGCAGGCGGAGCGACGGCTGGCCGAAGCTGCCAACATGGGCATGACCACGGCGTATCTCGCGGAACGGACCGTGCCCAAGCGTGTGCCCAAGGGGCTTCGTGCCGTTGGGGTGCGGACGATCGCCGATCTCTTTGAGCGGGTGTTCACGTGATCGCGCGCGACGTGGGCGTTGTGATCGTGGCGGGAGGGTCGGGCACCCGCGCGGGCGGGCAGGAGCTGAAGCAATTCCGCTGGGTCGCCGGCAAGCCAATGCTGCTCCACAGCGTGCAGACATTCATGGCGCGGCCAGACGTGGGCATGGTGGTCTGCGTGCTTCCGCAGCGTTACGCCGGCGATCCGCCGCCGTGGCTGTTTCAGTGCGACGTGGACCGCCTGCTTGTTTCCATTGGTGGTCGCACGCGAAGCGAAAGCGTCGCCAACGGGCTCGACGACCTGCCGGACGAGGCGCAGATCGTGCTCGTCCACGATGCGGCGCGCCCGTTGGTCGATGAGGCGACGATTGACCGGGTGGTGCAGAGCGTGCGTAGTGGCACCAGCGCGATTGCCGCGCTGCCCGTGGTGGACACGCTCAAGGAAGTGGGAGAGGATGGATTCATTACCGGCACCGTGGATCGAGAAAAGCTCTGGCGCGCACAAACCCCGCAGGGATTTCCACGCAAGCTGCTCGTGGACGCGCATCGCATCGCGAGCATCGAGCACATCGCGACCACCGATGACGCGGCGCTCTTTGAGCAGCTGGGGATTCCCGTGAAGGTGGTGCGCGGCAGCGAGCGAGCGCTCAAGGTCACCGATGCCATGGATTTTGCGCGCGTCGATGCACTGTTCGGTGTAAGGGAATGAGCGGCGCCCCCCTGGCGATTCCTTTCTGGTCGGACGCGGAAATCAGCGCCGCCATTCGGCCGGCGCTCGAACAGATGGAGCTCCGCCGCGTGCTCGCCTACCCCACCGAAACCGTCTACGGATTTGGCGGCGGCATCGATCGCGACTCGGTCGGGGCACTCGTGCGCATGAAAGGCCGGCCCAAGGGTAAGCCATTCCTGCTGCTCATTGCCGAAAGCGAGATGCTCGCCAGGCTCGACCTGCGGTTGCCCAGCTTTGCCACGAATCTCGCCGCGCGCCACTGGCCTGGTCCGTTGACGCTCGTGCTGCCTGGCGGCGAAAAGCGCGTTCCCGAGGCATTGCGCGGTCCCGAGGGTGGCATCGCCGTGCGGTGGACATCGCATGTGGCATTGCAGCGGCTCATCCGCGCGCATGGCGACGCCATCACGTCCACCAGCGCGAACCGGCCCGGGGTTCCGCCCGCCACCTCGACGCGTGAAATTCGTGAGCAGTGGGGCGGGGTGATTGCCAGCGGCGTCCTCCGCGTGCTGGATGGTGGCACGCTGCAGCCGTCACCGCCCTCCACGGTGGTGGATTGCACGGGCCGCGCACCCCGCGTCATTCGGCCCGGCGCCATTCCTTCGGCCATCCTGCGTGAAACCGCACCGCGCCTCATCGGAGATGCGTAGGTCATGAAGATTCTGTTCGTCTGCACCGGGAACACCTGCCGCAGTCCCATGGCGGAGGCAATCGCGCGCAAGGTCGTGATCGAGCGCGGCTTCCCCGACATCGATGTCACGAGCGCCGGCACGAGCGCCTGGGACGGCTCGGCGGCATCGGACGGGGCGATGCTCGTAGGTCTGGAGAGGCACTTCGACCTTCGGGGCCATGCGGCGCAGCAGATCACCCGTGCCCTCGTCGACGAGAGCGACGTCGTGCTCACCATGGGGCCGCACCACCTCGAGCGTGTCGAGGCACTGGGTGGAACGGGCAAGGCGTTCATGCTGACGTCGTTCCCGGCGCGCGGTGCCGCAGGCCGCGCCATCAGCGATCCCATCGGCGGCGACCTCGACATGTATCGGTCCACCGCCGACGAGCTCGAGGCGGAGGTCCGCCGAGTCATCGACCGGCTTGCAGCCGAGCGTGTGAGTGGGGCCTCGTGATTGACGTTCCGGGCCGGCTCGTACTGCTCGGACATCCGGTATCCCACTCCATTTCGCCGCTCTTCCAGAACGCCGCGTTGCGCAAGTACGGAATCCCCCTCACGTACGAAACCATGGACGTTCACCCGGACGCGCTCACCGCGGTGTTCGGGGAGCTCCGTGCTCTTAGCGCAATAGGCAACGTCACGATTCCGCACAAGGAAGCCGTTCGCGCTCTCTGTACGCGTGTGACACCGCTTGCAGAAAAAGTTGGCGCTGTAA
>JAQBPY010000100.1 GCA_028287285.1 Gemmatimonadota bacterium
AGGGACGAGTTACCGGATCCGGACGTTCAAACCATGCCTATCGCGCGGCCATGCTGCGCCAGTTTGCCCTCGAGGGACGGCTGCCGAGCTATGAGCAGCTCAACGGCGGGCCCTGGATCTACGGGCAGTTCACGTATCTCGCGGGATCGGCGTTTCTGGAATGGCTTGCGCGCCGAGAGGGAGAGTCGAGCCTGACGGCGTTGTGGCGGAGGATGACGGCGAAAACCGACCGTTCCTTCGACGAAGCATTCGTTGGAGTATACGGCGGAAGTCCGGCACAGCTGTACGGACGATTCACCGCCGAGCTCACGGCCGATGCAATAGCCTTTGAGCGGTCCATTCCCCGCGACTCACTCGTGGCGGGCACGCTCGTGCAGCGCTTGCTGCGCGGTACCGGCGACCCCGCCGTCTCGCCCGACGGCCGTTACATCGCACTGACCATCCGTCACATCGATGCTCCGTCGCAGCTCGTGGTATGGAGAACTGCGGACGAGCCGGATACGGCGTATGCGCTGCGACGGGAGATGCAGCGACGGCGGGACCCCGAAGATGTGCCCGATCGTGCGTTTTTCCCCGCTCCCAAGCGCGTCGTCATCTCCCTGACGGCGGACGACGGTGCGGCCTATGAAAGTCCGCGCTGGCTGCCGGACAACAAGCGCCTGCTTCTTACCCGTCGCATGCCCATGAGCGACGGCACCATCCGTCCCGATTTTTTCCTGTGGAGCGCCGAAGACGGCGCGCTCACGCGTCTGACGCGCGGTATTGGAGTTCGCGATGGCGACCCGTCACCCGACGGACGCTGGGCCGCCGCAGTGCGGTGCAATCGCGGCTGGTGCGACCTCGTGCGCGTCGACCTCCAGACGGGCGACGTCCGCCTCCTCCGCTCCGGCAGCGTGGCTCGCAACTATTATCGTCCACGCGTGTCGCGCCGGACCAGTGAGGTGGTGGTCGCGGAACAGCTGGGCGACCGGTGGCGTGTCGCGAGAGTGTCTGCGGAGACTGGCGCCCTTGCGTATGCCGATCCCGACGATGGTGTCAATCGCTACGACGGCACGTATGACGCAGATGGCCGCACTATCATTGCCACTTCTGAAGTAGGAGGCGTCGCCAACCTCGAGCGGCTCGCAGCCACGGAGCCGACCGCGACGACCCTCACGTCCGTGACGGGCGCTGCGATCGCGGCAGATGTCGCCCCGGACGGCGCGCTCTGGTTCCTGTCGCTCTCGGCCAGTGGGTTCGATCTCAAGCGCATCCGTCCCGATGCTGCCTCGATAAGGCGCACACGGGCGGCCACGTCACACGCGGCGCTCGCGCTCGTGGACTCGCTGTCGGCGGTACTTCCGCCGCGACGAGTGCGGCCGCCGAACGACTCCAGCCACCGTCCACCAGCGGCGCATCTCGGAGACGATGCGCCGTACGGGTTTGGAACGTCGCACTACCGTTACTTGCCCACGGCGACAACCGGCTACGGTGGATCGAATTTCCAGCTGTCGCTCATTCGCACCGATCCGGTGGGAAGGCTGGGAATGTCTGCGACAGCCTCGTTCGGCGCGGGCACGGCACCGGAAGGCCTCGGTGTAACCATTGCGTCCCGTCTGTCACGCACCGCGGTCATCACGAGTGGCTGGACGTCGCACGAGCACGAGTCGCGGCAGTTCGAGGATGCACTTGCGGAAGGGCTCGATCTCTCGCGGACGGGGGGGGCACTCCGCCTGCAGCGCTTCTTTGCCACGGACGGCGCGGAATACGTGGCCAGTATGGGAGTGCTCGTGGAGCGACAAATTGCCCAATCGCTTGATCCCGCCACGCGCGGTGCGGGGCTCGCGACGCTGAACGCCACCTGGCGGCAGCGGGACGAGGAAACGCGGTATCAGGAGCAGCTCAGCGTCCTGGGCGAAGCCGGCACCACGGCCGGCGGCTCGTACCTTCGGCAGCGTGCCTCCTTCATCTTTGGAACAGGCAATGGCCCCCGTCCGCTTTCCACCTTTCGCATCGCGTACGGGACCATTGGCGGGGGCAACGGTGCGCTGCGCGAGCGCTTCGTGCTTGGCGGCTTCGCCTCACCGTTGCTCGATTCCCCCCTGGATGCCCGGCGTGTGGAAGCCCCGGCGTACCCAGCCGGCATTGGCGCTTCCGTCAATTTCAGCGCATACCGTTTGGCCATTCCCTATGACATCTTCGAGGTGTTCTACTCCTCGGCGAGCCCCGACCTCTATGCCACGAGCTTCCGCAGCTACGGGATCGAGCTGCGTGAGCGAATCGCGGCCATTGCCGCCCTCGGAACGCCCGATGTCAGCATCCTGACCGGCGTTGCACGGGCGCTCGATGCGCCGGTGGCCCGCGAATGGCGCTATTACCTGAGCGTATCCGTACGGCCCTGAGCCGGCGGCGGATTACGCACGGCCTAGAGACAAATGGCGGTCAACGTGGGTATATTAGCGCAACTGCCGACGATTCGGGCAGTTCCCCCACCTGCCCCACGCCGTGTCGTGCCGGCGCCGTTTGCGCTGATTCTTCCTTTTTTCGCGCGCCCCTCAGGAGGTTGCAGATGACGTTTCACCGTGCCTCACGGTACACCCTGGCGCTTGCAGTGCTGGCGCTTCCTTCCCTCGCCGGAGCACAGGCGTTCGGACTCAACGAGATCGGCTCATGCGCGCTCGCCCGCGGCTTCGCGGTCACGAGCGCACCCTGTGACGACGGCTCCTCCATCTACTGGAATCCCGGCGCGTCGAAAAAGACCCCGGGGCTCTCGATCATGGCCGGTGCCGCCATCATCCAGCTCCACGGCGACTTCACGAGAGACAGCAGCTTTCGACGCTACGAGGCGGACGTGCCCACGGCATACGTGCCGCACGTGTTCATCAACTGGCGAAGCTCGGGCAAGCTGGGACTTGGCCTTGGCGTTTACGTACCGTACGGCCTGACGTCGCAATGGCCCGACAGCTTTCCCGGGCGCTTCTCGGCAAAAAAGGCATCGCTCCAGACGGTGTATGTCCAGCCCAACCTGACGTATCAGATCACGGATAACTGGTCGATTGGTGGTGGACCGGTTATTGGTCATTCTACCGTCGAGCTCGTACAAGCGGCAGATTTGTCGGCGCAGTTCGCCGCGCCAAATATCACGTTCGGCATGCTGGGCGTGCAGAAGTACACTGAATTTGCCCGCGCCACGCTCAAGGGCTCTGCCATGGCCTACGGCATCAACCTGGGCATCCACGGCAAGCTCAACAAGGACTGGGAGATGGGCGCCCGTTTCCTGTCGCAGCTGTCGTTCGCCTATGACGACGCGGATGCGACCTTCGTGCAGACGCCGACCGGACTGGTCCTGGCTGCGGGAAACATCTTTGGACCCGGCAACACCGCGCTGCCGGCAAACACGCCCGTCGATCTTCTCGTAGCCTCGCAATTCACAGGCTCGGGAGCGCTCACGCCCCAGAAGGTCAAGACGGCCATTCGGCATCCGGCACAGGTGCAGGTGGGCTTCGGCTACTCCGGGTTTGAGCACATGACGCTGAGCGCGGACTATGCCTACGTGGGCTGGAAGTCGTTCGCGAACCTGCCGGTCGATTTTCAGGGCGGCGCGCCGGATCGCAACCTTCAGGAAGACTACAACAACACGTCGTCGATCCGCCTTGGTGCGGAGCGCCGGTTCAGTGAGGGCAAGGCACTGCGCGTCGGCTTCGCGGCCGCCGCGTCCGCAGCGCCTCCCGAGACGGTAACCCCCCTGTTGCCGGAGCAGGATCGTGAGCTGGCGATGATCGGAGGCAGCCTGCCGCTCTTTGGCGGACTGGGCCTCGATGCCGCGTACTCGCACATCTTCACCCCCGGCTCCCGCGGACGCATCGACGAGCGCGCCGCCGGCTCCACCACCGCCCAGGCACTCGCACTCAACAGCGGCGCCTATACCCTGAGCGCGAACATCTTCTCGTTCAGCCTCAAGTACGTCTACTAACCCACGCCCGGAGACATCAGGATGTTTCGACTGAATGGCTTGACCCGCGTGGCGGCAATTGGCGCCTTCGCGACGCTCGCTGGCTGCGAGAGCAAGGTGGAAACGCTTGGCCCCGCCACACCTGCGGGCGGCGACATCTTCAAGAGCTACATTTCCATTGGCAACAGCATCACCGCCGGCTATCAGAGCGGTGGCATCAACGACTCGACGCAGCGGCAGAGCTACGCCGTGCGGCTTGCATCGGCCATGGGCACGCGCTTCGCCTACCCGTCCATCAACATGCCGGGCTGTGAGCCGCCATACGCCAATGGTCTCACAGCGGCCCGCCTGGGAAATGCTCCACCCAATACCTGCGCGCTACGCGCACAGGGCTCCGTCACGGATATCCTGAACAATGTCGCCGTCCCTGGCGCCCGCGTTCTGGATCCCATATCCACGTCGACGGTGGCCTCCAACGTCCTCACGCAGCTCATCCTGGGTGGAAAGACCCAGGTCCAGAAGGCGCTGGATGCGAAGCCCACGTTTGCGACCATCTGGATCGGCAACAACGACGTGCTCATCGCGGGCCTGACCGGGCTCCTCACGCCGTTCTCCACCATCTCTCCCGGCATCGTCAGCACGCAGACGCAGTTCCAGGCGAGCTATGATGCCATGATCAGCCAGCTCACCGCGGGCGCACCCGGCATCAAGGGCGTGCTCATCGGCGTCGTCCAGGTCGCGGGTTTGCCGTCGATGGTATCCGGCGGGTTGATCGCGTCGAGCCCCACCATCCAGGCCACCTTGAGTGCGGCCGCCGGCACGCCGGTCACGATCTACCCAAACTGCGTTGGTTCCACCTCCCTCGTGGACGTCCCCCAGCTGGTACAGCAGATCAAGGCATTCAACGCCGCGACCGGCGCCGGACATCCCCCGGTGGTCGCCTGCGAGAAGAGCTCACCACCGTTCCCGGCTCCGGTGGGCGACATCTTCATTCTCGATTCGCAGGAGCAGCAGACGCTGACGGCCGCGATCAACGCGTACAACGCCTACATCAAGACCAAGGCAGATGCCATTGGGTTTGCATACTACGATCCGAACCCGTTGTTTGCGGCCCAGCGCGCGAACGGATCGATTCCGGCATTCCCGAACTTCCAGAGCACCACGGCCACGTACGGGGCGTTGATCTCTCTTGACGGGGTGCACCCGACCGGTGCGGCCCATGCGCTCATTGCAAACGACCTGATCAGCGCCATCAACGCGAAGTATTCCACGCACCTGACAAACGTGCAGTAGAAGTTGAATGATGGGTCGTGAAAAAGGAGGGATGGCAAAGTGCCGTCCCTCCTTTTTATTGCTGGCCTTGGTCGCGGCGAATCGGGATGACGGACGCCCAGTCTGCACATTGCAGGATCGCTCGTATTTATCAACAATGTAATTGCAATATTACTATTTGTGATGCAGTGCTAACAGTATGGCACTGCATATCTTGCAATAGATAATACAACCTACATTATCATATATGCGCGACCAGTTTCTCCAGATGCGCCGCGATGAGGTTGAGTGGTAGCGACACGTCCACCACGCCCGCTTTGACCGCCTCACCGGGCATCCCGTAAATGAGCGAGCTCTCGGCATCCTGCGCAATGACGTACCCGCCACGGGATCGCACATGCCGCAGCCCTGCGACCCCATCATTGCCCATGCCGGTCAACATGACAGCCGCCAAAGAGGCTCCGTAGACGCTCGCCGCCGACTCGAAGAGCACGCTTCCGGACGGGCAA
>JAQBPY010000175.1 GCA_028287285.1 Gemmatimonadota bacterium
CTTGATGCCGGGCGCCTGCATGGTCATGCCCTCGAAGTACGGCGGGTTCTTCACGTACGTGGAGTCGGACTGCCATGCGTACGTCTCGCCGGCGGGCACCTCGAGCCCCTGCCAGTGCTCGTCGC
The DNA here is from genome assembly GCA_028287285.1 of Gemmatimonadota bacterium. Taxonomy (GTDB): domain Bacteria; phylum Gemmatimonadota; class Gemmatimonadetes; order Gemmatimonadales; family Gemmatimonadaceae; genus AG11. The sequence continues at coordinate 126 of JAQBPY010000175.1, forward strand.
CCTTGAAGACGTCGGAATACTGATGCACGAAGAATTCCTTTTTCACGCTCTTGAGGACTTCGTCCTGCACGTCCTGCGACGTGGGCCAGATGTCCTCGAGGAACACGGGTCCATCCGTGCCCTGGCCAAGCGGCTCGGTGGTGAGGTCGATGTCCATCGTGCCCGCGAGCGCATAGGCGACCACCAGCGGTGGCGACGCGAGGTAGTTGTAGCGCGTGAGTGGATTCACGCGCCCCTCGAAGTTGCGATTGCCGGAAAGGACGCTGGCCACCATCAACTTGCCACTCTCGATGGCGCCGGCAATGGGATCAGGCACGGGGCCGGAGTTGCCGATGCAGGTGGTGCAGCCGTAGCCAACAAGGTTGAAGCCCAGCTTGTCGAGATACTCGGTCACGCCGGCGGCGTTGAAGTAGTCCGTGACCACCTTGGAGCCGGGAGCCAGCGACGTCTTGACCCATGGTTTGGTGCTAAGACCTTTCCTTACCGCATTGCGGGCGAGCAGCCCCGCCGCGAGCATGACACCCGGATTCGAGGTGTTCGTGCAGCTCGTAATGGCCGCGATTACAACCGCACCGTGCCGCAGGTTGAAATCCTGTCCCATGTAGTGGCACACCGCCCCATCGTGCTCATGATGCTGGGGCTGCGCCATGCCTTCACCATCGGACCGCACGAGATCTTTGCCCAGCGCCGGCTTGCTGTCCGCCACACCGGCCGCGTTCGGCTTGATGGCCATCCTGTCAGGCGCGATCTTGTCGAGGTCGGCACGCAACGCATCGCGATACATGGACTTCGATGCCCTGAGCGGAACACGATCCTGCGGCCGGCGCGGACCCGCCATGCTCGGTTCGATGCTGCCGAGGTCCAGCTCGATGGTGTCGGTAAAGATGGGATCGGGCGTGGCGTCGGTGCGGAAGAGACCCTGCGCCTTGGTATAGGCGTCCACGAGCGCGACGTGCGCATCGCTGCGGCCGCTCAAGGTGAGATACTTGAGCGTTTCGTCGTCCACGGGAAAGAAGCCCATCGTTGCACCGTATTCGGGCGCCATGTTCGCGATGGTGGCACGGTCCGCGAGGCTCAGCGAGCTCAATCCGCTGCCGTAGAACTCCACGAACTTGCCCACGACTTTCTTTTTCCGGAGCATCTCGGTGACGGTGAGCACGAGATCGGTCGCGGTGGTGCCGGCGGGAAGCTTTCCATGGAGCTTGAAGCCGACGACCTCCGGAATGAGCATGGAGACCGGCTGGCCCAGCATCGCCGCCTCGGCTTCGATGCCACCAACGCCCCACCCGAGCACGCCCAGGCCGTTGATCATCGTGGTGTGCGAATCGGTGCCCACGAGCGAGTCGCAGTAGGCTTCGCCCGTTTCTTCATTGACGAAGACCGTTTTGCCGAGATACTCGAGATTCACCTGGTGGCAGATGCCCGTGCCCGGTGGAACGGCGCGGAAATTCTTGAACGCGTCCTGGCCCCAGCGGAGAAAGACATACCGTTCGACGTTCCGCTCGAACTCGAGGTTGGTGTTGAGCAGAAACGCCGCTTCGGTGCCGTACTCGTCGACCTGCACGGAGTGGTCGATGACCAGGTCCACGGGCTGAAGCGGATTCACGAGCTGCGGGTTGCCGCCGAGCGTGGCGAGGGCGTCGCGCATGGCCGCGAGGTCCACTACAGCCGGCACGCCGGTGAAGTCCTGGAGCAGCACGCGCGCCGTGCGGAAGGCGATTTCTTTTTCCGCCCGGGCGCGGACGTCCCAGCTGGCCATGGCTTCGATATCGGCCTTCTTGACGAAGGCGGCGTCTTCGTTGCGCAGCAGGTTCTCGAGGAGAATCTTGAGACTGAACGGAAGCGAATCGCTCCTGCCGCCGGACAGTGCGCTCAGCGCATCGAGACGGTAGATCGTGTACGATTGGCCCGCGACATCGAGAGTCGCGCGGCTGCCGAACGAATTGAGTGAGGTCATTGCGGGTCTCGCAGTGTCGCCCCTGGGTCCCCGACCGGCGAGCGACTGTGCAGAACGGAGCCACTGCCGGAAGCGATTCGCTCTGACGGCAGGCTGAAGGCAATGTAGCTGGGCCGTGCGCTTTCAGCCATGCGCCTAGCTGCCGCCGGTCCGCTGGCTCAGATTCCGAGCCATGCACACCGCTCCAGGCTCAGTTGTTTTTCCCTCGGACGCCGGCGACGTGGCCGCCGTCGCCGAGTGGCTCATGGCGTTCGAATCCACGAGTGGCTCGGAGTCGGCACTCATCGAAGCATTCGGACAGACCCTTGCCGGCCGCGGATGGAAGATCACGTTCATTCCCGTCACCGAAGGGCGGTTCAACCTGCTCGCAACGTCGGTGCGGGACCATTCGTCACCCTTTCCACGCACCTCGACACCGTTCCGCCCTACATCGCACCCACGCGGGACGCCGAGCGGTTGTATGGCCGGGGAGCGTGCGATGCAAAAGGCATTGCGGCATCGATGTTCTGTGCCGCCGAGGCGCTGCGCGTGGAGGGAATTCCGATTGCCATGCTGTTCGTGGTGGGTGAGGAAACCACCCACGACGGCGCACATGCCGCCGACGAATGGCTCCAACGCACCGGATTTCGCAGTCGCGCACTCGTCAACGGCGAACCCACGGAAAGCACCCTGGCACTCGGCACCAAGGGCGCGATGCGAGTGCGTGTTCGCACCGAAGGCGAAGCCGCGCATTCTGCATATCCGGAGCTGGGAAAGTCAGCGACGCGCTCGCTGGTGAAACTGCTCAACGAGCTCGACGCGCTCACCCTGCCGGCCAACGAGCTGCTCGGTGAGACGACTATCAATATTGGGCGGTTGAGCGGTGGTGTGGCGGACAACGTGGTTGCGCCCAGTGCGGAGGCGCGGTTGATGGCGCGCCTGGTCACGGATGGTGATGACGTGTGGGCGATCCTGAGCGAGTGGGCCGCGGGCCGCGCACTCATCGAGCGCGGGATCGAGGTGCCGCCCGTGTTGCTGGGGACACTGCC
>JAQBPY010000196.1 GCA_028287285.1 Gemmatimonadota bacterium
CGCGACCACCACCGCGATCTTCCGGCAGTGGAAGATGGTGTTGGACGAACGCATTCCCGGCACGCTCAACATCGGGCACACCCTGCCCACCATCGTGCAGGCCATCATCTTCACGAAGCTCGTGCCCGTCGACGGGCTCACGCTGGCGCTGATGATCCTCGCCGCGGTGCTCGGCTCGTGGCTTGGTGCGGGCGTCGTTTCTGGATGGCCGCGGCGGAACATTCAGATCGGCATGGGGACCGCGCTGCTCATCTTCGCGACCCTCATGTTCCTCGGCATGATCAAGATTGTGCCGGGCGGGGGCACGCTGCTCAAGCTCGAGGGCACACGCCTCGCGATCGGACTCGCGGGCAACTTCATCCTCGGCGCGCTGATGCCGATGGGCATTGGCCTCTATGCGCCCTGCCAGATCCTCATCTACCTGCTCGGCATGGATCCCAAGGCGGCGTTCCCGATCATGATGGGCTCGTGCGCCTTCCTGATGCCTATCGGCAGCGCGCGCTTCATCCGTGAGAAGGCGTTCGATGCGCGCGCGGTGCTCGGCCTCGCGATCGGCGGGGTTCCGGCGGTGCTGATTGCGGCGCTGATCGTGAAGTCGCTGCCACTCGACTACCTGCGTTGGGTCGTGCTGGTGGTCGTCGTCTACGCGGCCGGGATGCTGCTCCGCTCCGCAATGACTACGTCGCGCGCACAGCCGGGTGAGGTCACGCTGTAGCGGCTTGCACCGCTACAGCACGCCCCACAAACGGCGCGCCTCTTCGGCGATGATCTCCGGAAATTCTTCCGGGAAGAACAGCTTGGCGCTCTCGATGCGCCGGATGCCGCGCGAGTTCGGGAAGGCGCGATCCAGCCAGTCCGCGTCGGACGACTTGAAGACGGTGTCGGCCATCCCCCACACGATGCGGGTCGGCGCGCTGCAGCGCTTGAGCGCCGGCTCGATGTTCGCGAGCACATTCCGCTCGAGGGCGATGGCGTAGTCCTGCACCTGCGCCTTGCGCAGCGGCGAGCTCACCAGCGGCCGGAAATACGTTTCGATTGCTTCGTCGGTGGGATGCTCGGGATACGTGTACGCGAGGCCGCCGATGGCCTTCGCCGTGCGAGCGAGCGGTTTGTTCTCGAGGACCGGCACGAGTGAACGGTCGGCGAACGTGCCGGCACGTGCCATCGCAACGATCGGCAGGAACGATGGCGGCGGGCTATCGCTTGGCACATCGCAGTTCGTGAGGAAAAGTGTCCGCACGCGAGTGGGATGACGCGCGACGAAGATTTGGGCGATGGCACCGCCGCTGTCGTTGCCAACGACATCGACCCTCGTGATCGACAAGTGATCGAGGAGGGCGGCGAGCATGTCCGCTTGAGCCTCCGGCGTGAGGCTCTGACCTGCCGGAATCTCCGAGTAGCCCAGCCCCATGAAGTCCGCGGCAATGCAGCGGCGGTACGGCGACAGACGCTCCAGCGCACCGCGCCACTGAAAACCGTTCAGCGGATATCCGTGCATGAAGAGCGCGACGTCTCCCGTCCCGCGCTCGACATAGGCAACTCTGCCGACCGAAAGATCGGCGAACCGCCGCATGCCGTGAAACGTGGCCGCGTCAATTGCCGGCATGCCTTCAATCGTGTTTGGACGTCCGCGCTGCGCCACACATGCGCCGAGTGTGCCGGTAGCGAGTGCGCCAGCGGTGACTTCGATGAACTGCCTGCGATCCATGCGTCTCCCTCCTCGGAGCTCCGTGACCAACCACGGCGCATAGTCGACTCATGCTCGCCGCTCGGCAATTACCTCGGAAGTAATGGAGGTTGTACGCTCGCCTGTCGTATCTTTAGACCATGGACACCGTCGAATCAGATCCCATTCACCGAGAGCAGGTGAGTCACGTCGGCGCGCTCCTGAAGGACTGGCGCTCCGCGCGGCGACTGAGCCAGCTGGATCTCGCCAACAAGGCAGAGATTTCTTCGCGGCACCTGAGCTTTGTCGAGAGCGGCCGCGCTCAGCCGAGCCGAGAGATGGTCGCGCGACTCGCGGAAGCGTTGGAGGTGCCGCTGAGGGAGCGCAACGCGTTACTGCTCGCGGCGGGATACGCGCCGCACTATCGGGAGAGCGTACTGGCCGCTCCTGAGCTGGCGACCGTTCGCGGGGCGTTGGAGCTGATCCTGCGGCACCACGAGCCCTATCCCGCGTTCGTGTTCAATCGCCATTGGGATCTCCTGATGGCGAATCAGGGATCCACTCGATTCTTCGGCCATCTCCTCGGCGCGCCGCGCGTGCATTCGAACATCATGCACATGGTGTTCGACCCGGCTGCCCTGCGACCGCATATCGTGAACTGGGAGGAGTGCGCGGGCGACCTGATTCGGCACCTGCACAACGAGGTGGCCGCGGCGCCGTGGGATGAGCGGGCGCGCTACTTATTGGCCGAAGTCCTTGCCTATCCCGACGTGCCGCAGCGTTGGCACGCCCGGCAACTCGGCGCGCCAACGACGCCACTCCTCACCGCGGAGTATCGCCACGGTGCGCAGGTGTTCCGGTTCTTCTCGACCATCGCGACGTTCGGAACGCCGCAGGATGTGACCCTCGACGAGTTGCGCATCGAGTGCACGTTTCCGGCGGATGAAGCGACGGCCGACGCGTATCGGGCGCTGCTGTCGGGATGATCGTTCCCGCGTCGCGCGCGGAACCGGGTGAGGTCACACTGCAGCGCCCGTCGACATGCACGGCCCTCGCGCTTACGATTTTTCTAAGATTAGCGCCGATGCCCGGCGGGATGCATCGCGATGCCACCTCGGAGATTGATCGAATAAAGTGAGCTAAGTCACAGCCGTGCCAAAACATACGATTGGCACCGAGGGCATGATTGCTGCGCATCGGAGCGCTTCACGGCACACCGGAACTTTTACGCGAAAGATGGCAGCCTCTGGACGGTCTGGCTGGTTGTATCCGGCAGCGTCGGCAGGCTGCCCGGTACGCCAGCGATGTGGCTTGCGTTTCAAAATGAAAGCTGTTCGGAACGGTGTCGACTCCTCGTCGTACCGACGAACTGGGAGGAGCTATCGGACGAGCGGTTGGAAGAGTTGCGCCGCGCCTGTATACCATTGCCTCGTTCTACCGGACGCTTTTCACCGCCCGGAGGACTTCCGCAAGCAGGCGAGGAAGGAGAGCCCTCGGGACATTGAGCCAGGCGCAGAAGCGCACCTGAAACGTACTGTCCACCCACATCAAATGGACGTCGCGTTTCTCATCTGATGGGCTTCACGCGCTTACGGCGCGCCTCACTGAAGCACTTGCCGACGCGCACCGCGCGCGGATGGGGTTGCCGCCGGAGCTAGAGACCCTCGCTCGCACGTACGCGCGGGCGCACAGAGAGGCAGGCACGAGTATCGGTGCGGTATTGATCGAAGTAAAAGCACTCGTGCGCGATTACTCGGATATCGACGCGCCAATTTTTACGCCGAAGGTTGTAGGGTGGACGGTCGCTGGATACTTCGCTGGAACAGGGCGCTCGCCTCGTTAAGCGGGTCCGCGCTCCCAATTTTCGATTGCGTCGGGAATCGCGCCCGGCGGCAACTTATTGAGCGCGTCGCTGACCGTCTCGCCCTTGGCCGCAGCGCTCGCTGCCGCCCCAACCGTGTGGAATGATCCCAAGCCTTGTTCGTCGCACATGAGCTGGACGCGCGAGGAGTGATCCGGGTGGAAGCGAAGCCAGACTCGTCCAGCATAAGACTCGACAAAAAACAAGGTATCGGGGTTTATTGACATCACCTCTCCATGGTCGGCGATTGGAGGAAACCTCGGCTGCGGACCGCACGAAATCTGCCACCGCGTTCACCAGGAATTCTTCAAGAAGGTCGGCGCACCCATCGCGGATCCGCGAGCACCAAGAAGGACCAACGAATTGCAGAGACGAGCTGACGCTCAAGGCTATCAAGCGGGTGCTTCGGCGTGCATCCGTGCACCGCGGTGCGCAACGTGCCTTTCTCGCGCAGGCGGAGGTCCATGACCCAATCCTGCAGCACGCTCCGACGGGGATTGGTCAGCACCGGTGCCCCCGCTTCAGCTCCTGATTGCGACGCCGCCCACCGGGTATCGAAGGCGTTCCTGAGGAATGCGCGAAGGATCGTCGCCAGTGCCGCGCCGGAAGTGGTGGCTGCTGGGAGCGATTCCCAATCCAGCGCACGAACAATTCGCGTGCGCCTTTGGGGCCGCTCGTTGCGTATTATTGGGCTGCCCCAGCCCGCGTCAGAGAAGGACCAAACGCCCGTTGATCCGGGAGATAAAATGAACCTTGTTCTGACTTTGAGCGCAGGGCTTGCGAACTACTCACACAGGCCGACGTCGTTCTTTCGACGAAGCGGATAAATGACTACGCCCAGGAATGGGTCGATGTCGAGGGCTTTGCTCAGCTTCGGGGCTTCCGGCTTGTCGTTGCTTGCCGAAACGCAACAAAGTCAACGCTCACGCGGTGTGGGCGATTCTCGAAGAAATGTTGTAATCGCCGAGCCGATCCCTGGGCGGGAGCCTGACAATTCCCCTTAGCAGGACCTGTGCGCGCATACGTCTAGCGACTAGATATCCTTGGTTGCCACCCGTGCCAGGCGTTGTATTGCCCTCGACAGAGTAAAAGTGTCCGACACCTGACTGCACAACGATCCCGGTGTGTGAGAAGTTGAAGACAGCGATGTCGCCTCGGACGGGGGCACTGTGGTTACCATCAAAGACAGTGCAATTGCTGTTTTTGCCCCACTTTAGGAGCCCGAACGCGGACGCGGTTTTTGGCCGCATTCCCAGTGGTAGCGATGTCGCGTGCGGTGATTCCATTAGAAGCCGCATCACGCACCAATCTACAAACGCCGCACACCAGCTGTGGATGCGCATGATCGCTTGGAAGTCCGGAGGGCTCGGCTGTGTGTCAAGCAGCCGGAACCGTGAAGCTGATCCAGCTCCTCCCGAATTGAGCAAATGGTAGCGAGAAGCGATGTCTGACCCGAACCCGGTGCGGGCCCATTCGGGCTCAAAAGCAGCGAGGCTAGCGTCCGTTGCCAACAAGTATCCATACAGCGAGGCACGACCTGAGTGCAGATCGCTACGTGTACCGACCTGGCCCTCGGCGATCCGGGCGAGATAGTCACCGGCATCCATCGTGTTCTCCTTCCTGAATGTCGCGTGCGAAGGCGTACAGAGCGTTCAGAGCCAAGAGGTATTCTTTCACGAGCTGCCGCTGCGGCAATCGCCGTCGCCAGTTCGTTCGGGCGGTTCAAAGTTTCATCCGGATGAGCGGCGCGATAGGCATAGTGACACCAGGCCGAACAGTAAGCGAAGACAAAGCCGGTCCGGTCTATTTTGCGACATGCCGTCATGGCTCGCAAGGGCACCACGAGCCCTTGCAGACCTCTCAGGTGCAGTGCTCGGCTCGGGCCTAGTCATTGTGAGGCGACCGGCTCGCAGTTGCGGTAACCCCCTTCCGCCGGCTGAACAGCATCGAGAACCTCATCACGCAACTCGCGCATCAGCGGCGTGATCATCGGCGCCCGCTTGATGTGGCACGTGAGGTCCGGATGAACGAGGCGACTCGGGGCGCGATATGCGCGTGGGTCGAAGGTGAGCAGATCGGGAGAGACAGCTGTGCGGTTAGCGGCGTACTCGCTGGAGACCATGAGGGATCAGGCTGTGGCCGAGGGCTGGGTCAGGGTGATTACTCCACGCACGCCTCGATGGAGTTTTAGCCAGGTAGGCGTGCCGCACACCACTCGGTAGTGCAAGGGCGCACTGAAGAGCAACGATACAACCATCCGGAAACTGCCTGCTTCCCGAGCCACGCCGGTGCACATGGCCTTCAGCATGCCAACCCGTGATTCACGCGTTCCAAGCCAGTCGCACGTCACGGTCGGCCTCAAAGAAATGCCTCCGTAACTCCGTCGGGACATCTGCGTCGGTGCCGGCGACGAGGTCACCATGTCGGCGGTGCATCGCGCCATGTCCGCCGAAGGCCCTGCGTCGATGATCTCGCGAAGCTCGGGGTCGGGTCAGGAGACATGACGCTCGGCGGACTTTACGACGCGTGGATGGTCAGCCCCTCTTTTCGCCACACTCGCTGCGTCACAGCTTTGGGGTGGCCTGTTCCTGGGCGGGCCTGTCACTCCTTGAAATTCGCGACCTTCTCGGACACAGCACTACCGGAGTCACAGAGCGGTATGCGAAGTTTCGTCCGAACGAAGATCTGCGTCGCGACCAGGTCGCCAAAATCGCGGCGGCGTTCGCGCAAAAGATGCCAATTCTGAATCCGATTACCCCATCCATTCCCCAACCCCCCCCTCCGGAGAGGCACAGAAAGACCAGCATGGTGAAGCGGGTCGTACGGAAGAAAAGTACATCACCATAGGGAAGTTTACTGGATTTGTCACAAATGTTGTAACACCATGGGCAGGTGTCTGAGTGGTTGAAGGAACCGGTCTTGAAAACCGGCGTACCCGTAAGGGTATCGTGGGTTCGAATCCCACCCTGCCCGCTTTATGTACCAACGACTTACGACGTCGTGCCGTCGCAGGCGAGCGACCGCAGAAAGTCGGTTTGGACAAGTTTTTGGACAAATCGGGCACGACTTGGCGTCGATTTTCGGAGTGACCTTCGGAAAAAAGATCGTCACAGAAGGTCACGCTTGGCGAAAGATCGTCACTCGAACAAGGAAGGCGGGAAGCTTGGCCGTGGGTGGCCTCGCTTCCCGCCTTCATCGTTGCGCGACCTACGCCGACTAGGCGATTTCGCTGCGTTCCGCTTTCGGCGTGATCTTCGGGGCGACGAGTGAGCGCAGGTGTTCACGGCTCAGGTGCGTATACGCCATCGTGACGCGCAAATCGGAGTGACCTAGTGCTTCCTTCACGTGGACCGGGTTTGCGCCCTCAGCGAGCCAGGTAGTCACGCGGCGGTGCCGTAGATCGTGCTGGCGTAGCGCCTTCGGCAATCCGGCACGCTGTGCCGCCGCTTTGAACCCATAGTACAGGCTCTTGATGCGGTCGCCCTTCGTGCGTCTCGCTTGTGCTGTCGTGTGATGGAATAGCCATGGCGAGCCAGCGAAGCGGAAAGCGGCGAAGTGGCGCCGCAGAGCCGCATCCAGCCGCTGCGTGATCGGCGTCCAATGGCTCTTGCCTGACTTCGTGCGACGGCCGTCACGCCCGCTTTCGATGCGGACGAAACCGCCTTCGAGGTCGATGTCAGACCACTGCAACATGAGCGCTTCCGAATTGGCGCGGCATCCGACCTCGCCAAGTACCGTCACGTACATCAACAGCATCGCGTCGTGTTCGCATTGAGCGAGCAAACGGTCGTATTCCTCCGCGTTCAGAATAACATACGAGCGTGTGTCACCTTTCGGCGCCTCCGTGCGAGCAACCGGATTGCCCTGTCGATATTCCTTCCGGTCGGCGACAGCGAACAGGCGGTGCAGCACAGCGCGGTCCTTCGCGAGCGTACGGGGTGCCACCGGCCGCTTGTCCGTCGTCGGAAGCTTATAGCGCGATGCGGTCCCGCTGCCACGTTGCAGCCGTCGCCAGTCGAGATACGCGTCAACGTCTCGCGCTCTGATGCTCGCAATAGCAGGATTGCCCGCGACGGTCACGAAGTATTCGCGAATCGGTCGCAGCGAATCGCGGTAGGAGCGTTGCGTACCGGCGACCCGTGCGGCGAGCGATAGTTCAAACTCGTCGAGTAGGTCGCGCATGCGAATTGTGCCTGACAGTCCGGCTACGCGTCGAGCACGACGGAGAGCGGCGGCACCGGGCGTCTGTGTCTGTTCTCGGTACATGGCGTTCGCATTGGCGATGGCGGCGGTAAGGTCTGCCGTCGCAATCGTGGCACTGAACGACTCCCCGTCGACCATGACCCGATAACGGAAGGTCTCTCCCCGTCGGTCGAGCGCGCCAGCGAGCAAGTCTCGCTTCGCTATTGCCTTCTCGCGCTTGTTCATGGTGCCACCCGCCGCCGATACTTGCGCAGCACGAGAGTCACCGCCTCCTCTAGCAAGGTGGCGACGGGCACATCGCGCTCGGCGGCCAATACCCGCAGTTTCCGGTATAACTCAGCGTCGATGCGCGCCCCTAGCTGTCGTTTCGTCATGTGTTCTCCGACCTTCTGTGTTGGTAGCGCGGTAGCACGGTCTGTGGTAGCACGGTAGCATGACTCGCGCTATCTCGCCAGCCGCATCGACGACGCAAGGGGTGCAAGGTTAGATCGACGCGCGCGCATACTCGCGACACGTACCGCAATACTTGCTGCGCGACGAGGTCTGCCCCGCGTGCTCTGCGTGGAACCAATACGTAGCGCCCGCTGGGTACGTCTTCGCGCAACTCAGGCATTGCCACTCCCGCACTGTCTTTCCCCGGCTATTGGCTCGGCGGACACCCCACGCCCAAGCGCGAAAGTCTTCGCGAGATTGCTTGCGCCAATAGAGAACACTTCTCCCTCGTGCGGCATCCCGGTCACGAGCTTCCGCCCCGTTCAGCCTACGGAGAAGCTTTCTCGCGTAATAGGCAACGTACGGGTAGGCCACGAGCCAGATGACTACCGCCGCTTTCTCCGGGCCAGTGTACTTGCTATACCACCCGTGTCGACAATTCGCATGCGTGCACGCGGCGGCAACGCGTCCCATCAAGAACACGAAGCCGATGAAATAGGTGAGTATTGCCGCGTTCAGCATCAAGTACGGGGACCGGGTTGCCATGCGCCGTCGGGAACGTGTCGCAGCCCATACCACGCCGCAATAGCCGTTGCTAAGACGAGGTCGTCGTGCGCCCCTTCGCGCGCGCCGTACGTGTCGTTGCCCGCCGCCGTCTGTCGTGCTTCAAACGACAGCAGTTCGTCGGCGAGAGCTTGCGCAAAGCGCAGCGCACTCGCGATGGCGAGGCGTTCGGTTTGGAGCAACACGGCCAGCAGGTCGACAAGATCGCGCTTCGGCACGTGATACCCGCCGCCGTGCGGGTCACGTGTTGGCCGTCCGCCGCTCGTAATCGTGATCGGGTGCGGCTGCATGCCCGCTTGTCGCAACAGGTCGACGATGGGTACGCCAACGCCCGTCGCGTCGACGACCAGTTGCGCTCGGCCGCGCAGCGGCGGACGCCAGAGCAGTGACCCGACGTGGTCGACGACAGCGGGATAGCTCGTGCCGAGTGGCACGCGATCCAAGTGCACGAGTTCGTACGCCATGACGCGCGCCTTCGGCCGTCCACGTAGCGGCATTTGTCCCGCGTTCGCCCATTCGTGCGCCGCCGAGCCGGGCACCGGCAGTCCGGCAATGCACGCTTCGACGGCGCGTTGCTCGTCGCGCTCGTCGACGACTTCGACATACTCGGACAGGCGTAGCACGGCGATAGCCGTGAAGTCGGCGATCTTCCCCAGGTCGACCCCGACGATGTAGCCGTGATCGACGCGCGCCGTCGTATTGCTGTAGGTCATGCGGCCGTTCCCCACAGGGGCCGCACATCGTCGCGCATGGCGGCCTGTATGTATTGCGCGCCAAAGACGGCGGCATTGTCGTCCATAAATTCGCAGAGGTATTCCGCCGAGAACACGTGTGCGGGCAACGATGCGCGTTCCTCAGCGAGCCAAGCCGGGTCAATGCGCGAGCACTCGTGCGCCGTGATCCGTACGCGGTGCCAGTTCACGCCGTCGACCCATTCGTTGTAGAAGAATCCGCGCCGTCCGTGCGGCGTCGACAACAGGACCACGCGCCCGCGACTCGTCGCGAGCACCGGCCGTAGCGCGTGATAGAGCGCGTCGGCGCACCGCGACGCCTCGTCGACAATGAGCGTGGACACCGCAGACCACGACCGCGCCGACGTCTCCGTCCCCGGCAAGCACACGAGCCGCGCGCCCGTCACGAGTTCGAGCGACAGCGTGCTCTCTTGCTTCGTCGGCGGGGACAGTTCGCCGAGCGCATCAAGAATCGCACGCACCTTCCGCGCAAGTTCCTGACTCTGTCGCAGTGTCGGCGACGCGATCAACACGAGCGCGTTGTCGCGGTGCAACAGCGCGTCAACCGCCAGCAGCGCCGACACCGTGCTTTTGCCCGACTGGCGCGAGCAGTTCAAGAGCACGTTACGGTCGCGGTCCTGCAACACGTCGCGTTGCCACGGGTCGAGCGACACAAACCCCGCGCCTTCGGCGAGCAACGCCGGGTCGAGTGCGAGCGCGAGCCGACGCCTAGCGGTCTGCATCGCTACCGTCCGTGAGCAACGCCCGCGCGACCTGTCCCCGCAACTCGGGATGCGGGGCCAGAATCGACAGCAGGCGCGATTGCAGCGCGTGAAACTCGGGATTCATGTGTATCGCGACCTGTGCGCCCTCGCGCAGTTCGCCGCGCAGCTTCGCGGAGAGTTCGGCCAGCGTCGCCACGCGCGCCGCCGCCAAGAGCGCGAGTTTCGGGTTGTGACTCTCGGCGGCTTCGTCGACAATCGCGCGGCACACGCGAAAGACGGCGTCCAGTTCGGCGACGAGATCAAGCGGCAACGGGTCCGTCGGTTGCGGCATGTGCGGCACTCTCTCGGGTTGAGGCGTAGCGCTGCACGGCGGCTGCGACGTCAGCGAGTCCGTCGTATCGTGTGCCGACAACGTCCCAGACGGCGCCACGTGTCGACGGTGGAGGTCCGCCGACGGCGGCGGCTTGTAGTTCCGCTTGACGCGCCTCGTTCACGAGCGCCGTCATACGCGGCAACAGGTCTACGAGGCTGCCCGCACAGGCGAAGACCGATGCGTCAACGGCGCGCATCGTGTCGGCGGCTTCGCTCACGCTCTCGGCCGCACGAGCAAACGAGTGCTCGACGTGCAGCGCGCGCTTGCGCTTCGTGATGACGGCGCGCCCGCCGTTGACGCTCTCCATGTCTTCACGCAGCGCGAGCACGTCGCGGTTTAGGCCAACCAGTTCGTCGGCCGTCGCGCCGTCAGCGACGCGCCCGTCACGACGCAGCCGCAGTGCTTCCATGTCGCGCACAAGTGCCGCGTGGCGCTCGGCAAGCGCCCGGTCCTGTGCATTCATCCGGTCGACGTCGGCAGCGATTTCGGCAGACGGACGCATTACAGGTGTCGGCATGGTCAGCGACCCCCCGCCAGCCGGTCGAGCGCACTGGCCGCACGCTCGCGCCGTGCTGCAGCATCGCTCTGACGCGCCTTCAGCGTTGCGCGCAGGTTGTCGAAAAACGCGCCCTCGCCAGTGGACGCGTCCTGACGCCAACGCGGGTCGGCATTCGTCGCGATTTCACGCGCCACGGTCGCGACGCTCGCTGTGTCGGGTACTCCGTCGCTCGTCACCTGTACGCGCTCGGCATGGCGTGCGGCCATGACGGACGCATACTCAGGGTCCAGCGTGCTCGCCAGTTCGGCGCGCAGTGTTTCGGTCGCCAACCGTCGGCGCAACGTTTCTAGCTCGGTGTTCTCAGGCATGACTACGCTCGGTGAAGGGTCTCATAGGGAAGCGTGGCCGCTTCGGGCGGATGAAAGTCGGAAACAACCGCTCCAGTGCGCGTAACTCGCGCCGCACATCGCGGCGAATACCGCGCAACGTGCGCTGCATCATCGCGGGCAGGGCTGGCCCAACGGCGGCAATGCGCAGATCAATCCCGCACAGCAGGTCGTAGCGTGCTTGCCACTTCGCGACAAACTCCTCGTCGTCGCCGTGACGGTTAGTGTGCGGCATGACGTCTCCGGCGAAGGTGACGCGTCGCTGCAGACTGGACGGTTCCCGCTTGCGCAATGACTTCGTGTTGGTTGATCCACGAGCGCACCTCGCCCGCCAGAAACACAAGCGTGTTGTTGTCCTGCTTGCGATGCGGCAACGCCCCAAGCGGTCCATCCGGCCGCAGCCGGTGGTAGACATTTGAGCGGGACCATCCGAGCGCTTCCGCGACGTCGTTGACGGTGAGTCGCGTTTCAGCAGGACACGTCCACAGCTTTTCGCGCCATGTGCTCGCAACCGCGTGCTCTGGTTCGCTCGCGAGCGCATCACAAATCTGCCGCAAGATCGCCGCTTGCTCGCGCGCCGCGTCCGTTGCGCGGCGCTCCATGTCAGCCCGTGTGGCGTGATCGGCTGCACGGCGCTCGGCGTCGCTGGCAAGTTGTCTTACCAAGCCAAGCACGTATGCGGCTACCATGGTGGACACTCGTCGGTGTCCGCCGCTGCGCTCTCAACCAGTGCGAAGCGGTAGAGCTGTCCACGGTTAGAGCGCGTGCTCTCGGCGGTCATGGTCATTCCGAGCGCTTCGAGGCGATCTTGCACGCGGCGCAGGTAGCCGCTCAGCGCGTGCGCGTTGCGCGGCCACTCGTGCGGCGGCAGGGCTTCTGTCCCGCGCAGTTTTGTCAACAACTCGCCGAGCGTGACGCGCAACGTCCCATCGGGCTCGGCAGTGAGCAGCACGCGTAACCGCATGACGAGCGAGTCGCTTTCCGCCGCGTCCGCCGTGCTCTTGGCGCGCATTGCGTTGTAGATGCGCAGAAAATAGCCGGGCTCCCATCCGAGCGCGGGCGCAGCCGCTTCGACCCATTCCACAGCATCCGCCATCCGTGGCAACGGCACGCGCGGGAGTGTGTCGAGACGCGCTAGTGCGACGCTCAAGGCATCGAACAAGGCGCCAAGAATGCGCGGCCGTACGCGCTCCCACTCCGCGTCAAACTCGCGCTCGGTGCGTTGCGTGCCGCTTCCAATGCGAGGGCACTGGACCATGATGGCTCGCTCAGCCAGATCGGGCCGCGTGGCAAGCCGCACGATACCGTTCATGATGACGGGCCGTTGCGCCGCGATGACGAGCGGTGCGCGGTCGGTGTAGAGTTGGCGCACGCGATAGCCGCCGCCGGTGCAGAGCGTGCAAATCAGGTCGCTGACCCAATTGGGCACGGCGCTGCAGTTGTTGAAGTTCAACACGTGCTGCGTGTCGGCCATGACGAACAGGTCGGAGTCTTTGCGCGGCAACGCGACGAGTTGTCCCAGCGCAGGGTCCACGAGGTCGCCGAGCACCCGCGCCATCGTGCTCTTGCCGCTACCCTGCCCGCCTTCAATCGCAAGCAGCCAGTACGGTCCACTCGGGCGCATGGCGGCGACGAGAAAGCCCACGACGAGCGCAAAGTCGTCGTCTGTGGCGACGTTGAGGAACGGACGCAACTCGGCGATGCGGCCGCCGCGTACAGGTCGCGGGAGTGCGAGCATGCCCAACGGTCGACGGAAGCGCACGGCGTCACTCACTCCGACCGTCCAGCCGTCGCCGGTCACTGTCACCTGTTCGTGCGTCGCGTCGCCGAGATCATAGGACATCGCGCCGCCGTTCGCGGCCGTCCGGATGTGCACGGAATACTCCGGCCTGTCGCTCGCGATACCGCGCAAGACTGCCATTGCTTCGCGCAGTGCGGCAGTTCCTGGCGGTCGGTCGTTGTGGTCGCGGAAGCGCTTCGCAAGGCGATGGCTGTAGCCATCGTCGATTGCGTGGTGCTCACTGCGGCCGTCGACAATGCGTGTGACGTGCGCGCGCCCGTCTGACGTGTGCCAAAACACGTCGCCAGCCTCCTCTGCGAGCCGCACGATGCGCTCCGAATCCTTCGGCGCGCGCGCTGGCGTTGACGACGACCGGCATGACTCTGGAATGACATCGGACAAACGCAGATCGACAGCACGCACGATGCTAGGGATATCACAGCCGCGCGCGCAGCGAAACTCGGCGCGGCCGTCTGCCCCTTCCCGTAGCGTGAGCGTACCGTCTTCGCCGCAGACAGGACAGCGCGCGCGCCAGCCCCTGCCAGAGGGGCGCAACGCGTCCAGTCGGTCGAGCAGATTCGTGACCGGCGGCGAGGGCATCTAGCTCACCTGCTCGTCCGCAGGCGCTGGCATCGGATCAGAGCCGCGCAGTCGGCGGCAAGCAACTTCAAGAGTCGCGCGACGGATGAAGTCGCTGACAGTTACCCCGGCCTCCTCAGCTGCAAGCTCGACGAACTGCAACTGCCAAGGCTGCCAGCGCAGTGAGAAGGTCGTTGAGTGATGCGGAGCGGCTACTCGGTGGCGTGGCATTGGACACCTATGAACGACAAAAAGGGCCGGAGTTGTCCCATTGCTGGGAAAAACTCCGACCCACCCGGTCGGTTAAGGTGCGCTCACACGAGAAGTCGCACTGTAACGAGACTACACGAACACCGGCCTTCCTCTCGACGCGGCTGAGGGGTGCACGTTTCTAGAATCCGCGTGCACCAAATATGTTGCTACACGATAAGCACATGTGCACTGCACGTGCAAGAGTCCTGGTATAAGTCAATACTTCAGTTCTGGTTACCGCGCACTCCAAAGCACCCTTTGGGTTTCTTCCGGCAATCGAGGTCATATGACGGTTTGTGTAGCCACGATGTCAAACGGGGGCGGCATATACTGCGCTGCTGATCGCATGCTCACACGCGGGATAACACAAACTGAACCCGCGTCGCCAAAAATCTACCACTTCGCTGGGCCTCTTAAGACGGTCGTCATGTGGTCGGGCTCAAGCACAACCTTTGGTGAGGTCATTCAGACCGCGCTATTACGAGCAGAGAAAACCAAGTACAGCACGATCAAAGAATACGTTGATCTTTATTGCAACTGCTTTTCCGCCATGCAGGGTGAACGCGCGGAACGCGCGATTCTGACGCCGCTTGGTTTGACTCGTGCGAGTCTCGTGTCGAGCAAGGTGTCAAATGACCGCGCGCGCGACTTGGTCGACATGATCACGACATTTGCGTTGCCCGATGAAGCGTGCGTTTCGGTGATAATCGCCGGCTTCGACGCCGATGGTCCGCACATCTGGGCTGTCCACAACAATGTTCCATATTGCCACGATGTTGAGGGATTCGCAGCCGTGGGCAGTGGAGCGGATCACGCCGACTCACAACTTCGCTTTGCGGGTTTTACACGTCGTTCGGTTCCGTCTGCGGCTTTGATCTTGGCGTTCCTCGCCAAGAAGCGAGCGGAAATCGCGCCGGGTGTCGGGCGCGCCACCGACATGAGTATCATGGCGCCGACCGCTCCCCCATTTTCCGTCCCAGCGGAGTGGATAGCACGGCTCGAAAAGGAATATGAGGACTTCGCCCGCTCCGAGAAAACCGCGCTCAACACCGCCATCGATCAGGGAATGACGGTGCTCCAGACCATTGTTGCATCCATGGCTCCCGCGCCTACTCAGGAGGCAGTCTCGCAACCTCCGTCAGCCGTCTCACAGGATTAGTCACACCAAGTACGAACACGAGCACACCCTCGCTGTTGCTCTGGTGCGCATTCAACATCTGTTCAGCGCTACGGGGGTAGTGGGTAGCGTTCTTTCCATCCAAGTGGAGTGGTTTTGGTCCGCGCCGCCCCCAAGGAAGGCGCTAGTATTCGGTGTCCGCCGTGCCTGTCAGAATGGCTGCTACTTTGAGAGTACAAGTGCCCCTGTCTGCCCTTCCCCTCAATACCTCTGATATCCCGAGGTCCGACCTCGATATCACCTCACAGGTCAGAACAAATCCACTTCCATGGAAGGGGCAGTTTTCCCCTCAGCTAGTAGAAGTTCTGCTCTCGAAGTACGCTGCGGCCGGGAGCAGCGTTCTTGATCCATTTGCCGGGAGCGGAACGGTGCTCGGAGAGTGCGCACGTCTGGGCCTTGCGGCCACAGGCGTCGAAATCAATCCCGCTGCGGTTCTACTTGCTCGCCTATACGAGTGGGCCAACGTTGAACGGGGTGCCCGATCAGAGCCCCTCGTCCGTGCGGCAGCGTTACTGGGCGCACAAATAGCGAGCGAGCCTCCGATTGCGAGTGGCCTATTGAGCGCCACGCATCTCCGTCCTCAAGACATTGCAGCGCTGGCACGCTCTGCGTCCGCCGATAGTGTGCGGCGATTGATAGAAGCGGCACTCATTCTCGCAGATCCTCAATGGAGTGAGGTATCAGTCGCTCGCCTCATGGAGGCACAGCGACGCCTGCGCGACTTTGTCACTGGTTTGCCGTACTCTGAAGCGCCGATCCGAGTCTATCAGGCGGATGCACGTCAAGTACCCCTGGCGGAAGGGTCTGTGGATATCGTCCTGACTTCTCCGCCGTACATCAATGTTTTCAACTATCACCAGCAATACCGTCCGGCCGTAGAGGCGCTGGATCACGACGTGTTGGATGCGGCAAGATCCGAGATCGGCTCAAATAGGAAGCACCGCATGAACCGGTTCTTGACGGTGATTCAATACGCCATTGATATGGCGGCTGTGCTTGATGAAATGAAAAGAATGCTCAGGGAAGGTGGGCGCCTAATTGTCGTTGTCGGGCGCGAATCTTCCGTGCGCGGCGCGCGGATTTTGAACGGTAGTCTACTTGGCAGTGTCGCCATTACTAGCAACGGTCTCCGGCCATTGATGAGGCAGGAGCGCTCCTTTCGGAATCGATTTGGCGAAACTATCATCGAGGATATTCTCCACTTTGAGCGCTGTGGCCCCGCTGAGGACATACCGCGCTCGCTGACCGTTGATATTGCACGCCTGATGCTAGAGCAGCTTGTGCCCACAACGTCCGGCGAAGTCCAATCGGACATCATTGCGGCAATAGAGGCTGCTTCTAGCGTTAAGGCTTCTCCCCTCCTCGACCCCTGAGCGGTACGCGCAAGCACATGCCATTTCCGACTCCACATCTTGACAAGATCCAGCGGGCACTTGAAAACGAAAAAATGCCCAAGGAAGATGTCGCAGCACTTGAGAATGCAAAGACGCGCTACGCAGAGTGGACAGCGAAGCTCGATGCTGTGACGGGCTCTCCTGACGTGCGTCTCGCGCAGTTGGTCGGCTTATACAACGAGTATCGCACATGGGTCGACGTCGATCTGATTTTTGACAGCGAGAGAGATTTTCTTTATCGGCAGAAAGGGCAACTGAAGCTCGATAATTCGGTGCTGGAAGAATTTCTTCCACGCTTAATAACGCCCGACGTTATTCCAGAGTTGAGTGGTCTCAATGTCATTATGGGACCAACCTATTCATTTGCATCGGCATATTTTATCTCTGGATTGGCCGACGAAGTGGCTGGCGGCGGGCTGGCGATTAGGGGGAAGGACCAAGATTTCGCAATCAGTCGCCCTCTTTATTTGCGCGCGTCACATTCGCAGGAATTCGGGACGTACAAGCAGGAGGTTACTGCGCTCGCCTACGTCGCTGCCGAGTGTAAGACCAATCTCGACAAGACCATGTTCCAAGAGGCCACAGCGACTGCTCGCGACATAAAAGGCGCGGTCACAGGCGCTAAGTATTTCATTATCTGCGAATGGCTGGATATGACCCCGTTGAGCACTGCCGCGACTGAGATCGACGAAGTTCTGATACTTCGCGGAAAGCGACTAGGATCTCACGTGCGCAAGCATTTCGATACGTTCGCTCGGCGTCAGTCCAAACGCGACGAATATCTCGGGTACTTGAGTGCCAATCCGGCCAGGCTTGAGGTCTTTCAGCGGTTTGTCGAGCACGTGCGCAGGATTTTCTCGAACGAACTGCCCATCGAGAGCAGTGTTCTTGAGCGTGGATATTTCTAGCAGTTGAAACCGCGCGGCGGGCACGTGCCGCCTCAATGCTGCTGGTGTCGCCCTGAAGGGGGAGGATTGGACTAGGATGAGGTTTGAGCTACAGCGGCGAAAGGGCCGGATCGCAAGGGCGCCAGTGACCTTCGTGACCTTGTGTGACGATCTTTCCGTCGAAGGTCACTCGCATAAGGCACAATCCCGCAAGCACTTACAGCGCAAAGTGACCTTCGTGACCTTTCTTTTCTTCTCTTGAGAAAGCGAGGTAGAAAGGGGAGAGAGCGAGAGAGCGTGGAGTAGTAGTGTGCAAGGGTTGGCAAAGGAACGTCACGAAGGTCACTTTGCCGTTATTGTTGGACAAGCGCTTGGACAGATCGTGTTAGCGCCGCTTGCAAAGGTCTGCAAAAGCGGGCCGTCCGCCGACGGAGCGTTTCGCCGCCGCTCCCTCTGTGGCTGGGCCTAAAAGTGCCATCTGCAAAGGTCTGCAAATCACGTCACCCGAACTTGAAAACCGGCGTACCCGCAAGGGTATCGTGGGTTCGAATCCCACCCTGCCCGCTTCACAGCCTTTCATTTCGCGAGGCAATCCGTGGGTCGTAAAATCGGCGGCATCGCGCTGCTCGTCATCGC
>JAQBPY010000232.1 GCA_028287285.1 Gemmatimonadota bacterium
ACCCTTGGCGAGGAAATCGGCACGCTCGACGTGGAGCTCGCGGCCGTGGAGCAGGAGCTGGGCGGCTTTCTGCTCGAGATCCCCAACATCACGCTTGCCGATGTTCCCGCCGGCGGAGAAGAGCACAACGTTGTCGTCCGCAGCTGGGGCACCCCGCGCGAGGCCAACGGCGTGAAGCCGCATTGGGACGTTGGAAGCGCGCTCGGTCTGTTCGACCTCGAGCGCGGCGCGAAAATCAGTGGCTCGGGCTTCGTGGTATATCGGAAGGCTGGTGCACGCCTGGTGCGCGCGCTCATGAATTTCTTCGTCGACAGTCACGCCGATACGCATGGCTACGAGGAAATCTGGCCGCCCATGCTGGTCAATCGGGCCACCATGACCGGCACCGGCCAGCTGCCCAAGTTCGAGGACGACGCGTACAAAATTGCGGGCGACGACCTGTTTCTCATTCCAACCGCCGAAGTCCCGGTCACGAATCTCTATCGCGACGAAATCCTCGACGCGGACATGCTGCCCATGGGATTTTGTGCCTATACCCCGTGCTTTCGCCGCGAGGCAGGGTCGGCGGGCAAGGACACCCGTGGCATCCAGCGCATGCACCAGTTCGACAAGGTCGAGCTCGTGCGATACTGCACGCCGGAGAATTCCGGGAGCGAGCTTCAACTGCTGCTCAGCCACGCCGAAGCCATGCTCCAGCAGCTGGGCATTCCGTATCGCGTCAAGCTGCTCGCGGCCGGTGACACGGGGTTTTCGAGTGCAAAGACGTACGACCTCGAAGCATGGGCACCCGGTGTCGGCAGCTGGCTCGAGGTCAGCTCCGTGAGCACGTTCACCGACTTTCAGGCGCGGCGTGCCAACATTCGTTATCGGCCGGCCAAGGGTGAAAAGGCGAAATTCATCCATACGCTGAACGGGTCGGGACTGGCCTTTCCGCGCACCATCGCCTGCATCCTGGAGCATTACCAGCAGCCGGATGGCAGCGTGCTCGTTCCCGATGTGCTGCGGCGATATGTAGGGACCGACCGGATCGGGTAGCAAGGATGCGTCGGGGCCTGCCCGAGCTGGTCATCGGCGTACTGCTGCTCGTCCTGCTGTCATCGTACGTGCTCGTGACGCGTCGTGCGGTGTTCGACCTCCAGTCCGAGGCGCGCAGCTCCAGCCAGATGTATGCGCGCATCTTTCGCGCGACGAGCGACACCAGCGAGGATGCGTCCAAGCTCGCGCTGCTCGACCTGACAACGAGCATCAGCGCGCAGGGCATTCCGCTCGTGGTCACGGATACGAAGGGAACGCCGATCTTCAACGCCAACGTTCCCGCGGACATCGCCGCGGACTCGGCAAAGCTCCGCGTGTATGCTCGCGAGCTGGACCTCGAGAACAGGCCCGTCATCGATTCATTGACGGGGCAGATCCATTTCGGCAATACCGCGCTCGTCAAATGGCTGCGCATCATTCCCATCGTTCAGGCGGCGAGTGCGCTCGTGCTCCTGTTCGCGGCGGTGTACATCGTGCGCACGCGTGGAAATGCCGAGCGTGAGCGCGTGTGGGCCGGCATGGCGCGCGAGTCGGCGCATCAGCTGGGCACGCCCCTCTCCAGCCTGAGCGGGTGGATCGAGATCATCGAGGAACGTGGCACCGACGGACCTACCCAGGCGGTCGTCGACAACATGCGTGCGGACATGCTGCGGCTCGACCGCGTGGCACACCGCTTCGAGCGAATCGGGCGCGAGCCGCGCCGGGACGACGTCGACGTCTCCGCGCTCGTCGAGCGGCTGGGCACATACTTCCGGGCACGCGTCCCGAAGCTCAAGCATGCGGTCACCATCGACATCAGGCCGCCCGATGAGCCCGTGCTCATCAAGGGCGACGCGGTGCTCCTGGAATGGGCGCTCGAGGTGCTCGTCAAGAATGCCGTTGATGCGCTGGCCGGCCGCGGTGGCCGCATCGAGCTGCTCACGGCGGCGCGTGCCGAGGGCGGCGCACGTGTATCCGTTTCCGATGATGGCCCCGGGATCTCGCGCGAGCTGCGCGGGCGCATCTTCGAGCCCGGGTTTTCCACGAAGACCAGCGGCTGGGGCATCGGCCTCTCGCTCGCGCGGCGCATCGTCAGCGAGAATCACGGCGGCACACTTCGCCTGATCCCATCGGACCGCGGGGCGTCGTTCGAGATTATCTTACCCTGATGGCAATTGCGACAGATGATGTGCTGCTCGAGGGACTGAATCCCGCGCAGCGCGAAGCAGTATTACAGACCGAAGGGCCGTTGCTGGTGCTCGCGGGTGCGGGCTCCGGGAAAACGCGGGTGCTCACGACCAGGCTCGCGCGCATCATCGATCACCTGGGAGTCGATCCGAGCCGTATCCTCGCGGTCACGTTCACCAACAAGGCCGCCGGCGAGATGAAGCTGCGCATCGGCCGTCTGCTCGGCCGCGCCCCTTCCGGGATGTGGGTTGGAACCTTTCACGCCATTGGCGCGCGCATGCTTCGGTCTGCGCCGCACATCGTTGGCCTGAACCAGTCGTTCACCATCTACGATCAGGACGATGCGCAGACGGTGGTGAAGCGCATCATGGAACGGCACCGCATCAACACCAAGCAGTTCACCCCGCGCGGTGTACACGGCAAGATCTCGGACGCCAAGAATGCGCTCGTGTATCCCGCCGAATACGAGCAGCTGGCCATGGATCCGTTTTCCAAGGCCGTTGCCACCGTGTATCGCGAGTATGGCGACGACCTGCGCAAGGCCAATGCCGTCGACTTCGATGACCTGCTTCTCCTGCCCGTCAGGATGCTGAGTCAGGATGCGGCGGAGCTCGAAAAATATCGTCGCAAGTTCCGTTACATCCTGGTGGACGAATATCAGGACACCAACCGCGCGCAATACCAGTTCATCAAGCTGCTCGCCGGTGGCCATGGCAACCTGTGCGTGGTGGGCGATGATGACCAGTCCATTTACGGCTGGCGCGGGGCGGACATCAGGAACATCCTCGACTTCAAGAAGGATTTTCCCGAAGCGCACGTGGTCCGCCTCGAGGAGAACTATCGCAGCACGCCCGAGGTGCTCGAGATCGCGAACGTGGTCATCGAGAACAACACGGGGCGCATGGGCAAGACGCTGCGCCCCACGCGCGCGAGCGGCGAACGGGTGACTGTTGTGCGGTGTCTCGACGAGCGCGACGAGGCGGATTTCGTCGTCGATGAAATCGTCACACGCCGCGGACAGCCGTCCAGCCCCGAACTCCGCGACTTTGCGATCGTCTATCGCACCAATTCGCAGAGCCGCGCGCTCGAAGAGTCCATGCGCAAGAAGGCGCTGCCGTATCGTCTCGTTGGAACGGTGCGTTTCTACGATCGCCGCGAAGTGCGCGACCTGATGAGCTACCTCAAGCTCATCGCGAACCCGGCAGACGACGAGGCATTTCGCCGGGCGGTGAGTGTTCCCAAGCGAGGCCTGGGCGACACGAGCATCGAGATGCTCGCGGTCATCGCGCGCGAAGCCGGCGTGCCCATGCTCCTCGCGGCAGACCGTCCCGACTTGATCGCCACGATGCGCCCGGCCGCGAAGACCGCCCTGCGCGAATTCGCGTACATCATCGGAAAGTTTCGTGAGTCGGCGCGCGAAGCGGCGGTGGACGAATTGCTCGACGAGGTGGTGCGTGGTGTCCGCTACGACGAGTACCTGAAGGCCGAAGGTGCCGAGTCCGAGGAGCGGCTGCAGAACATCCGTGAGCTCGCCGTGAGTGCATCCGAACAGGTATCCGACGAGGAAGGCGAGGTGGGGCTCACCCCGCTGGATCATTTCCTCCAGCGTGCCATGCTCGTGGCGGAGCTCGACAAGCTCGGTCCCGACGCCGATGCCATCACCATGATGACGCTGCACAACGCGAAGGGTCTCGAGTTCCCCGTCGTGTTCATCACGGGGCTCGAGGACGGATTGTTTCCGCTGGCAAAGGCGTTTGACGACCCAACGCTCCTCGAAGAGGAACGGCGGCTCTTCTACGTCGGCATCACGCGCGCGGAAAAGAAGCTCATCCTCACGCACGCCGAAGAACGGCGGCGGAACGGGGAGTTCATGCAATCCAAGGCGTCGAGCTTCCTGCAGGCCATTCCCGAGTCCATGCTGGAGCAGCGCAAGACCATCAAGGTGCGTAGCTCCGGCCGGTCGTTCATGCAGTCCCTCGGCGGCGGGAGCCAGTGGGGCAACTCACGCGCACGCGTCGTCGACCGCCCCATGCAGGACGACTGGGCATCACGCGACACCGCCTTCCCACCCAGCGCGTCGCAGCGGCGGCCAGGCACGCCGGTCACGCGCGTCGCACCGGTTGAAGAGGCGGAGATGTCGCAGGACGCGGCTCTCATCGCCGTTGGGGCACGGGTCAAACATCGCAAGTTCGGCAGTGGCAGGATTGCCGAGCTCGCGGGCGCCGGAAAGGACCTGAAGGCAAAGATCGATTTCGACGATGAAGCAATTGGCCGCAAAACGCTCGTGGTTGCGCAGGCGAACCTCGAACGGGACGACGAATAGTGTCCATCACGCTCGACGACGTTCGCCACATCGCGACGCTCGCCCGGCTGGGTGTTACGGACGAGCGCGCGAATGCCCTCGTGACGGAGTTGAATGGCATTCTGGCACACATGGACGCGCTCTCCGCGGTGGACACTGACGGCGTGCGTGAAGCCCTTGGCGTTGGCACCATCGCGCTTCCGCTACGCACAGATGACAGCCGGCCTCTCGCGCTCGCGCGCCCGCTCGAGAGTTTTGCGCCCTCTGTCCGGGAGAGTCTGCTGCTCGTTCCGCGGTTGTCGAGCCACGAGTCGGCGAGCGAATGAAGACCGCGCCATTGAGCTCGTCGTCCAACATTCGAAACGAGACTGCCGCGCGCACATGTACTCCGGAGTCCACGATCGATGCGTCGGTCGCGCGGGCAACTGATGTGGGTGCTGGTCGCGAGGCCCTGAACATCCTGCTGTGGACGTCCGCTGAATGTGCCGCGGGTCAGGCCGCAGCGGCCGCCGCGCTCATCGACACACGAAACAACGCCCTCATGCTCGGCGTGCCCTATGTGGCGAAAGACAACATCGCCACGCTCGAGCTGCCCACCACATGTGGATCCCGCGTGCTGGAAGGATACGTCAGTCCATACGAAGCGACGGTCATCCGGAAGCTGCGCGACGCCGGGGGCATGCTCGTAGGCAAGACGAACATGGACGAGTTCGCGATGGGGTCGTCCACCGAGCACAGCGCGTACGGTCCAACAAAAAATCCGCTGGCGCCCGACCGTGTACCCGGTGGATCGTCGGGCGGTTCTGCTGCCGCCGTAGCGGCGGGCATCACACCAATCGCGCTCGGGTCGGAAACCGGCGGCTCCGTGCGGCAGCCGGCGTCGTTCTGCGGTGTGGTTGGTGTAAAGCCCACGTATGGTCGCGTGAGCCGGTTTGGTCTCGTGGCCTATGCGTCATCACTCGACCATGTCGGGGTATTCGGCACCCACGTTGACGACGCTGCCCGCGCGCTCCGCGTTATCGCTGGTCACGATCCATACGACTCCACGTGCGCGAACCTTCCCGTTCCGGACTACCAGTCCGCACGCGAGTCCGATGTACGGGGCATGGTGATTGGGCGGCCACGTGAATATTTCCCCGACTCGCTCGACGATCGCATTCGGGCGCGATGCGATGCGGCGCTCGACCATCTCCGCGTGCTGGGTGCGGAAGTTCGGGACGTGTCACTGCCGCATACGAGCATGGCCATTCCGGTCTACTACATCGTTGCACCTGCGGAGGCGTCGTCCAACCTCGCGCGCTTTGATGGTGTGCGCTACGGATTGCGCATGGAAGGCGATGGTCTCAAAGGCATGTACGAGGCAACACGCTCCCAGGGTTTCGGCGCCGAAGTGACACGGCGTGTTCTCCTGGGCACCTATGTGCTGAGTGCGGGCTACTACGATGCGTATTACCGAAAGGCGCAGCAGGTCCGGACTCTCATCGCCAGTGACTTCCGGCGGGTGTTTGCCGGTGGTGTCGACGTCCTCTTCACGCCTACCGCACCAACGACGGCGTTCAAACTTGGCGCGATATCCGATCCGTACGAGATGTACATGAGCGACATCTTCACGGTCACGGCAAATCTTGCGGGCATACCGGCCATGTCGCAGCCTATCGGGCGCATCGACGGGCTTCCGGTCGGCGGCCAGTTCATGGCGGCGCACTTCGACGAGATGAAGATGTTCTCGGCCGCGTACGCACTCGAGCGTGCCCTAGGCGCCGAGGCGCAGACATGAGCACCGCTGGTGATTGGGAGCTCGTTGTGGGGCTTGAAGTCCACGTGCAGCTCAAGACGCGCACCAAGTTGTTCTGCGGCTGCCTGGTGCAGTTCGGAGCGCAGCCCAACGCCAATACGTGTCCCGTG
The DNA here is from genome assembly GCA_028287285.1 of Gemmatimonadota bacterium. Lineage (GTDB taxonomy): Bacteria > Gemmatimonadota > Gemmatimonadetes > Gemmatimonadales > Gemmatimonadaceae > AG11. The sequence goes on from JAQBPY010000232.1 coordinate 6,410, forward strand.
TGTCTCGCGTTGCCTGGCGCCCTGCCCGTCGCCAACGCCCATGCCGTCGAGCTGGCGACACGTGCGTCACTGGCCCTGGGATGCACGCTGCATCCAATGTCCATCTTCGCGCGCAAGAACTATTTCTATCCCGATTCCCCCAAAGGCTACCAGATCTCGCAGTTCGACCAGCCGCTCGCGACAGATGGCTTCATCGATACGGTGCCTCGCGGAGACTTTCCGCCGGTGCGCATCGGGATCACGCGCGTCCACATGGAGGAAGACGCGGGAAAGTCCATCCACGATCGTTTTCCCGGTGTCTCGGCTATCGACCTGAATCGCTCTGGCACGCCACTGGTCGAGATCGTGAGCGAGCCCGACATCCGGTCGGCGGAGCAGGCGGGCTCCTATCTGCGCGAGCTCAAGTTGATCCTCGAGTACGTGGACGTGAGCGACGTGAGCATGGAGGAGGGAAGCCTGCGCGTTGACGCGAACGTGAGTGCCAGGCGCCGCGGCGCCACCACTTTGGGAACTAAGACTGAGATTAAGAACCTCAACTCATTTTCCGGCGTGGAGCGGGCCATCGACGTGGAATTCGCCCGTCATGTCAGCCTGCTCGAGGCAGGAGAGCCCATCGTCCAGCAGACCATGCTATGGGACGGTGTGAATGTTCGGCCAACACGTTCAAAGGAAGGTAGTCATGATTATCGCTACTTTCCCGAGCCCGATCTTCCACCCCTCGTTCTTGAGCAGGCGTGGATCGATCGCATTAGGGACGGCTTAACGGAATTGCCCGCTGCCAGGCGTCGCCGGTTCACCGCGGCCTTCGGTCTGAGCGCGTACGACGTCGACGTCCTCACGTCGAGCCCGCGCATTGCCGAATACTTCGAGACGCTCGCATCGGCATCAGGCGAGCCGAAGACCGCCGCGAACTGGGTCATGGGCGACGTTCTCGCCCAGCTCAAGCAGACCGGCCAGGACATTGCGGACTTTCCCGTTGCCGCCGCTGCGCTCGGTGACCTGCTCAGGCTCGTTCGCGACGGGACCGTTACCCTTACGTCCGCCAAGCGCGTCTTCGCGCAGATGATCGTGAGCGGCGATGCGCCCTTGGACATCGCGAACCGCGAGGGCCTCATCAAGGTCGACGACGACTCGCAGCTGTCCGCCTGGATCAAGGAAGTATTGGCCGAAATGCCCGATGAAGCCGCGCGCTTTCGCGGCGGCGAGAAGCGCCTGCAGGGTGTGTTGATTGGCGCCGTGATGAAGAAATCAAAGGGCCGCGCAGACCCGAAGATGGTCAGTCAGCTCGTCGCGCGACTTGGTACGTAAAGCGGCTTCACGAGCTTGTCCACATAGCCAAGCGAGGCGGTGGGCAAGCCAAAGTGACGCTCTGCTTCTTCCTGCACGCGTTCCGGCCCGCCCGAGCGGAGCGCATCCTTGCGAACCTGTTTCGCCATGCGTAGCGCGTCGTCGCCGGAGGGGTCGAGCTTGAACGGCGACGACTGGTCGAACTGGACCAGGAAGTCCATGATGTAGTCGTAGGTATGCCCCAGGTACCGGCCCACCTCGGCGTCCGCCAGATCCCACCGGCTGTTCTCCGTCATGAGGCCGAAGATGCGCTGCCAACCTTCGCTATCGGCGGCGTGCACCATTCCACGAAAGAGCCGGCGGTTGGTCTGCGTGCTGAAGATGGTCGGGCTGAGGATATCGTCGAGCAGGCCGTCCGCGCGGGAATGGTCGAGCAGGATGAGATCGCGCGCCTGTCGCGCACACGCCGGCCCCAGGTGCGTCTCGAAGCGGCTCTCCCAATAGCTGTGGCCGAGCGCGGAGGTGCTGGCCGTGATGGCGAGCTGTTTGGGGACGAAATGATTGTGGGCAATGGAGTCTGCCGCCAGATGCGCCAGGTAACCGAGCCCGAAGGCCTGCATTGGCTCGTCCCGTGCCGCAGAATGGATTTCCAGCCCCACGTTCCACGAGTGGCAATGGCGCCCGGTGGGCACGTACTTCTTGGCCATGCTCGTGTCGGCCGCGATGGATCCGTACAGGAAGTCATACGGAAACGCGCGGAGCAAATCCGCAATGGGGGTTGGCAGCTGCACGAGCGAGCGTAGCACGGCTTCGCCAAGGAAGACATGTGTGCCCGGCGTCCATGCGTACGCCGCGTGCGGTGAAAGGGCAATGAACACCAGCGCGAGCAGGGCCAACCCACCCGCTCGCGCCACGATGCCCGGGACTGTCCTAGACCCCCAGGCGCTTCCGCTGCTGCCGGAGCGCGCGCCGCAGGTCGCGGAGCTCGTGCCGAACGAACCCGTCGATGCGCTCGCGCGCCGTACCCACCGTATCGCGGACCTCGCTCTCGATACGCTCGATGGGAATTTGGTCGAGCAGCTCGCCGCCGTGGTCGCGTGCCCAGAGGGCACCCGCGGCGCCGGCCCGAAGGGCGGAGCTGCCGGCGAGCTTGCCGGCACGCCGTGCGCCGCGGAGCACGGGTGACATGGGCCGCTCGCCCGACGGACCGCGCCGGAGCAGGAGGGTTGCCGTTGCACCGATGGCCGCTCCAATGAGCGCCGCGGTGAGAAGATCGTACTGCGCGTCACGCCCAGCCGCGGCTGCGCTTGCGGACGCGCGGACGCGAGGTCCCCGCTTGCTGCCGATCGGAATCGTCGTAGCCATCATCCAACTCCTCTGACGTCGGGAGGGGCGCGTCCTCCGCGTCCTCCTCATCGTCCTCATGGTGAAGCGACGCCACCCCGGTGCGCACCCCGCGCGCCGTCGACGCCGTCGCGACGAACACTGCCTCTGCCTCGTCCTGCGCCACCTCGAGCAATGCGTTGAAATCGTTCAACCGCTGCTCCGTGAGGGCCACCGCCTGGACCAGCTTCTCGTGCGCCAGCTCGATCGACGACTTCACGAGGTCGATGTCGCCCCGCACGGACGTGGTGATGTACTCCATGTTTTCCACCACCGTGCCCGCTTTCTTGAGCACCGGCAGGATCTCCTCGTTCAACCGTCCCAGCAGCAGATCCACCTTCGCATAACTCTTCCGGAAATTCCGCGCCGCCGGAATGATGGCCGCCGCCAGCGCCAGGATTCCCAGCGACATCAGTGCACTCAGGATCGCCGCGGTCTGCTGCGGCCAGCTCGTATCCTGCATCGCACGACGCATGATCACGGTGTCCGTATGTGCCGCCTGCAACAGCAACAACCCGCCATCGCGCAGCAACGAGACGATCATCGGCAACCGGGGCTAGAAATTGATTCGGCGTATGGCGCCACGCTCGCCGTGTGCAAGGGCGGGGCCACTCGAGTTCGATGAACGGCATCTTGACGGCAGGCGTGGGGAGTGTCAACCCGGCGCGAGCGTTTGGCGCGACATTCGCCCAGCGGCGCGAACCGTGCATGGGCGAATTGCGGCGCTTCGCTTGACCCATGACTGCGCCCTGGGGATGTTTCCGCTCGTTCACGCCGTGCACATCCACGGCACGGTCCACCAAACGTCTCTATGCCAGCCATGCAGTACGTTGTCCAAGGGGGCCACCCCCTGTCAGGACGCATTCGACCCTCGGGCAACAAGAACGCCGCGCTGCCCATCGTGGCCGCGGCGCTTCTCTGCGATGAGCCGGTCCACCTCACCAACGTCCCACGCATCCGGGACGTCGAGACACTCGTGGAACTCCTGAAGTCCGTGGGAGCCCAGGCAGAGTGGACGAGTCGCAACGCACTCACCATCCACGCCAAGTCCATTCATGCCGCGCAGCTCAACCCCGAGCTGTGCCGCAACATCCGTGCGTCCATCCTGCTCGCGGGGCCGCTGCTCGCGCGCTGTGGCGAAGTGGTGCTGCCGCCCCCCGGCGGCGACGTCATCGGACGCCGGCGCCTCGACACGCACTTTCTGGCACTCCAGCAGCTCGGTGCTTCGTTCGACGTCAATGGCGCATATACGATCCGCGCCAGCAAGCTCAAGGGCGCAGACGTCTTTCTCGATGAGCCAAGCGTCACGGGCACGGAGAACGCGCTGGCCGCGGCGACGGCAGCCCAAGGCACCACGGTGCTCCGCAACGCGGCCAGCGAACCGCACGTGCAGGACATGGCGCGCTTCCTCGTGGCCATGGGCGCCAGCATCGACGGCATCGGGACCAATACCATCACGATCCAGGGTGGACGCCCGCTCCATGGATGCACGCACGAGATCGGGCCGGATCACATCGAAGTGGGCTCCTTCATCGGGCTTGCCGCGGTCACGAAGTCGGAGATCACCATCGAGCGCGCCGGCGTGGAGCATCTCCGTTCCACTCTCATGGGCTTCGAGCGGCTCGGCGTGGTGTGCCGCATCGAAGGCGAGGATCTAGTGGTCCCGTCCGGCCAGGAGATGGTCATCCGGAGCGACATGGGCGGCGCGGTGCCCAAGCTCGAGGACCAGCCCTGGCCGGCATTTCCCGCCGACACGATGTCCATCGCGCTGGTCACGGCAACGCAGTGCAGCGGTGTGATCGTCATTCATGAAAAGATGTTCGAGTCCCGGCTCTTCTTCGTGGACAAGCTCATCGGCATGGGCGCGCGCATCGTGCTGTGCGATCCACATCGCGCCGTCGTCGTGGGGCCGTCCAAGCTGCATGCCGCCCAGGTGGAGTCGCCCGACATCCGCGCCGGCATGGCCATGTTGCTCGCTGCCCTGTGTGCCGAGGGCGAAAGCATCATCGATAATGTGCGCCAGATCGAGCGCGGCTATGAGCGCATCGACGAGCGCCTCCGGGCACTTGGCGCGAAGATCGAGCGCGTCGAGGACCGCCGCTCGCGATGACGTCGGCCTCCCTCCTCCCCGACGTGCGCGACGGCGGGGAGGTCGTGGAATCATTTGCGGAATTGGGTGTGCTCGCGTTCACGACTGGCCGCGCCGCAGGCAGCTTCGGCACGGCGAGCCAGGAGCCGGTGGCCGAGGTGATGGCTCGCTGGAGCGCGTTGCGCACCCTGGTCTCCGGTCGGAACCACCGGCTGGGCACCGCGGTGCAGGTGCATGGCAGCACGATCGTTCGTCATGAAGGCGGTTGGACCGGCTGGCTTCGCGGGGAGTCTGCCGACGGACATATCTCGGTTGATGGCCGGACGGCGATGGCCGTGACGGTGGCCGATTGCGTGCCGGTGTTCATTGCTCATCCGTCGGGCGCCATTGCGGCGTTGCACTCCGGCTGGCGCGGCACGGCGGCACGCATCACGGACAAGGCCATCGCACTCTTTACCGAAAGCGGCCATGCGGCCGCGGATCTCCGCGTGCACTGCGGTCCCGCCATCTGTGGCGCCTGCTACGAGGTGAGCGCGGATGTGTACGCGCAGCTGACGGGCACGAACCCCGGCAAAAAGACGACGATCGACCTGCGCGCGGTAATCGCGGGGCACGCGGCCGCAGTGGGCGTGCGCGAGATCACGGTGAGTCCGCTGTGCACGAAATGCGACAACGACCGGTTCTTCTCCCACCGCGCCGGCGACCCGGGACGACAGCTGGGCGTTATCGCCCGCGTATCCTGATCGCACACCGCCAGGGGCACGGGACTCGCCGAGACGCTCACAGCGCGTTGGCTCGTTCTTGACCTCAGCCCGCCCTTACCCTACTTTAGAGGTGTGGGCGCCCAAAAGGCGCCCGCTGTATGTGGGGGATGCTCCCCACATTTTTTATTGGCGGAAGGTTCCCTAGAGACAACATGAACGAAGCGTTGGAACGTGTTGTCGCAGAGGCACTTGACGAGCACGGTTTCGATCTCGTCGAGCTCAGGCAGGGAGGCACGAAATCCCGTCCGGTGCTCGAGGTCCGCATCGACCGGCGCGACGGTGAAAAGGTCACCGTCGACGATTGTGCCGTCGCGTCACGGGCGGTAGAAGCTCGGCTGGATGGTGGGTCGCTGGTGTCAGAACGGTATGTCCTGCAGGTGTCGTCGCCCGGTGAGCGCCCGCTCCGGACACCCGCGGAGTGGAGTCGGTTCATCGGGCGGTGGGCAAGTGTGCTGGCGCCGGATTTCGGCGGCCGCTTCGAAGCGGAAATCATCGCGCTCGACGACGAGGGCGGGGTCGCGGCAGTCACGCTGCGGCCCGAGAAAGGAGAAGCAAAGCGGATTCCGCTCGCCTCGGTCAAGGAGGCACGGCTGGCATTCCGCTTTTCATAGATCAGGTCACGAGTCGTCGAATCACACGGCTCTTCTCGAGTGAGGTCTTGGATGGTCAGTTCCGCAGAGATGTTGGCGGCGTTCCGCGAATTGTCGAACTCGAAGCAGCTCGACCGCACGGAGCTCTACGGGCTTCTGCAGGACGGTTTCATGGCCGCGCTGGCCAAGAAGTACGGTCCAACCGTCCAGGCTGAAGTCGAGATCGACGACGTCAAGGGCGAGATCAAGATCACCGTCCTCAAGACGGTCGTCGAAACGGTCGAGGACACGGCCCGCGAGATCTCCGTCGAAGAAGCCAAGCTGTTCGACGAAGGCTTCGAGCTGGGCGACGTGATGGAAGAGCCCCTCGACTTCTCCGTCTTCGGCCGCGCCGCCATCCAGGCCGCCAAGCAGCGCATCATCCAGCGTGTCCGTGAAGGCGAGCGCACCAAGATCCGCGACGAGTTTGCCTCGCGGGTAGGTGATCTCCTGTCCGGCGAAATCCAGCAGATCGAGCGCGGCAAGCTGGTGGTCATGCTCAACAAGTTCCGCGAGGCGGAAGCCATCATTCCGTACCGCGAGCAGAATCATCGCGAGCACTTCCATCAAGGGGAGCCCATCCGCGCCGTGCTCAAGCGCGTCGAGGAAACCCCCAAGGGCCCGCGCCTCATCCTGAGCCGAGCCGACGGACTGTTCGTCAAGGCGCTGTTCAAGCTCGAGGTGCCCGAGATCCAGCAGAACATCGTAGAAATCCGCGCCACCGCGCGCGAAGTGGGCAGCCGCACCAAGATCGCCGTGTTCTCCCGCGATGACAGCATCGATCCCGTGGGCGCGTGCGTGGGCCTCAAGGGCTCGCGCGTGCAGACGGTGGTGAATGAGCTGGGCGGCGAGCGCATCGACATCGTGCCCTGGTCGTCGGATCCGGAGCGTTTTGCCAAGCTCGCCCTCGCACCGGCCAAGGTGGCGCGCGTGTTCAGTGACGGCGTCAGCAAAACCATCCAGGCGGTCGTTGACGAAGACCAGCTGTCGCTCGCTATCGGGCGCAACGGACAGAACGTACGCCTCGCGTCCGAGCTCACTGGCTGGAAGATCGACCTGTACTCGAGCCGCGAGTGGCTCGAAAAGGGCGGCGCCGAGCAGATCTTCGCGCCGCTGCCTGGTGAGATCGAGAGCGAAGAGGCGGCGGATGTTGCGCTGTCCGAGCTCGAGGGCATGAATCCGGGCACCGTGGCCGTCCTCAACGAGGCCGGTTACCGCACCCTGAACGACATCATCGATCTCGAGCGTGACGACTTCCTGCGGCTGGCAGGCATCGCGCCGCAAGAGGCGGATCGCATCATTGCCTTCCTCGACGAGCTGACCATGGAGGAGACGTCCGAAGAAGGCAAGACGTCCGCCAAGGGCGAGGGCGCCACTGAGTGACGCTCTCGGCGATGGACCACGCGAAGCTGCTTCGTCTGGTGGGGCTTGGTGTGCGCGGCAAGGGGGCAATTGTTGGTGTCGAGCAGGTGCGCGAAGGAGCCAAGAAGAACAAGGTCGCCTACGCCATCGTGGCAATGGACGCCTCTCGGCACAGCCTGGACAAGATCGTACCGCTCCTGAATGCCAGGCGCGTTAGATTTGTGGAGGTGCCAAGCGCTGCGGCGCTTGGTGGTGCGGCCGGACGCGAGTCCGCAGCGGTAATCGGGATTGTTGATCGACAGCTCGCGAAAGGCATTCGTGATCTGGTGGAGTCGGGTTCCGAGGGAACCCCACAGGAGGCAGTTTGAGCAAGCTTCGCGTACATGATATGGCCGGTGAGTTCGGGATTTCCGCTGACGAAGTGCTGGGTCTGCTTCGTGTGATGGATGTGCCCGTACGCAGCCATTTGAGCCCTCTGACGGACGAGCAAGTCGCTCGCGTTCGCGCCCGCTGGGAGCGCGAAAAGCGCGAGCGCGCCCAAAAGCAGGCGGCACCGCCGGCACCGGCGCGCCGTCGTCGGGGGGCCGCCACGGCACCTGTCGTCGAGGCGGCGCCTGTTGCGGCGCCCGACGTGGCCGTGGCAGGCGAGCCCGTACGCCGCCGCCGTAAGGCAGCAGACGTGCAGGCGGCCGCGGATGCCGCGGCGGAAGTCGCCGCCGTCGAGGCGGCAGCAAACGAAGCCGCCGAAGCAGCGCATGCGGCCGAGCGCGCAGAGCGCGAGCAGCGTGAGGCGGCAGAAGCCGCTGCTGCCGCCGCCCGTGCGGAACAGATTGCCGCGGCCCGTGCCGCGGCCGCCGCAGAAGAGCGTGCACAGCACGATGCCCAGGCGGCAGAAGCCCGCGAAGTGTCGTCCGTTGTTGAAGCTCCACCCGCGGCACCGGCGCCAGTTGAGGCACCGCGTGTCGAGGCACCTCGTCCAGCCGCGTCGTCATCGCCGCTACCGTCGGCCGCTGGCTCCGATCGGCCCCGCCCGCGTCCCATCACGCCAGGCGCACCACGTCCGCGTGCCGCGTCGCCGGGCTCGCCATTTCCGCCGCGTCCGGTCGCGTCGGCCTCGCCAGGTGGTTTTGGCGGCCAGACGACCCGTCGCGACGATCGACGCCAGATTCCCGGCAATCCGCCGGCAGCGGGAGCGCCGGGCACAGGGCCCAGCACACCATCGCGCGCACGTGGAAAGAAGGGCAAGCGGGGCTCGGTGGATCAGGAAGTCGTGGATGCGAACATCGCCAAGACCATGGCCTCCATGCGCGGCGCGCCCGATCGCCGCGGTCGTGTCGACCGCCGCGGCATGCGCGAAGAAGCCGAAGCCATGCGTGTGGCCGAAGTCGAACGCGAAAAGAAGCTGGTGCGCGTCAACGAGTTCATCACCGTCACGGAGCTCGCGTCCATCCTGAAGGGGTCGCCCACGGAAATCGTCGGCTTCGCCTACAAGAATCTCGGGCTCATGCTCACCGTCAACCAGCGGCTCGACTTCGACCAGATCGAGATCGTCGCCGGTGAGTTCGGCTTCCAGGCCGTTCGCGAAGACGAGTACCAGGCGGAAGAAGTCGGGTCCGTCGTCACGGACGAGCCCGAGCAGCTCAAGCCGCGTCCGCCCATCGTCACCATCATGGGTCACGTCGACCATGGCAAGACGTCCTTGCTCGATTACATCCGCAAGGCAAACGTGGTCGCGGGCGAAGCGGGCGGTATCACCCAGCACATCGGCGCATACCACGTGGAGCTGGCCAACGGCAAGATGATCACGTTCCTCGATACCCCTGGCCACGAAGCATTCACGGCCATGCGTGCTCGCGGAGCGCAGGTCACCGACGAAGTCATTCTCGTCGTCGCGGCCGATGACGCGGTAATGCCGCAGACCATCGAGGCCATCTCGCACGCCAAGAACGCGGGTGTGCCGATGATCGTCGCCATCAACAAGGTGGATCTGCCGCAGGCGAACGTGATGAAGGTGAAGCAGGATCTCCTGCAGCACGGTGTCGTGCTCGAAGACTTTGGCGGAACGACGCTCAGTACGGAGATCTCGGCAAAGAACGGAACGGGCATCGAGGCATTGCTCGAGCAGATCCTCCTTCAGGCGGAACTGCTCGACCTCAAGTCCAATCCGGACAAGCGCGCCACGGGCACGGTTGTCGAAGCACAGCTCGATGCGGGCAAGGGGCCGGTCGCAACGGTCCTCGTGCAGAGCGGCACGCTCAAGGTCGGAGATGATTTCATTTGCGGCATGTACTCCGGCCGCGTCCGCGCGCTGCTCGACGAGCGCGGCAAGACCGTCAAGTCTGCTGGTCCGGCCATTCCGGTGCAGGTGCTCGGTATTGCCGGCGTTCCAATGGCCGGCGATCAGCTGCTCGTGGTGGAAGATGCCATCGCCGCACGTGAAGTCGCGCAGCGTCGTGAGCGTCTCGATCGCGAGGCCAAGAGTCGTCGCAACACCCGCGGTGGTGTCACGCTCGAAGACTTCATGTCGCAGTCCAGCGGCGGTGAAGCACGTGCGCTCCGCATCCTCATCAAGGCGGATCAGGGCGGGCCGGCGGAAGCACTCGCCGATGCGCTCCAGCAGCTGGGCACGAGCGAGGTCAAGGTCGAAGTGGTGCATCGCGGCGTGGGTGCCATCACGGAGTCCGACATCCTGCTTGCGCGCGCGTCGGGTGCCATCATCATCGGCTTCCACGTGCGTCCTGACAACAACGCGCGCGCAGCCGCCGAGCGTGAAAACGTCGACATCAAGCTCTATCGCATCATCTACGAGGCCGTGGCGGATGTTCGCAACGCACTCGAAGGCATGCTGCGTCCCGAGCAGCGCGAAGTCGTGCTCGGCGAAGCCGAGGTGCGCGAAACGTTCAAGGTGCCGAAGATCGGCCTCATCGCCGGTTGCTCGGTCACCAGCGGGATCATTCGCCGCGACGGCCGCGTACGCATCATCCGCGACAGCGTGGAAGTGTACGAAGGGACCATCCACTCACTGCGTCGCTTCAAGGACGATGTGCGGGAAGTCCGCGAAGGATTCGAGTGCGGTATCGGTATCGACAACTTCAACGACCTCAAGGTCGGCGACCGGATCGAGTGCTACAAGACCGAGCAAATCGCACGGACGCTCGAATCCGCTCCGCAAAACGCATGACGGTTCGCGTCGGGTAGACCGGTCCTCGTGGACCGGTCGCCCGTCGCCGCCACTCCCGAACCGGTCGCTCGAGTGCCATCTGATCATCATCGCTCGGACCGTGTCGCAGCCGCGATGCGCGAAGAGATTGCCACATTTCTTTCCAGCGACGTCAAGGATCCCCGGATCCTCGGCCTCGTGACCGTGACGGCCGTCGACTGCTCCAGGGACCTTCGCCACGCGAAGATCTACGTGAGCGTGCTCGGCTCCGAGTCACAGCGCGCCGCAACCTTTGAAGGTCTCGATGCGGTTGCGGGACACCTGCGTGGGCGCGTTGGCCGTGCGCTCCGGTTGCGTGTTGCGCCCGAGCTCGAGTTCAGGAACGACACGAGCATCGCGCACGCCGCACACATCGAGCAGCTCCTCGCGCAGGTCCGAAAGGACCTGCCACCGGAAGCTCCCTCTCCCGCGAGTGATGAGGGACGAGACGACTGACGGAATGCTCCTCGTCGACAAGCCGGCGGGAGTGTCGTCGCACGACGTTGTGCTCGCGGCGCGCCGCGCATTCGGTGAATCGAGGATTGGACACGCGGGCACGCTCGACCCATTTGCCACGGGGCTGCTCGTGCTGCTCCTGGGCCGCGCAACGCGCCTCTTGCCGCATCTCGATGGCGTGCCGAAAGAATACGAAGCGGTCATCGAGCTCGGCCGCGAGACCGACACCGATGATCTGCTCGGAACCCCGGCGCGCGATGCCGAGCCGCCGGGTGACGCCGCCATTGCGGACGCCATCGCCGCGCTTACCGGTGAGCTCTCCCAGATCCCACCTGCCTATTCGGCCAAACACGTGGGCGGTCGGCGTGCCTATGAGGTTGCAAGGGCCGGCGAGGAGGTCGTCCTCGCCCCATCGCAGGTTACGGTCTTTGCATGGCGCGACGTGAACAGGGACGGCAACACGCTCCACGCGACCATCACCTGCGGCGGCGGCACGTACATTCGGTCGCTTGCAAGAGATCTCGGCCGCATCACCGGGAGTGCGGCGCACCTGGCGGCGTTGCGGCGAACCCGGAGTGGCCCGTTTGCCGTTGCTGATGCTGCATCGCTCGACGATGTCCGGAACAAGCGCGCAATACTACGGCCCGCGCTGGATGCGTTGCCCACCATTCCACACATCCCGCTTCAGGGCGACGACGCGGAACGCATCTTTCGCGGGATGACCGTGGCTCGGCTCGGTGATGACTCGCAGAACGCAGCGCTGGTGGATGCGCGCAGCGGAGCGCTGGTCGCGTTTGCCGAAGCGGCAGGCGAAACGTGGCAGCCACGCGTCGTCATGCGGAAAGTCGGATGAGCGAATCGATGTTGCCGCGACATGTCGACCGGACGATCGTCACCGTGGGTACGTTCGACGGTGTGCATCGCGGACATGTTGATGTGCTGCACCGGCTGGTGGCGCGGGCGCGCCAGAACGGGCGTGCGAGCGTGCTGCTTACGTTCGCGCAGCATCCGCTCGAGCTCCTGAAGCCGGACGTCGCGCCGCTGATGTTGACGACGCGCGATGAAAAGCTCGCGGCGATTGCTGAAACGGGAGTCGACTACGTGGTCGTTCTGCCGTTCACGCGTACGTTGGCGCAGCATTCCGCTGAACAGTTCGTCGACGTTCTCCTGCGTGACCGCCTGCGCATGGCGGAACTGCTCATCGGCCACGATCACGGCTTTGGGCGCGGCAGGGCGGGCGATGTGGAGACCCTCAGGCAGCTTGGCGCCGTGCGCGGTTTTGGCGTGGAGGTCGTGCCGCCCGTGGAAACGACGGACGGGCAGCCTGTGAGCAGCAGCCGCATCCGGTCGGCGATCGCTGCGGGCGACCTCGGGGCGGCGCAGGAAGGATTGGGCCGGCTCTACGGCGTGTGTGGCACGGTCGTGGCTGGCGAGGCGAGAGGTCGAGACCTTGGCTTTCCCACCCTGAACGTGATGCCAGAGTCGCCAAGGAAGCTTCTGCCGCCCGACGGTGTATACGCGGTTTCAGTGGAAACGGGCCGCGGGCGCTTTGGCGGAATGATGAATCTTGGCGGTCGTCCCACCTTTGGCGACGAGCGGCGTACCATCGAGGCGCACTTGTTTGACGTATCGGGCGACTTCTATGGTACAACCGTCCAGGTTGATTTCGTGGCACGTCTTCGTGATACGCAACGGTTCGACGGCATCGATGCGCTCAAGGCTCAGCTCGCGGTTGATGAAAGAGACGCCCGAAATGCGTTGACGGTCCTTGCCGAGTCGGCTAACTTGAAAGGTTCCATGCACTTTCCTCCCTCCACCCCGTAGTCGCATGTCCAACCTGAAGTACCGTCTGGGGCTGATCGTGGCCCTTGTTCTCGTCTCCGCTTGGGCATTGTTCCCGCGCGATGTGAAGACACGTCAGCGCGATTCGAACGGGATCTGGCGTGATACCGTGACCCGTCGTGTACCGCTCCGCAAGGGACTCGACTTGTCGGGAGGCATGCACCTGGCGCTCGAAGTCGATGAGTCCAAGGGCGTGATCGCAAACAAGGCCGAAGCCATCGACCGCGCGCTCAAGGTCGTGCGTACGCGTATCGAGGGCATGGGAGTGTCCGAAACGGTCATCCAGAAGGCCGGCAATGATCGCATCATCGTCGACATCCCCGGCATCGACGACCGCGAGCGTGCCATCAGGATCGCGCAGGATCAGGCGTTCCTGCAGTTCCAGATCACGGACAAGACGCAGGCGTTCGAGAAGGTGCTTCCGCGCCTCGACGCCATTGCCAAGCAGGTTGGTTTCGGGGCGTCGGCCAAGGCTGGCGACACCGCCACCGCGAGCGGCGCCGGCTTGAACGGCTTGCTGACCGCCGGCGGTGATACCTCGAAGTCTGTTGCGGTGGGCGCAAAGAAAGACAGCGCCAAAACAGACAGTGCAAAAAAGGACACGGCCTCGCTTCCCGGTGCATCGGGCGGTGTTGTCTCCAAGATGATTCTCGCGGGCCAGATGCCGGGCGAGTTCCTCTTTGACCGCAACAACGAGGATGCACTCAAGAAGTTCATGGCCACGCCAGAGGTGGTCGCTGCGCTTCCGCCGGGCAAGGTGGTGCGTTTCGGCAGCGACTCGTCGCTGATCCAGAACAAGACGTATCGCTATCTGTACCTGCTCGATGCGCGCGAAATCCTGAACGGTGAGTCGCTCACCGATGCAAAGCCGAACGCCGCGACCATGGAAGGCACGGTCGTCGAGTTCACGCTGAGCAACGAAGGGGGTCGCAAGTTCCAGCGCGAGACGTCCAAGCATGTAAAGGATTTCATGGCCATCGTGCTCGACAACGTGGTCATGGGCCGTCCGCCGGTCATCAACGGCGCTATCGGCACACGCGGCCAGATCACCATGGGTCAGGGCCGCGATCTGCAGGCGGCGCAGGATCTGTCGCTCGTGCTCAAGGCCGGCGCGCTTCCCGTGCCGCTCAAGGTGGCCGAAGTCCGCAACATCGGCCCGAGCCTCGGCGAAGATTCCATCAACAATGCCTTCCGCGCCGGTGCCATCGCCATCGCGCTGGTCGTCGTGATCATGATCGCCTATTACAGGTTCTCCGGCATGCTCGCCGTGGGTGGTCTCGCGCTGTACGTGCTGTACACGCTGGCCACGCTCGCTGGCTTTGACGCCGTGCTCACGCTGCCTGGTCTCGCCGGCTTCGTGTTGTCCATCGGTATCGCCGTCGACGCGAACGTGCTGATCTTCGAGCGCATTCGCGAAGAGCTCGATCGAGGCAAGACCATTCGCACCGCCATCGACGAGGGCTTCCGTCATGCCATTCCCGCCATCGTCGACTCGAACGTATCCACGATCCTGACGGCGGCTGTGCTTTACCAGTACGGCACAGGGCCGGTCAAAGGGTTTGCTGTCACGCTCATCGCCGGCATCGTCGCGTCCATGCTGACGTCGATCTTCGTCGTGAAGACCTTCTATCTCCTGTGGCTGAACCGCTCGCGCGGCGCCCAGACACTGAGCATCTGAGCCTATCATGCTGCGCATCCTTCACGGCACCAACTACGATTTCATCAAGCCCTGGCGCATCGCCGTGGGCATCACCGCTGTGTTCATCGTCGGCGGGTTGGCATTTCTCGGCATTCACGGCATCAACAAGAGCATCGAGTTCACCGGCGGCACGCTGATGCAGGTGCAGTTCCAGCAGCCGCCCAATGTGGGCGACATCCGCGCCACGGTGGATGGCGCGGGGTACGCCGGCTCGGAAATCCAGCAGTTCGGCTCACCGCGTGACTTCACCATTCGTGCGGCCGGCCATGCGCAGGGTGGTCTCGTCAACAACGTCGAAGTGGCGTCGCGCGAGATCGAGGCGGCGCTGCACAAGAAGTTCGGTGCAACGGAGCCCAAGGTCGTTCGCACGGAAATCGTCGGCGCACGCGTGGGCGACGAGCTGAGCCGGAACGCGATGATTGCCATCGTCATCTCGCTCTTTGTCACGCTGCTGTATCTCGCCTTCCGCTTCGAGTGGCGCTTCGGCGTCGCGGCCGTGCTCGCAACGGCACACGATCTCTTCAGCACGCTCGCGTTCCTGGCGATCATGCGTCTCGAGGTGTCGCTCACGGTCGTTGCCGCACTGCTCACCGTCATTGGCTACTCGCTCAACGACACCATCATCATCTTCGATCGCGTGCGCGAGAATCTCAAGAAGGCGCGTCCGGAGCCGCTCTACGTCGTGCTCAATCGCTCCATCAACGAGACGCTGCCGCGCTCCATCCTGACGCACGTCACGGTTGCCGCTGCCACGCTCTCGCTGCTGCTGTTCGCGGGCGAAGTCATTCGTCCGTTCTCGTGGATCATGCTCTTCGGTATTGTCACGGGAACGTTCAGCTCCATCTACATCGCCGGCCCGATCCTGCTCTGGATCGAGCGCAAGTGGCCGCGCCAGCGCGGCGAGAAGTCTGCGGCGCGTCCCACTACGCCCGCCGCGCCCACACGTCCTGCGTCGGCGCCGCCGGTAGCGGCTCGCACGCGCTGAGGCACGCGTCGGTGTTTGACTACAACCGCCGCCCAGTGCGGCGGTTCGTATTTCCATGACGACCTTCATCGACAGCCACGCGCATGTGGCCGACCCCGCGTTCGATATTGACCGGACAGACGTCGTGGCGCGCGCGCGTCAAACCGGCGCACTGGCAATCGTCTGCATCGGTGAGTCGCTTGCTGCAGCCGCACGCGCTGCGCAGCTCGCGGCGGATTATCCGGGCTTCTGCTACCATACCGCTGGTGTCCATCCGCACGACGTGGCCAGCTTCGACGCCCCGCGGGACCTCGATGCCATTCGTGTGGAAATTGCCCGTGGCGCCGTTGCCATCGGCGAATGCGGCCTGGACTACCACTACGATCATTCGCCGCGCGAGGTGCAGCGTGCAGCGTTTGGTGCGCAGCTGGAGCTCGCGGCGGAGCTTGGCAAGCCCGTGGTCGTCCACACGCGGGACGCCGAGGACGACACCCGCGAGATGATTCGCGCCGCTGCAGCCAATGGCGTGCGCGGCGTGCTGCATTGCTACACAGGGAGCACGGCCCTGGCGGAGGTTGCCGTTGAGGGTGGATGGTACGTGTCGTTCAGCGGCATCATCACCTTCAAGAAATGGGACGATCTTGCGTTGTTGCGTCTCGTGCCCGATGACCGCCTGCTCGTGGAGTCCGATTCCCCGTACCTCGCGCCGGTGCCACACCGCGGCAAGCGGAACGAGCCGGCGTGGGTGAGCTTTACCGTCGCCCGGCTCGCGGATGTGCGCAGGGTGGACGTCTCCGCGCTTGGAAGGATGACGGCAGAGAATACGCGACGGCTGTTCGGGTTGGCGTAGCGGAGCCCGCGCGCTAGAATCCGCCCGCAGGGAGCCGCAGCGAACCGCAATTCACGAGAGGGACAAACCTTGTCGCTTCAGATCGTCAATACAGAGCATGCGCCGGCCGCAATCGGTCCGTATTCCCAGGCCGTCGTCGCGAAGGGGTTTCTCTTCACCGCTGGACAGATCGCTC
>JAQBPY010000236.1 GCA_028287285.1 Gemmatimonadota bacterium
TTTGATCTCGAAGAGATCGGAACAACACCTTCATACGAGTTTTCTTCACCCGAGTTTCTGTTGCCACCTCCGCGTGAACGGGAGTGCGCCAGAAGTGCGACGCGAATCAGTGTGACCGCAGCTGCAAATTGGTTCTGGCCAATACATCGACGATCGGAACGTCCAAATGGTTTTCCCACCAGTAAAAGTCGTCGATCTGTGACGCGTACACTGACACCGAATACGGATACGGAAGCTGCTTCGCCGCACGCATCACATCGATCGCCTTGCTTGGTGTCGTGTCCGGACTCACAGCCTCCGCGCTCCCATGCGCCGTCGCGGCACCTGCGATGAATCCGGCCAGATACGCCTCCTTTTCCTTCGGCCCAAACCTCTGCCAATCACGCCCAGCCAACTGCACTGGTGACTGCAACGACCTTGCCGAGATGGCACCACTCCCCACGACAATCACGAGACCCAACATTCCCAACATCATCACACGTCTATGACTGCCCACCATTTCCTCCATGCAGCGCACGCCGGACAGAGCATTGTCTGTCCGGCGTGTCGCGACTATTTCGCCTTCTTCGTGGTACCAGCACTGCCGGGCAGCGCGAACACCAGCACTGCATCGCCCAACGGATAACCGAGCTGATAGTTCCCGCCGCACGCAACCGCGATGTACTGCTTGCCATCCACCGTGTACGTCACCGGCGGCGCATTGCATCCAGCGCCAGCAGTGAACGACCACAGTGACTTGCCCGTGCGCGCATCGTACGCATTGAAGTGACCGTTGCCCTCGCCCGTGAAGACGAGATTGCCAGCCGTCGCAAGTGCGCCACCGATCATCGGCTGATCCGTCTTCACCTGCCACGCGCGCTTGCCCGTGTTCAGGTTGATCGCCGTGAACGTTCCCCACTGCTTTTCACCCGGCACGGCCTTGAACGCAGAACCGAGCCAGAGCTTTCCCTTCTCATACGGCGCCGAGTGCGTGATGTAATTCATCGGCTGCTCGAGGCCGAGCACGTACATGTAGCCGAGCGTCGGGTTCACTGCCGGTGGTGACCACTCCGAGCCACCGTTCGCGCCAGGGAGCATGCGCACGCCTTGCGCAGTCGGCTGCACGAAGTAGTTCTCGTGCCTGTTGAACTCATCCGACTTGCGGATGAGCTTCCCCGTCTCCGCATCGAGCACGTAGACGAACGCAGTCTTGCCCGCTTCCGCAACGGCCGTCTTGCCATTCTTCAGCTTGACGATCACCGGCGGGCTCGTGGCATCGAAGTCCCACACATCGTGCGGCACCTGCTGGTAGTGCCACTTGTACTCGCCAGTGCGCGCATCGATCGCGACGATCGATTCGGTATACAGGTTGTCGCCAGGACGGACGCTGCCGTCGAGATCAGGCGACGGATTGCCGACTGCGAAAAAAATGTTGTGCGATGCGGGATCATAGGCTGGCGTCATCCACACCGATCCGCCGCCGCGCTTCCATGCATCACCGTACTGCGCCATCGCCGCTTTTTCCGCGGAAATGTTGCGCTTCAGATCTTCACCTTCGCCCGTCTTCTCGGCGAAGGTGCCTTCCCATCCCTTGTCGGGAAGTGTGTAGAATGTCCACTGCAGCTTGCCGTCACTCTTGTCGTACGCCTTCACGAAGCCGCGAATTCCGTATTCGGCGCCGGAGCTTCCGACGATGACGAAGTTGTCGACGATGAGCGGTGTGATCGTCAGGCTGTATCCGGCTTCCGGATCGGCGACTTCGACATCCCACTTCACCGCGCCGGTCTTCGAGTCGAGCGCGACGAGGCGTGAATCGAGCGTTCCCATGTACACCGTGCTGCCGGAGATCGCGACGCCGCGATTGTTCGGACCGCAGCAATAGATCGGCGCCGTGATGCTCGGCTTGTGCTCGTACCGCCAGATCTGCTGGCCGGAGCGTGCGTCGACAGCCATCGCCGTGTTGTACGGCGTCGTCAGGTACATCACGCCATCGACGACCGTCGGACTGCTCTCGAAGGAGCCAAGTCGGGAGATGCCGGTCTGAAACATCCAGGCCATTCTGAGCGAGCCTACGTTCGCACTGGTGATCTGCGCGAGTGGAGAGTAGCGCTGATTGGTGTAGTCTCGCCCGTAGATTGCCCAGTTCTTTCCGTCGGTCCGCGCGTTCTTGAGCATGGCATCGGTGACATCCGTGAACGTCGGCTCACGCATTGACGCTTTCTTGGTATTCGTTTCTACCTGCTCCTGTGCTCCAACCGATGTCGCGAGCACGAGCCCACCGACGACGAGAGCCACAGTACGATTCATGCGCATTCAAGAACCTCCGGAAAACACGTGGGTGACTTCTCCTGCCTAAAATCGATCGTGAAGCAGATACGGACTCCGGCAAGGCGCTGCCGGACTACCGGGCACACGAATTCCATCCCCGGTGACAGGGAGTACGGTGCGATCGGAAAGTGGAAAGGGAATGGTGCGGGTAGGATGGCGATGTTGTTTGGCGCCGCAAGTGAGCGCTCGATGGCGCAGCTCGAGTGCGACCAGCAATCTCTTTCGATTTTTCTCGCCGATCGAATCGCGACGATCCGGCGAGTACTCGGGAACAGCTACGTCGTGGGGCATGGTAGCTACCCGCGTTGAGAACGCCTTAACAATGATCGGGCCCGATCGATCGTTCCGAGCCCTTTCGTTTCACGCGTTAACGTAATGTGACACTTCGCGGCTCCAATGTGACAGTAACATTGGCTTTAGCGCAAGAGGGAGCCCCGGAAGAGAGCGGTCGAAGGGACCATACAGACCGTACAGGAGAATCGAAGCTCGCGGCTAGTTCGACCCCACTACCATCGCATACGGAGCCTTGATGGACTCGGCCATCACATAGCGGAGCTGCTGTACAGGGCGTGTGGAAATCGGGCTCGTGCGCGTTGGGGAGAGCAGCGGAATCATGTGTAGCCGGCGTGCGAGGATCGCGAGTCGAAGCATGTGAAACGGGTCGCTTACTATAAGTACTGACGGGTACGATTTTGTCCCCAGCACACGCCGCGCGGCTACCATGGACTGACTCGTCGTCAACCCTTCCGTATCCATCGATATGGAATCGGCGGGAACGCCTCGCTGCACGAGGTACCGCTTTCCGACCGCTGCCTCGCTGGTCGTGTCGCCCACGCCCTGGCCGCCGGTGACGATCATCCGCGGCGCCAACCCGCGTGTCCACAGCGAAGCCGCATGATCGAGCCGCGCCTTCAATACTGGAGAAGGCCGCCCTTCGTACTGTGCAGCGCCCAGCACGATGATGGCATCCGCAGACCCGGCTTGATCGCGCCGCCCGGCGTCGACAATCGCAACGACGAAGGAGACCCAGAGCAAGACGAGTAGAATTGACACTCCGTAGAACAGACGCACGAGAAAAGAGCGGGACGCGCTCACGTCGATCGGCCGCGTCTCCGGCGGCTATTCAGTGAGACTCAGAAGCGAAAGCCAGAACACATCGAAGGCTGCCCGCGCGTTCTTTTCCCTGTCGATGCCGATCGCGATGGCCAGTCCGTCGATGAACGCGACGACCACATCGGCGAGAAGAGCGGCCGGGATCCGCGCACGCAGGCCGAGCAGCGAGAAGAGCTGCTCGATCGACGCAGCCGATGCATCGCGCCGCGCGTTCGCGGACTCGCGAATTGCGCTCTGCACCAGCGGCCCCCGCCACTCCGCCAGCTCCAGCAACACGCGGATCTGCCCACGCTCGAGCTCCGCCTCGAGCCACTTCCATAGATCGTCGATCGCATGACGCGGGACGGACTCCGCGAGCGCTGCCCGTTCGCGCCCGACCAGATGCCGGGTCATCCACTCGACCATCCGCGCAAGGAGCGTCTCCTTGTCGTGGAAATGGTAGTGGATGAGCCCTTTGCTCACGCCGGCTTCCTCGGACACCTCGTGCATCGTCAACGCCGCGGCGCCCGATGTCACGATGCAGCGAATCGCTGCGCGAAGGATGCGCTCCGCGGCATCGGCGCGCGGACGTGGAACCATGGGCGCAGCGCGGTCTGTCACTTCTCTTTTCGAGAGGCGGGCGACGCGCGCTGAAAGACGACGGTCATCCGCGCTCCATCCTGCGAGAGCAGCGCGGGCTCCCATCCACCGCGGCTACGCTCGTTCAGGAGATCCGTCAACGCGTCTTCGTCGTCGTGTGCACGCCGCGACAGCTTCAACACGACTGCCTGGTATTCTTTCATGATTGCGAAGTTAGTACCTTCAGCCGCATGCTGACCACCCCTGCGCTCGCCAATCTGTCGGTGACCGGGCATCCCCTGGTCCAGCACAAGCTGTCCATCCTGCGGGATCGCGCAACACCGACGAAGATCTTCAAGGAGCTCGTCGAGGAGATCGCGATGCTGATGGCCTACGAAGCCACCAGCGACCTCGCGCTGGAGCCCGTATCCGTCGAAACGCCTCTCGAGAGAATGACCGCGCAGCGGGTCAGCGGGAAGAAGCTGACGCTCGTGCCGATTCTGAGGGCCGGGCTGGGAATGGTGGACGGCGTTCTTCGGCTCGTTCCCTCGGCGCGCGTCGGGCACATTGGACTCTACCGCGATCACCTCACGCTGGAGCCGGTGGACTACTACTTCCGCGTACCGGGTGATGCTGCCGAACGGCAGTTTTTCGTGCTGGATCCAATGCTTGCCACAGGAGGAAGCGCGGTGGCAGCAGTCGACTCACTCAAACGCGCCGGGGCCGCGCGCATCCGATTTCTGTGTCTGGTCGCTGCTCCTGCTGGAGTGCAGCGCATGATGACGGCCCACCCGGACGTGCGCATTTACGCGGCTGCGCTCGATCGCGAGCTCAATACGCAGGGCTACATCCTTCCCGGGCTCGGCGATGCGGGTGACCGGATCTTCGGCACCCGCCCCGATAGCTGATCAGCTCAGCCGAACCACTCGCGAGGGCAGTCGCGTTGCTGATTCGCGGCAGCGATGAGCCACTGCTGCGTGTCGGCGTCGAGCACCTCGTCGGGCACGTGATCGAACCACTCTGCAGCGACGGACGTTTCCCCGATGCGCCG
>JAQBPY010000286.1 GCA_028287285.1 Gemmatimonadota bacterium
CAAATGGGCAACGAGTTTCCCGAGTTGGGCGGCAACTACGAAGTCATCCACCATTCGACGTACATCGAGCGGCTGCTGGCGGACGACCGCGTTCCCCTCAAGACCGCCCAGGGTGAAAAGCTCACGGTCGCATACCACGACAGCTGTTACCTGGGCCGCTACAACGACATCTACGAAGCGCCGCGCGAATCCATGCGTCGTGCGCTGCCGGTGATCAACCTCGTGGAGGCACCGCGCAACAAGGATCGTGGGCTGTGCTGTGGTGCTGGCGGCGGACGCATGTTCATGGAGGAACGCACGGGCAAGCGCATCAACATGGAGCGCACGGAAGAGCTGCTCGCCACGGGCGCCGATGCCATCGCCGTTGCATGCCCGTTCTGCATGACGATGATGACGGATGGCGTGAAGGCGAACGGGTCAGAGGTGCCCGTGTTCGACATCTCCGAGGTCGTCGCGGGTCAACTCGCCTAGCGCTGCCGTCTTTCGAGCGTAGCGAAGGACCTGCTTTATCCGGTCTTCCAATGCAGACGATGCAGCGTGATCGTCTGCTTGATCTCGCCATCCACATACGACCGCGCGTCGGGCTCACTCGCCAAGCCGCGGTCCGAGCACTCCTCGAGAAACTCGTCGAGCGCGATGCGGCCCGGATCGGCCACGATTGCCTCACCGCCGCGCACGAGCGTCTTCGCGATTGCATCGGCAACCATGGCCGCGTACCGGTGCTCGTACAACACATCCGATGCAAGCACCACGTCGAACTTGCCCAGATCGGCGGGCATCTCCGTCCAGTTGACCATCCGCGTTGCAATGGTCTTGCCGGTTGCCTCCACGGCGTTGAGCTGCGCAAAGAGCAGGGCATCATCGTAGTAGTCCGTGGCAGTGACATCGCCGCCGGCAATGACTGCACCAATGGCGACCACGCCGAGTCCGCACCCGAGCTCGAGCACACGCTGGCCCGCGAGACGCATCAGCGCCACTTCGTTCGCGAGAATCTGCGCGGACGGCCAGAGGTCGGCCCAGTACGGGAGACGTTCGTCGAGCACGTAGTCGTCTTCACTGATGAGATCGTCCGCATTCGCAGGACTGAACAACACGACGTCGCGCTCGCTGATGCGCAGTGACCGCGTGGTGGTCCGGAAGCGGCGCGTCAACTCGGCGCGCAGATCGGCGTGGGCGGAAGTCATGCCAGGAACATACTGGACGACGCCATGCCATCCAGCGGAAGCGCGTGCAACAGCGCGCCCGCTTCAATATCCAACGGCTCGGGGGGAACAATGAGCAACGCATCGGCCGCCGACATCGACGTCAGCATCCCCGAGCTCTGCGCACCCGTCAGGTGCGCCACGGGATACCCGTCGGCGCCATCATCGAGCACCACCCGCAGGAAGTGCGTGAGCGGAGCCCCAAGGTGAACCGGCTCTCCAAGACGAACGGTGACAGTCCGGCGATGCACCCGGCCATACCCGGCGAGCGTGCGAATGATGGGACGTGCAAACAGCTCGAAGGTCACCAGCGCGGACACGGGATTGCCGGGCAGCCCCAGCCACGGCGCGCCAAAGAGCGTTCCGAATCCGAGTGGTGCGCCGGGCCGCATCCGCACGCGCCACAGCGAGAGCGTGCCACCCAGCGTGGAGACTACCGCGCGCGTGTAATCAAAGTCACCAACGGAAACGCCGCCCGACGTCAGCACCAGATCGCAGCCATCCGCCGCTCGCAGGCTCCGTGCAAGCGTGGCAGGATCATCTTTCGCGATACCGAGCGGCACAGGCTCGCCTCCCGCTGCACGAACGGCCGCCGCGAGCGCATAGCTGTTCGACGAAACAATGCGATCGCCGCCCAATACGTGTTCGAACTGATCGAGCATCACGAGCTCATCGCCGGTCGCGAGAATGGCAACGCGCGGCCGCCTGTACACCACGGGTACCGAGCATCCCACGGACGCCAACACGCCAACTTGCGCGGCCCCGAGCGGAGTCCCCGCGCGCATCACGACTTGTTTTGCACGGACGTCCTCACCGCGCGGCCGAACATTGCGGCCGGCGTCGCCGTCATAGTGAATGAGCACGCTGTTGCCCTCGCTCTCCGTATCTTCCACACGAATGACGGAGTCCGCGCCCGGAGGAACAGGTGCACCCGTCATGATGCGCACCGCCTCACCGGTGGCGATTTCACGGCTGGTGGCAGCGCCCGCCGCGACCGTGGCAATGACCCGCAACTGTTTCGGTTCCTCCGCCGTTGCTCCCCGAACATCGGCCGCGCGCACGGCAAAGCCGTCCATGCTGGCATTGTCGCGCGGCGGCAGAAAGATCGGTGATACCACATCACCCGCGAGCACTCGGCCCAATGCATGCTCGAGCGCAACGGTTTCCGCACTGAGGGGCTGCAGGCCCGCGAGCATATGGGCGCTCGCCGCCGCGACATCCAGCCTGGTAACAGTCACTCAGGGAGCGAGAACCATGGACGCCAGATAGACGCCAAGCGCGTCGCTTACGCGATCGACACGCCTGGTGGGGACCACGTAGTTGTTGCAGAGCGCGCTGAACAGGAGCACGTGTCCGTCGGCCGTGGTGACATACCCCGACAGGGAACGCGCCTTGTCGAGCGTACCGGTCTTCGCGTGCAAGTTGCCGGCCGCGGGCGTGCCTTTCATGCGCGATCCAACCGTGCCGTCTACTCCGGCAATGGGCAGCGCGTCGTAGAAGAGCGCGAAGTCCGGATGCTTCCTGACCGCATCGAGCACGTGGATGATGGTACGCGGCGATACGTAGTCGTGGCGGGAGAGCCCGCTGCCATCACGAATCGCGAAGCCGTCGGCCTCCGCGCCCCACGCGATCACCTGGCGTGAGACCACCCTGGACGCACTGTCCGCGCGCCCGACTCCTGTTTTCTCGAGCGCCAGCGTCTTGAACAACAGCTCCCCGATCTGGTTTTGCGACGGCTTCTCGAAGAAGGGGAGCACCTCGCGCAGCGTGGGCGAGCGCATGGAGACGATGGAATCAACTCGCGCCGTGGAATCGGTGGCTGCGTCGTCGACAATGATGCCGCGCGCGGAGAACGCTTCGCGCAGCGCGTGCATGTATGCCGAGCTCTGGTCACGGAACGCGATCTCCCTGACGATGCTGTCGCCGGCAATGATCGTTCCGTCCACCAGCACACCGATGTGCGATGAATCCTGCGACAACGCAATGGACGTGCGCGCCGCAGTGTCGCCCTTCACGCCGCGCGCAATGGTGCGCGCATGCACAATGAGATTGGGAAACGTCGTTGCCGGCCGCGTGGAGACCCGCACCGGATCTCCTGCGCGCGCACCACCGCGGACGATGACCTCCGTGAAACCCTCGTTGAAATACAACGCGTCAACGCCGGCTGAATACGCCTCGTCGAGATCATCCCACGCCCAGCCAAGTCCAAGTGGCGAATCGGTGAATGGTGAGGGTGCCGCCACGAGACGGCCGCGCACGCGCGTGATCCCGTGCGCGCGCAGCGAGTCCGCGAGTGCACGCAGCGGCGCGAGCGCATCGCCCTTCTGCATGTGCGCGCTTATGGATGGGTCACCATTGCCGCGCACGACCAGGTCTCCCTCGAGCACGGCGTTGCGCACCGCGCCGCGCGCGAGGAGCGTCGTCGTCCAGCGATAGTCGGCACCCAGCTGTGCGAGTGCCGTCGAGCCTGTGAGCAGCTTCATGTTGCTCGCCGGCATGAACAGCTTGTCCGCGTTTCGTGAATAGAGCGTTTCGCCCTTGCCGGGATCGACGACGATGATTCCCCACTGTGCGCTGCGGAATTCCGGCGCGTCCACCAGCGTATCCAGGAACTGCTTGAGCGACGTCTGCGCGACTGGACCTTGCACGCCGCGACTCTGCGAGCCTGCCGCCGCGCATGCACTCACCGTGGCGAACAGCGCAACCGCGCATGCCGAGCGCACGCGTAACGACATCATGTTTGTGATCATGTTATCGGGATGATCCTCGAATGCGCTTGGGCAGGGCGAGCCAGAATCCGAGGAAAACATAGACAATCACGGCGATGCATGTCGCCATGAGTACGCCCTTTCGCACATGGAGCTTGCCGGGCGTTTCATCGAGCGGGGCAAACGAGTGGAGATTCTGGATCAGGCGCTCACGAAAGCGGTCGGATTGCGACGACCGGACGACGTCGCCCGTTGCATCCACCACGTATGCCTCCGTGCCCGCTCCGTCGTCGAATACCACGTGCCATGCGGGCAGCGCACCGCGATATCCCGCGGGGCGAGCTCCCACGCGCACCACGTGCTCCACCGCCTTCGCACCGAGTCCGGTGGACGCGATCTTCGACGCAAGCGAATCCGTCATCCTGAACACCTGGCCGGTACTCGCATTGACGAACGCCGCCGCATTGTTCTTGAGCCGCACCACGTACGTGACGGTATCGCGGATCCGCCGCAACGCCATGCTTCGTACCATCGTATCCAGGCCACCAGCTGCCAGATGTCCAGCCTGCGCAGGAGACACGATTACCGCCGTCCAGTTTATCGGATTTGGCGTAACCGCGACGGCCACGGACTGCTGCGAGCCCGGAATGAGCGAAACGATGCCACTCCCCGCAAGGAAGAGGAGCGGAACGCCCACGACGACGCCAATCCACTTGTGCCACCAGCGCGCGCCGAACCGGCTGCGACGACTGCTCGACGCCACGTGAATGAGGCGGAGCTGCTCGGGAGGAGCAGTGCGGGGAGGCGGAAGGAGCTTCACGATAGTTCTGGCTATCAGCAATTTGTCCACGAATGCCCGTTTACGCTACGGCAGCGTCCGCCTGAGCCCGCGATCATTCACCAGGCATGATGCCACCAAGCTCCTCGAGCTTCGCCGCGCTGTCCACGCTCAGGAACAGGCGTGCGGCGCTCCCATAGTCTTGCATGGCATCCTCATTCACTACTGCGCGCCCCGCCAGCGCCTCGAACAGCGCATGCGCGCGTCGTTCCCCCCGGGATAGGAGCTGGGAACAGGTTAAGAGCGCGCCCGCGCCATACCACGCACAGAGCGGCTCGAGTACAGGTGGGTCGCCGTGGGCCGGCACAACACAATCAGCTCCCTTCTCACCCCGTGCGCGAAGTGTGCGCACGAGCGGTCCGGTCACGAACGGCATATCCCACGCAACCACGACAATCGCTGCGCCCCGGGCTGCCCTGAGGCCGGTCTCGATGCCCGCCAGGGGGCCGCGCCCGGGAATCGCATCGGCAAAAACGGGCAGCTCGGGAAACCACCGTGCCGCCCGCGGGTCGTTACACACCACCACCTGCGCGTCGGTTGCAAACCGCAGCGCCTGGAGCGCTCTGTCTGCAATGGACGTTCCCTCGACCAGCGCGAGCCCCTTGGCGAGTCCGCCAAACCGTTGGGCTGCGCCGCCCGCGAGCAACACCCCGATGCACGTTGCCGTCAGAACCGCAGCCCACGCTGCTCCGCCGCGACGGCAAGCTCCGCCGTGATCGCACGCTCCACGATAAGTGGCTGGAGGCCGGCATGCGCCCGCTCGGTGATGAAGCGCCCGCACGCGTTGCAGATCACGAGATCATAGTCCAGCGAGGGCGTGTGAATTCGCGCCAGCTCATCGGACTGGCAACCAAGGCATGTTCGCCAGGCCGAGTGCCAACGTGTGTCGCATCGGGCGCAAATGAGCGTGCGATCCGCACCGCCGTCTGCAAGAGCGATGTCGGGCGTCCCATCACAGCATGGACAGGTGGGCCTGGTCCACCCCCGAAATACCTCACCGCCGCTCACCACGTCCGCGGCAGCACCCAGCACCGAATTCCCAACCAGCACAGCTACCTGCCGAGCGATGCGGCGACGTGCGTCACGCGATGTGTGGTCGGCTCTGATCCATGCTATTACCAGCTCGTTCACGTCGAGATCATCATGCAACAGCGCGCGGCTGTCCTCACTCGAGACCAGCCCCGCAACCTCGAATGCGGCAAGCAGGCGCGCGAACCGGCCATGCAGGTCGCCTGCCGCCGCGAGCACGCGCTGGGGATCGTACGCGGAATACCCGCGCGCAACCCGCTCGCGTGCACGATCGAGATCCAGACCGCCGGCGGGCTCTGCCCGCAGGTATGCATGGACACGCAGCACCGGCGCGAATTGCTCGGCCAGCGTGCTGCGCACGGTGCCCGAGCGGGAGGGAGGAACATTCAACACGATTAAGCACGACTGAGCGCAGTGAAGGTCACGCGCCCGGCGCTTTCGGTCGCCTGCTTACCGTCAGGGTTCGTACGTCGCGCTCAAGGTCTCGTCCTCGGCGACCACCACCCGGGCCACCTGCGCTGCCGTGCCCAGGGCGGCCTGCACGCGCTCAGCGATGAACCGGGCGAGATTCTCGCCCGTTGGGACCAAGCCACCGTCGCCGAATTCCGGAACGTCAAGGTTGATATTGCGGTGGTCGAACCGCGCCCTGACTTCTTGCTCGAGCGTCGCATCGAGCAGGGGCAGGTCCACGACGAATCCCGTGGTGGCATCCACGCTGCCCGTTACCGTTACGTCGCACACATACCCATGGCCATGGTAGCTCTTGCGCGCGCAGGCGCCGAACGCAGCCTCATTCCGCGCCTCACTCCAGCTGGCCACATGGTAGCGGTGCGCCGCTGCAAACTTGACGCGTCGCGTGAGATACGTGGGCATGGAGCGCCGCGCTAACGCCCGAAGAGGTACGACAGGCCGAGCGTGAGGCCGAGGTGGTGCGTGTAGAAATCGCGCGGCGTCGTTGCGTCCACCACGGCCGTGTTATCCGAGGCGAGGCGGTAGTACGTGTCGGGATACGTGAGCTTGAACAACCGGTCGGTCATGTCGGCCCGAAGCTGGATGCGGCTGCCCGATGGTACGAACTTGAGACCGGCACCGTACACCCACGCGAACTTCGTCCCGAACGCAAAGCCCGACGAATCATCCTTCGCGCGGCTCGTCACCAGACCAACGCCGGCGCGGAGCTGCGGCACCAGGTCGTGCCAGCTTCTCTGGCCCGGCAGGTTCATGGCCAGTGCAAAGTCTCCGGAATACACACCGCTGTTCTGGATGCCGATGTCGCGTGTCGCCTTGGGCTTCAGGGGCTCGATGAGGTTGCGGTGGCCAAAGCCGGCCGTGACCTCGGAGCTCAGTGCCAGCGGGCCGGCCACGGTGATCTCGTAGCGCACGCCTGCCATGGGGCGGCTCAGCGGCGCCGCGTTGGCCGGGTCATGTCTCGCGCGGAGATACCCGCCAAGCAGCGTGATCTCCTGGGTGTACTCGAGATCCTTGTAGGGACTTTTGGCCGGTTCGTGGCCGACCTGCGCCGCCAGCGGAAGCGCGCTCACCAGCGCCACCGCGACAAACACCAATGCTTTCACGCGAGCTCTCATCGTCACTGGAGAAGGATACGTCAGCCGAGGCGCAGGTCGCGCCCCGTCATGTCCGTCGGCTGCTCGAGTCCGAGCAGCGTGAGAATCGTGGGGCCGATGTCGCACAGGGCGCCGCCTCTGCGGAGCTGGTGCTTTCCATCGGTGTCCACGATCAGGAATGGTACCGGGTTGGTCGTATGCGCGGTGTGCGGGCCGCCGGTGGCCGGGTCGATCATCATTTCACAATTGCCATGATCGGCCGTGACCAGGAGCCGCGCACCGGTTTTCTGGGCGGCTGCCACGATGCGCGCCAGACACGCGTCCACCGTTTCAACTGCCTGGAGTGTTGCAGGTATGGACCCCGTGTG
>JAQBPY010000272.1 GCA_028287285.1 Gemmatimonadota bacterium
CGCCGCGCCCATCGAAGGCGCCGGTGATCCGGAGAACATCGCGCGCGTCACCGTGACGTTGACGCCCGTTGCTGGTGGAAGCGCCGTGACGTCCGTTATCGTCGACCCTGACGGCACACAATTGCCCTTGCCCATCAGTGCGCCGCAGGGAACCCTCTCGCTCAGCAAGGGGAAGACGTACAGCGGAGCGATTGCGCTGCTGAATGATCTCGACTCCAAGAACGTGGTGGATATCACGGCTGAAGTGCGAAAGGAAGCGAACTTCCACCGGTTCTTCTACACGTTCACTTGCTCCGGTGTGTCCGTGCCGGTCACGAGCCTCGATCTCGATACGCAGACGCCGGGACAGCCAGTGGGCCTGCTGTTCCAGGTGGTGGTCGACGCGGCGGCGCCTTCGTCCACGAACTGTACGCTGCACGTGGAACTGCATCATTTCGAGGCAGCCAAAGGCAATGGCCTTGGCTCAACCTTCGACACCGATCTGTCACTCGACTTTCCGGTGACGATCTCGTAGTGCTCGGCGGTAGCTATCGGGCGTTCCCATCATGGTCCGAGGAGCGCGCGCTCTGCATGCGCGCTCTCCTCGGCGCTCCCGGCCTCGGCCTGGTGACAGGCGCAGCGGCACGCGTGCTCGCGATGGCTTCGACCCAGGCGCAGGTTCAACACGTGCGCCGCGACGAGCAAACTGGCGGCGCCGAAGACGCCAAGCGCTTCGAGCGTTCCCGGTGGCTCGGCGACCCGCACGCTCAATAGCACTGCAAAACCGGCAGTGAACAACAGGAGGGCCCGCCAGTCACGATGCACGACGCGAAAGGAATGCGTCAGGCTCGAGGTGCCGAGCACCAGGGAGATCATGACGAACGTCCATTCGAGCGCCGGGCCAACGATGTGGCCTGCCGCAAGGGGCAAGAGGGGAAGCACCAGTGGCGACAGCGCGCAGTGAACCGCACATGCGATGGACGTCGCGCTGGCCGCCTTGTCGAGACGTTCTGTATGCATGCATCCAAGGTCACCCCGAACGACGGCTGGTGTGATTCGGAATGCGTGAATGGGCAGAATTCAGGGATGAGCGGCCACTTGCTCGGCGCGAGCGCGTCCGATCAATCGCCGCGCGAACCATCCACCGATGACGATGGCGAGCGCCGCTCCAGCAACGACGTCGCTCGCGAAGTGCGCGCGCGCCAACACGCGCGTCACCGCGCATCCGCCGGCGAGTCCAAACCATACGAGACGCGCCTTCGGAAAAAGTGCCGACATCGCCGCGGCGCCGCCGAACGCCACCGCCGCATGGCTGCTCGGTGATCCGATTCCCGCGGTCGACCAGGGATGATCGGAGAATGATCGAAAGACATAGGCACCGGCGTTCGCCTCAGGCCGCTCACGCCGAATGAGCAGCTTGAGGACCTCGTCAACGATCCCACAAATCGCCGGCGAGCCAGCGACGAACAGGGCGCGTTGGCCAGCCGACGCGATTGAACCCCGCTCGTGCAGCCAGAGCGCGAATGCGCCAATTGCCCACGTCGGCCAATAGCCGACACTGCGGAGCAGACGGCCCCAATCTTGGTCGTAGACGCCAACGAACACGACGTGTTCGTAGCACCACCGATCGATCGCCAAAGCCGCGAGGCAGGCAATGGCCACTGCCGCCGCCAGACGGACAGGGTGAGGAACTGTCACCGTGCGAGCGCCCCGTCGAACGCGCCCTCTAAGGGATTGGCCGCGCGATCTCGCGCTGAAAGAGGCGCCAATCCCCATCGGCGCTCGATCAGCGCCAGGATCGACATGGTCTCGTAGATCGTGTGGTCCACGTAGTGACGTCGAGCGAACGGGGAGATCACGATCGTTGGCACCCTCGATCCCGGACCCCAGCGATCGCCGGCCGGAGGCGCCACGTGGTCCCACAAGCCGCCGTTCTCGTCATACGTCACAATGATGATCGTGTCGTTCCAATTCGGCCCATTCCGCACGTCGTCGATCAACTCGAGCACGTGACGCTCGCCGCGTATGACGTCGGTGTAGCCCGGATGCTCGTTCTCGAACCCACTCGGCTTCACGAACGACACCGCGGGCAACGTGCCCGCACGCGCTGCCGCGACGAATTCGGTCTCATCCTTCAAATGTTCGCGTCGGCCCGCTGAGCCCTCGGCATAGCGCGCGAAGTACACGAACGGCTGATGGTGATACTGGAAGTCACGCATCGGCCGTCCCGCCTCGGCATCGGCCCATCCCCCGGCGAACCACGCCCACGTGATGCCCTTGTCGCTCAGGCGGTCGCCGATGGTCGGGGAAGTGAAAGGGTGCATCAGCTCCGTGGCGGGCACGATGGGGTGCGGTCCCTGGGTGGAGTACGCCGTGTTGACGACGAACCCATCCGGGGTGATGGCACCATCACGCCGGAGCGTGCCGGCGGCATCGATGATGGCCCGCATCGCCTCGGGAGCGCCGTGATACTCGGGCGTGCGCGCAGCGACCATCCACTGGTGATTGAGGAACGAGCCACCGAATGCGGAATGAAAGAAGCGATCGCACAGCGTGAACTCGCGTGCGAGGGCTGCGAGCGGGAGTTCACCCGTGCGATAGTATCCCATCGCCAGCCCCATAGCGTCGCTGACCTGGACGAAACGATCCATCCGGCCGCCGTCGATCTGTGCCTGCTCCTGATAGAACCGGTGCACCAGGTCTCGTGTTGCTTCCGAAGGCGGGACGAAGCGTCCGATATCGAAGGGCGCGTTGGGAAGGTTCGGCGGAAAAGGACTCTCGGTCGCCTGCGGCAGCACGGCGTACGGAGTGCCGGATGCATCGACCTGTGGGGCGCTGCGTCGAGCCGCGTTCAGGCCATCGGCGCCTGGAAACTCGCCGTACAGGTTGTCGAAGCTGCGATTCTCCAGGTAGATGACGACGACATGATTGATCCGCGTGAGATCGAAGCGCGCGATGTCATCTGTGCGTCCGGATCGTTGGCACGCCGTAAAGAGAAGGAGCGCCACCGCGGGTCGGGAGAAGTACTTCGCCGCTGTCGCGAGCAGCGCCTGCGATGCGCTCATTGGAACCCTCCGCCTCACGGTACGCGTCGCCTCCGCAACGAGCGTGAGCAGACGCAAGCCACGTACCCTGCCCAGCGCATCGTGGTACTGGGGTGCTTCCGTCCTCCGGCCGGCGCGCTCAGTCTGAACGTCGGTCCCACACGACAATAAAGTGGGAGCTGTACGTGACCCCGTCGGCGTCCGTCACCGTGAGGTCCCATTCTTGGACACCGGTCGGAGCGGGGCACTCATCGTAGCGCGCGTCGACGGTACCGAACAAATCTCCACTCGAGAATGGCGCCTTCAGGGTGCAGCCTGGACCGATGTATACGGGAGCCGTCGCGTCGTGACATGCGGTGACGGCGCACGCGAGCGCGATAGCGGCAAGTAGTTTGGCGAACACTGCGATCTCCGATTTTCGAACAGCTGGCTACACAGGCATGTTAGTGAACGTTTGTGTACTGTCTGTGGGGAGTTGCAGGTAAGGAAAGTCCTCACCGAATGCGTCCCCAGCCAATCCGCGCCGTCGTGACAGCGGTCATATTTCGCCGATGCGACGCGTCGTAGTGATCGGGGCAGGGGCGGCAGGAACCATGGCGGCGATCTTCG
This sequence comes from Gemmatimonadota bacterium, assembly GCA_028287285.1. Classification (GTDB taxonomy): domain Bacteria; phylum Gemmatimonadota; class Gemmatimonadetes; order Gemmatimonadales; family Gemmatimonadaceae; genus AG11. The sequence continues at coordinate 3,633 of JAQBPY010000272.1, forward strand.
CCGCCACCGCCGGCGCGGAGACCATGCT
>JAQBPY010000279.1 GCA_028287285.1 Gemmatimonadota bacterium
GCGCAGGCGGGCGCGTTTTCGCAGGCGCAGGGTGAGCTCACGGGCCAGTTCGGAAGCCCCACACAGTGCAGCCCGACCAAGGTGGAGTGGCGGCAGGGCGATTCACTCGACGTGGTCCTGTGGATTGAGCCGGTGTCGCAGGTGGGGACGGAGTTCGACGAAGGGCCGTACCGTATGACGCGCGTTGCGCGACTTGGTCCGCTCGACGCCGCGGTAGGAGGATGCTAGCGGACGACGCCCAAGCTAGCCGAGGCCCGGTGCGCTCACTTCGTGAGATGCTCGTCGCCGCCTCGTCAGCAGCGGTACCAAGAACCATCCGACAGCGACGAGCAGCGAGAACGCACTGACGAGTTTCCCGCGCGCATATGCTGCCGAGTCGAAGCGCAGCCGAACTTCTCGCGCGCCCGATGGCAGGTCCACACCGAGCAGGGTGTGGTTCACTCGGCGGACCGCTCCCGCCTTACCATCGACTTCTGCGCGCCAGTCCGGATACCAGTTCTCGGATACGAGTAGATGGCTGACGGCAGGCTCGGAGCCCTGCAATTCGATCGTCATCGCACCTGGCCGCCAATCGGTGACGATGGCTGACACTGCCGATGGCCTGAATGGTGGCTGCGCCGCGGGAGAGTTCGCGGTGGACGTATCCGGTAGCAGGGCGACGCCGCTCACCGGATAGCGAGGGTCCGCGAGTGTCGGCACAATCTGACTCTCGGGTGCTTTGACAGAGGCGGGCAGAACGCGTGCATACGCGGGCACCGCATCGCGCTCGTAAAGGACAGCGGTCGTGCCGAATGCCGTAGGCGTTGGCCCGACAACCTGATGATACCCAGGCACCTGCTGTGCGCCGGGCAGAATCACGAAGCGGATCGCGAGAAGATCTAACAGGCTGGGCGAGAGAAGGTTGCGCCAGCCCTCGGTCGCGCCGCCTAGCTCGTTGTACCGCTGGAGCTGAAACCCGTGGTATCCCATCGCCACAGGGATCCGGTAGGCCATGAGAACCGAGTGCCCGTAGCTGTCACCGGCGTCGAGAACGCGGTACGGCGGCCGGACCTTCCGGAGATGCGTCGTCACCGCGTCGTCGGCAAATACGACACTGGCGCGTGGGGAGAAGATGTAAAAGCGTCGATCGACGCTCCATAGGTCCATTGCGACAAGCACCAACAATGCCGACGTGGCGGCCCATCGACCCAAGCGCCCCGCAGCTGTAGCCCAGAGAACCCCGCCCCCCAAGACGACGAACAATAGGAGTCGGAGCGCGCCAGATCGCAGGAAGGGAGCGTTTGCCTCAACAGCCGCCTGTCGCGCGGGGACGGCCATTGATTCACTAAGCCCCTGCAACCCGCCAGCCACGCCAAAAAGAGCAAAGAGTGCCGCGACACCAACCACCGCTGCGATGGTCCGCCCACGGACCTCCTTTCCGAGCACACGATCCATCCCGAGTCCGGCCAACACGCAGAGCGCGAAGGCGACGAGGTAGAATACCATCCCCATCGCGCGGATCTTGTTCAGACCGGGCAGCAGTTCGAAGAACGGCCGGTAGAGCGGCGTGTAGCCGGCGAATGCGAACGTGAGAAAGAGAAGCACTGCTGCGCCAAATGCGACCACCAGTCTGTGTCGCGCACGGTCGCCCACGGCAATGCACGCGAGCGCAAGCGGGAGGAAGCCCATGTACTCCGTGTGAAACTTGATCGGGTTCCGTCCCCAGTAGTGGTCCAACACGCCGTTGAACTCCGGCAGTGCCAGCGTAAACACCTCGGACGGCGGCAGGGCGTAGCTCGTCGCGAATCCCCAGCCCTGGTCCGGTCCTCTTGCCGCGCGGGGAGAGAACGGGATATACGCGAGGAACGGCAGCACCTGGAGTGCCGTGATGCCGACGCCCACTCCTACCGCCACTGCGGCGAGACACAGCGGCTTCCATGCGGGCACCCCGCGCGGCCGCTCGGGGTCCCACAGCGACAGGTAGAGTGCCCAGAGGCCGAGCGCGATCAGGAGGAAATAGGCCATGTGGTAGTGGCCAAGTACAATGAGCGCGACCGTGATGGCGAACGCACCGAAGGCCCACGTCCGTTCGCGTCGGATCGCATGCAGCAACACCCAGAACGCCAGCGGCGTGAGGGCGGAGACGAACAACTTGCCGTCATGACCGGGGCTCATCTGCGAAGCGACAATTCCCGTCAGCTCATACGCCACTCCGCTGAAAACGGCCGCTCCCCAGCTAAGCCCGAGTGCGCGCGCAAACCGGTACATGAACCATCCCGCCAGCACGAAGTGCAGCACCATGCCCCACGTGATGGCGAGGTCCACGGGCATGATCCAGCGCAGCCACGCCGTGGGGTAGAAGATGTCGCCGTGCATCGCGCCGATGTACGGCAGTCCGCCGAGCAGGTATGGGTTCCATTGCGGGATTGACCCGGTATCCAGGAACATCTGTGCGCCGAACAGCCGGAACGAGTACCCCGCGATGAACATGTCCGACCGCGCCCCACCCAAGAGGATCTGGCCGGCGAGGAGAGGCCAGAGGAGCAACAGCGCGGCTGTCGCACAAACCGCAAACGCGAGGGAGTGCGGCCAACGAAATGGTACCGCGGGGCCAGCATGGTCTGCAGCCGGGCGTGACATAGGACAATGAGGTCGTTGGGCGAGGTCGATCGCGGACGCACTAATCTGTCGCACGATCACTGCAGCCAGGCGATATCGACTGCCAAGCTAGTAGAGGGGCCGCATAGTCGCGCTCAGCTTGTCGACGGAACCACGGAACACCAGTCGCACGACGACACGGACCAGCGCCCTTCGCGTGATCACTGCTGCACCGCAAAAGCGACATACGCATCCGCCGACTTCGAACCGATCTTTCCACCGCCCGCCGCGATCACCACATACTGCCGCCCGCCCAGCATGTACGTGCTCGGCGTCGCATACCCAGCCGCAGGAAGCGGAGCCTCCCAGAGCAAGTCGCCCGTCGACTTGTCGAACGCCCGGATCTTCTCGTCTTTCGTGGCGGCGATGAACACCAACCCGCCCGCCGTGACAATCGGCCCGCCGTACTGCTCCGTTCCAGTCGGCGGTGCCCCCGGCTTCGCGATCTCGACGTGATTTCCGAGCGGAATACGCCAGCGGTACTCGCCCGTATTGAGGTCGATCGCGTTCAACGTTCCCCAGGGCGGCTTGAGCGCGGGGTATCCATCCGGGTCCTTCCATCGTTCGTAGCCCACGAACTCATAGGGCGACATCGAGCGACGCGTGCGAGATGCCACCAGCTCCGCCGCGTGCGACGACGCTTTCGGTTTAACAGTTTGCGCCGTCGTGGCTGAACGGCCGAGTAAGTAGTCAACCACGGCACGCTGCTGCTGCACAGGAAGCGCCGGTTGCGCCGGCATGAAGCCTCGGCCGTGCGCGATAATTTGGAGAATCTGATCCACCGATAGCCGCGTCTCGACCCCAACGAGAGACGGCACGCGACCGCCATCGCCGCGACGGTTTGCGCGATGACACGATACGCAATTTG
>JAQBPY010000283.1 GCA_028287285.1 Gemmatimonadota bacterium
CCGCAGAGCCCCGCGCCGTGGCCATGACGCGTGTCTCGTGAGCGGCGAGCTCAAGGCCGTGGTCCTGGCTCAATCAAAAGGCGGATAACACCAGCTCCGTCAACCGAGCTCCCTCTCACTGCCCCCAGAGTGCCCGTTTTACGGCACCCGCGCGCGACGAGATCCTCACGCGCAACGGGTGCGTGGGGAAAGCCACCGCGCCCTTCGATCCCAAGTATCCGTCGTGCGTGAAGTACACCGGGTGCCCCGCCGCCTATCCCGCCGTCTGGTGCGAATTCGTCGGCGGCCAACACGACAATCCCACGTACAACAACGTCACTACCTGAACGCCGTCGCGCCGTTCCTGCTCGGCCCAAGCGTGTGTTCGTGACGGGCCTCTCGAACGGCGAGCGCGGTGGCTGCGATCTTGAGGTCCTCGACCGCCAGCAGTTCCCCGCATCCGACAGCGCGGCGTGGACGCTCGCGAAGGTATGGGCGGCAACTACGGGCCGACCCCGTCCGCGGCATTAATGATGAACAGCGCCTGATTCGCTGCATAGACGGCAACCTTGCCGTGGCCGATCGCCAGAGCGCTGGGAACGAAATCGATGGGCTGAGTTGCGTTGGCAGGCATGAGACGGAACGTCCGGAACCACAATTGCTGCCCATTGAGATCGGTCTTCAAAACGAATGCAGGCGAAGTCGCGGGCGGAGGCGCCGCCCCGTTCATGTAGGTGTTGCTATAGGTTCCGGCGAGGTAGAGAGCATCGCTCGTTGCAATCATGACGCTCGGCCGGGCGGCTCGATCTGGACATGGTTGTTCTCGGGCGCTTCGCCAGCGGAGGTGACAAGCAGGTCGCCGGCGGCACGCTCGCCATCGAGGTCTGCCACAAGTTGGGCATCAGCGAGCAGAAGTTCTGGTCATGAACGGCGGCGTCTACTGCGCCTGATCTGTCCGGCCGACGGGGACGCAGCGAAATCTTTGGCGCGCTGACGACGGGCATGCAGCAGGAACTTGCCGGTTGCTGTCCTCCGCACTTGCTGGCGTGAGCGGATCTCGACCCGGTGAAGGCATCGCTCGTGACTCTGTTGTGAGAGAGCACCCTCGATGGCCGTCACTTCGTGAAGAAGCCGGTCAGCGTGTGGGACTCGAAGTTTTCCCACTGGCCCCCGTCGCTCGACACGATGTTCACGAGTGTCCAGCCGCTCGAGAGCTTGTCGGCGACGAGCTGGTTGAAGTTGGTCAGGTTCTCGTCGCTCCGTTTAGCGTGACCGAGCATCTCGATCGGGCCGGACCATGTCTCGCTGAGCTTCGTCGGGCCCGAACGTTGGGCGCGCGCCGAGCCGGCGAAACCTCCCGATGCGACATTCACCAACAGCAGAGTCGCCACGGTGGCCAAAAGGACGTTCTTTGTTCGATCTCGCATCTCGATAACTCCTCTCGTTTGGGACGTCGTGTCCCGACCTTGGTCGCACGACGAAGCGACGAGAGTGCTAGCATCATCCGGTGGCTGAGAACAGCTCACCGAGCGTCCAAGCCCCGACTCTCGACGCTCGCTCGGGCTCGATCTCGACGTCGTCGTCGAGGTCACGACTTGCGGCGCACGTTCGTCACGCTCGCACAGGTCGATGGTGCCCTTGCATCGCTGCGATCGATCGTGCGCCGCGGTTGTCGAGGATCGCCACGCCGACGCGGGAGGATCTGGCTCGGCCCCGCGTGAGCGCGTGGATGCCGTGACAGAGCGCAGGCCCTACCACGTGGGGAATCTGCTCGCGGGCCGTTAACAGTCTCGTGCCCGCTGAGACCGGCGTCAGCGCCGCCCACGATGACGATTGGCTCGTGAGGAGCGAAAAACTCGAGTCGGCTTTTTACAGCAGCGCGCTAGCCGCTACTGCTTGGTGTATGTCTCGACGAACTTCGCGCCCGCATCTTCAACGAACAGCACCAGCGTGCCCGCGGAGGCGGTATATCCAAACGTGACCGAATCAATCATCCCATCAGATGCGCACGTGCCAGTCCACGCCCAGTGCGTCCCCGACGTCACTGCCGTGTAGCTGAAGGTTCTCGTTCCCGGGCAAACGTCCGTGTCTTCGGCGTCCTGAACAACCGTGCCCGTTACCTTCAACGTCGATTTGAGCTTCGCCCTGCCGGCCGACGTCGCAGGATACGCCTCTATCTTCGTTAGCACGTAGGTGCCGTCAGCGATGCTTCCCCCGGCAGGGACGAGGGCGGTCCCGGTCCCCCCGGTGTCCGGAACGTAGTCGCCCGTGACGGTAAGACTGTTACAAGAACCATCGCCGTTGCCGGCTGCCCCGGTCATGCCACCGGCCGCGCCGCCAGTGCCCGTCGTGGCGCCAGCCGCACCACCTGTTCCTTGTCCAGCGCCGCCAGCGGTTCCCGTCGTGGCGCCAGCCGCACCACCTGTCCCATGTCCGGCGCCTCCCGCGGTCCCGGTCGTGCCGCCGGCCGCGCCACCTGCCGTTCCCGTCGTACCGCCTGCGGCGTGTCCCGCGCTGCCGGTACCGTCCGAACCGCCGCTACTGCATGCGACCATGAATGCGGCGAACGAGATCAAAGTAATGCCACAGGGAACCTGTCCGCTCTTCATCTAGGTGCGTCTCCTCGTTGGGGAAGCGCGCATCGTATCTATCTTTTGCGGCGTCTGGCGTTCAGTTTTCGCGCCGAGTGGATGGACGCCGCGCACAGGACTCGGCGTCACGTCGCCGCTTCCCTTGGGCCTTCTTGATCGCGCGTCCGCGGACTCTTCGTCACGCCCGCCGGCACAATGGACACGCGGGTGCGAAGACTCCGAAGTAGCGCGTGAGGTGCGCGCGCGGTCGCGGGACGAGTGCGACGAGGCGCTCGATGAGCGCGTGCGGCGTGAGCACGAACGCCGTCGTTCCGTCGCGCCACGGGCGGTTGAGCTGGAGCGCCAAGCGGCCGTCAGTGAGGCGCGCGAGTCGCTCGGTGGCGATCGGCGGGCTCGCGAGTAGCGCGCCATGCGCTCGAGACCAGTGCTTGCGCTCGACTCGGCGGCAGACTGCGGCGGCGACGCGCGCGATGTCCTCGTCGCGCGGCGCGGGCGTCGGGTGGAAGACCGGCGTCGAGCCACCAGGGAAGCTGAGACGCCATCGAGGAACAATGTGTGGTGCCTCGACCTCGGCCACGACGAACGCAGGCAACGACGATTCAGCGTTCGCTTCGAGATCGGCGAGGAATGTCTTCCAATACGCTTGCACGACCGCGCACAGGATCGTCTCCT
>JAQBPY010000301.1 GCA_028287285.1 Gemmatimonadota bacterium
TAGAGGAGATCGACCGGGCCCTGACCGAAGGCGGGACGATGGTGGGTGTGAATAACCGCGACCTCGAGACCTTGCTCATCGACGTCAGCACATGCGATCGGATCGTGCCGCTGATTCCGAGCTACGCCGTCGCGGTCGCGGAAAGTGGTGTGCGCGATCGCTCGGACGTGGAGCGCTACGCATTGGCCGGCACCGATGCGGTGCTGGTCGGCTCCGTGCTCTCGAGCTCTCCCAATCCGGAGGCGTCGACCTTTGCGCTGACGGGAGTGGAGCGGAGGGACCGTGCCGGCTGACGTGAAGATCTGCGGGCTGACCCGGTCCGTCGATGCCGAATTCGCCGATGCCGCGGGCGCGGCGTACCTGGGTGTGATCTTCGCGGGTGGACCGCGCGAGCGGTCGCCGGCCGACGCCCGTGCGGTGCTGTCGGGCCGCCGTGCGAGGAAGGTGGGCGTCTTTGGCGGGCAGACGCCCGATGAGATCGCGGAGATCGCGTCCGTCGTCGGGCTGGACGTGATTCAACTGCACGGTGCCGGCGACACGGAGCGAATTGCCGCGGTGCGCGCGGCGACAGGACTCGAGGTGTGGGCCGTGGTGCGGACGTCGACCGGCGTGTTACCCGACGACGTGGAGGACCTTGCCGACGAAGCAGACGCACTGCTCATCGATGCGATGGTGGCAGGCCAGCTTGGTGGAAGCGGCGTGGCCATCCCATGGATTCAGCTCGGTGAGTCGCTCGACGAGATGACGGCGGGGCATCGCATCGTCCTCGCGGGCGGCCTCACCCCCGACAACGTGGCCGAAGCCATCGACTACGTTTCACCCATGGTGGTGGACGTCTCTTCTGGCGTCGAATCGTCGCCGGGCATCAAGGACCAGAAACTCGTCCGCGCGTTCATCGCTGCGGCACGCGCCAGTGGAGCAGCCGCATGAGTGTGTCGGTACATCCGTCAGACCGTTTTGGCGTATTCGGCGGCAAGTACGTGCCGGAAACCCTGATGCCTGCGCTGGAAGAGCTCGAAGACGCCTACGCGGCCGCACAGCAGGACAATGCGTTCCGCGTGGAGCTCTCCGAGATGCTCGCCAACTACGTGGGACGCCCGTCGCCGTTGAGCGACGCCCCTAGGCTGTCGGCGCTCGTTGGCACACGCGTGCTGCTCAAGCGCGAGGACGTGAACCATACGGGCGCGCACAAGATCAACAACACGGTGGGGCAGGTGCTCCTGGCGCGTCGCATGGGCAAACAGCGCATCATTGCCGAGACGGGCGCCGGGCAGCACGGCGTCGCGACGGCAACGGTGTGCGCGCGCTATGGACTCCAGTGCGTGGTGTACATGGGCGAGGAGGACATGCGGCGCCAGTCGTTGAACGTGTTCCGGATGCGGCTCATGGGCGCAACGGTCATTCCGGTGTTGAGTGGGACACGCACACTCAAGGATGCCACCAGCGAAGCGATTCGCGACTGGGTCACGAATGTCACCGACACGCATTACATCATTGGATCCGTTGTGGGACCGGCGCCGTATCCTCGCATGGTGCGAGACTTCCAGGCCATCATCGGGGTCGAAGCGAGGGCGCAGGTTCTCGAGCGGACGGGCGCGCTTCCAAAGAGTGTGGTCGCGTGCGTGGGCGGCGGATCGAATGCAATGGGCATCTTCTATCCGTTCGTGCCGGATGCAGACGTGGAGCTGATCGGGGTCGAGGCCGCAGGCGAGGGCGTGGACACGCACCGGCACTCCGCCTCGCTTACAGCGGGCACGCCGGGCGTGCTGCATGGTGCATTGAGTTACCTGCTGCAGGACGAATCCGGACAGGTGCATCCGGCGCATTCCATTTCCGCCGGCCTCGATTACCCGGGCGTTGGCCCGGAGCATTCGTTTCTGAAAGACAGCGGCCGGGCGACGTACGTGTCCGTGACCGATGCCGAAGCGATGCAGGGCTTCCAGACGCTGAGCCGCCTGGAAGGAATCATTCCGGCACTCGAGTCCGCGCACGCTGTGGCGTGGATCACACGTGAAGCGGGCCGCTGGACGAAAGACGAGACGGTGCTGCTCTGTGTAAGCGGCCGAGGGGACAAGGATGTGGCGCAGGTGATGGAAATGGGTATCTTGGACGCGTGACCAACCCGTCGCCGCAAACGAGCGCTAAGGGCACGGAGGGTATGTCGCCTCCGTTCGAGCAGGAGCGCGTCGAGGAATTGCTGCGATTGTTCGGTAAGGCGGCCAGAGCGCACCAGCTCTATCTCCCAAACAATCCCGTGTACAAGACGGCGCACGATGCGCTGCGTGCGGGCTTCGCGCCCATCTGGGATCGCACGGACGAGCTGACGCTTGGCTTTACCGAAAGCGAAGTCACGTGGGAAGGTGAAACCGTCCTGCGCGAGAACACCAAGGGCAGCGACAGCCTGCCCTGGATCTTCTACAAGGACGGCGTGCGCGAGCTGCGGATGGTGCGCGGCTTCGAGACGGAAGAGCTGGACAAGCTACTCAACATCCTGCAGCGCGTGCGCAAGGCATCGCCCGATGAAGACGACCTGCTGACGCTCCTGTGGCAGGGCGACTTCGTTTTTCTGCGCTATCGCTACATCGACCTCTCCGTGGAGCCCACGGTTCCGCTGGAGGATGGCGGCGAGCGGCTCGCGGAATCGCACGAAGATCCGCGCGCGTCGGTCGAGGAGGAGGATGACGCCCCGTCGCGCACGGGCGTCGTGAGCATGGCCGACTTTGACGGGACGCTCTATTTCCTGGACGAGAAGGAAATCGAGTACCTGCAGAGCGAAGTGCATCGCGAGTACCAGACGGACCTGCGCAAGAACGTGGTGAGTGTGCTGCTGGACATCTACGAGCAGCAGCGTGCCCCGGAGATTCGTGCGGAGATCGCCGAAGTGCTCGATGGGCTCATGGTGCACATGTTGTCGGCGGGGCAGTTCCAGAACGTGGCGTACCTGGTTCGCGAGTCCACTGTGGCTGCGCAACGCGCGCTCGACCTGGATGCCGAGCAGGGTGAGCAGCTCTCGCAGCTGCCGGCGCGCCTGAGCACACCGGAGGCGCTGACGCAGCTGCTCCAGTCCCTCGACGAGTCTGCGGAGCTGACGTCCACGGCGGATGTGCTCCAGCTGTTCGAGCAGCTCCGCGGCAGCGCGATGGGGACAATCCTGGACTGGCTCGGCCGCCAGCCTACGGCGCGCCTGCGGCCCCTGCTCGAGCAGGCCGCACTGCGCCTCGCGTCGCAGAATACGGGCGAGCTGGTGAAGCTCATTCTCTCGCCTGTTCCGCACGTTGCGCTCGAGGCCGTGCGGCGTGCGGGTGCTTTGCAGACGCCGGCCGCCGTGGCGCCGTTATCCAAGGTGTTAGGCGATGGAACGCCCGAAGTGCGACTGGCTGCGGTGCAGGCGCTGAACGAGGTGGGATCGCCAGGTGCACTGCAGGCGCTCGAGCGCGCGGTGGACGACACCGAGCGCGATATTCGTGTTGCCGCCATCCGTGCGCTGCAGATGCGCGCCTATCGCCCTATGCTTCCGCGTCTCGATGCCATGGTCAGGGGCAAGCCTCTGCGCGATGCCGATCTCACCGAGAAGATGGCCGTGTTCGAGGCCTTTGGAACACTGTGCGGAGAAGGTGGCGTGCCGTGGCTGGATGCGATGCTCAATGGCAAGTCGATGTTCGGCCGGCGCGAAGATTCTGAGATTCGTGCGTGCGCGGCGGTGGCGCTGGCGCGCGTAAAGACGGTGGGTGCCCAGGAGTCGCTCCGGAAGGCCGCGAATGAAAAGGACGTCGTGGTCCGGAATGCGGTAAGCAGGGCGCTTAGGAGAAACACGGAATGAACGGCCCACGTCCGACGGGCGCGTTCATCGCGCCGCCTGCAGTATCGGGAGCGTCGCCTGAAAGCGGTGGCGACGCGTACATCCGGCGCGCCGGCAAAGGCCTGATTCTCTCGTTCTACGCCGCGCTCAGGGCGATCAAGATGTATCCGCTCGAGAATGCCGCGGTGCAGAATGCCGCGGAGGAGCTGACGTCGCTCGCCCGCGAGCTGGTGCAGCGTGAGCAGGAGCTCGAGATGCGCATGTCCGGCGAATTCGTGTTCATCAACTCCGTGCGTCTTCGCCTCGACCTCGACAACTACGCGAGCTTCAGCCACCTGTTGTCCGTGTTCCGGGCGACGGGCATTGGCTCCCTGCAACTGCACACCGCACCCACGCTCAAGGAATGGCAGCGCTTTCTTGCGCTGCTGAACCTGCCGTCCAGCGAGCAGCCGGCTACGCGCTTCGAGCAGTTGTCGGACAAGCTCTCGGACCAGGGGCTCGTGGTGTTCGAGATTGGCGAGCCGATGGCGCAGTCGCTGGACTCCGAGGACCGCGAACGGTCCAAGGAAGTCGCGAAGAAGACGTACGCGCAGTCGGTCGCCGTCACGCGCGACCTGATGACGTCGGTGCGGTTGGGCCGCAGCCCGAACATCAAGAAGATCAAGCGCGTGGTGCAGGGCATCGTGGACCAGATCCTCAATGAGGAGACGTCGCTCATTGGCCTGACCACGATTCGCGACTACGACGAATACACATTCACGCACAGCGTGAATGTCTGCATCTTTGCCGTGGCGCTTGGCAAGCGGCTGGGGCTTGGAAAGATCCAGCTGTACGACCTCGGCATGGCCGCACTGTTCCATGACATCGGCAAGTCGCGCGTGCCGGCCGAGGTGCTCAACAAGACGGATGGGCTCACGGACGAGGAGTGGCGCATGATTGCCGGTCATCCGTGGCTTGGCGCACTTGCGCTGTTCCAGTTGCGCGGGCAGCAGGAGCTGCCATACCGGGCGATGATCGTGGCGCACGAGCATCACATGAAGATTGACCTCACGGGCTATCCGCGCCCCATTCGGGAGCGGTCGCTGAGCATGTTCAGCAAGATCGTGGCGGTGGCCGACGGCTTTGACGCGGCCACGTCGCGCCGCTCGTACCAGACGACGCCCCTGACTCCGGCGCAGGTGCTGATGGAGATGCGCGACAACGCGCGCCGCGGCATGGATCCCGTGGTGGTCAAGGCGTTCATCAATCTCACGGGCATCTACCCTGTGGGAACCCTTGTCATCCTCGATACATTCGAGCTGGGCATTGTACACGCGGCAAATCCAATTCCGGAAATGCTTTCGCGTCCCATTGTCAGGATCATCAGCGACCAGCAGGGCAACCTCCAGAATCCGGGCTCGCTCGCGGACCTGGCGGAAGCCGGCACAGATGGCGTGTTCCTGCGTACGATCATCAAGACGGAGAACCCAGAGCGGTATGGCATCAGAGTCGGCGACTATTTCATCTGACGCAATCGCGCGACGGTTCGCCGAGCTGCGGGGCGCGTCCCGCAAAGCCTTCATTCCCTATGTGACGGCCGGCCATCCCGATCCAAAGCGCAGCGTGGAGCTGCTTCGCGGGCTCGCGGACGCGGGCGCGGACATCATCGAGGTGGGCGTTCCGTTCTCGGATCCGCTCGCGGACGGTGCGGTCATCCAGGCGAGCTCTCAGGCGGCGCTCGATCAGGGCGTGCGCTTCGATCAGGTACTCGAGATCATCTCCGATGCGGGCCTGACGATTCCGGTGGTGTTGTTCAGCTACCTGAACCCACTGCTGCGCGGTGGCTCGGATGCCTTGAAGCGTGCAGCCTCGGCGGGCGCACATGGGGTGCTGGTTACGGATCTTCCGCTCGGCTCCGATCCGGAGCGGGAAGCGTGGTTTGCAGACAGTCCGCTCGACTTCATCCGGCTCGTGGCACCAACAACGCCCAGCGAGCGCATGAGCCAGATTGCAAAGACGGGCCAGGGTTTCGTGTATCTCATCAGCCGGCTCGGTGTCACCGGCGAGCAGGCCACGCTCTCGGCAGAATTGCCCGCCACCGCGGCCCGGCTTCGCGCGGCAACCGCGTTGCCCGTGTGTATCGGCTTTGGCATCGCGACGGCGGAGCAGGCGCGTGCGGCCGCGGTGCTGGGTGATGGTGTCGTGGTGGGCAGTGCGATCGTGCGCGCGGCGAATGAAAGTGTGGGCGCGGCGGTTGCGCTCGCGACGACGTTGCGCCGCGGCATCGACGACGCCTGACATGAAAGCGTTCCTCACGGCGTATGCTCGAGCCGTTGGAGCGCTCGGCCTGGCATTGCTCGTGGCAATGCTGGCACTCGACCATCAGTGGCGCGCGCGGCCCATTGCACTGGGACTCCTGCTCGCCGCGGTGGTGTTCGTGCGGCTCCAGCAAATTCCGCTCACGAAATACGGGGCGCTCAACCTGCTCGCGATTCCTGCCATTTCGGGATCGCTCATTGCCGGCGCGCCGGCGAGTGCGCTCGCGCTATGGGTTGGAGTGTTCGCGGCAGACGGGCTGATTCTCCGAAAGGGGTTCGAGATCGCGGCCATCAATGCGGGCCGCGAAGTCGTGGCCATTGCCGCCGCGTACGGGTTCTTTGCGTGGGCCGTGGTGTCCACCGGCGCCGAGCTCACGCGGGTGAATGCGGATACGCTGCCTGCGCTGTCGCTGCTGGTGTTCGTGTATTTCCTCACGAGCCGGCTGCTGCTGTATTTCACGCTGCTCATTCGTGACAAGCTGCTCGACGAAGAAAAGTCGCTGATCCTGCGCTACGAAGTCATCGGCTTTGGCGCAGGGACGATAGCGACGGCGATCATCCTGCTCGCGTTCGGCAACCTGAGCCCCGTTGGCTGGGGACTGGTGGGCATTGTCCTTGGCGGCGCCGGCCTGCTGGTCAAGCGCATTCTCGAGGAATCGATCGCGGCGGAGGAGTTGAACAAGATTCTCGCGATGGAGCAGATCGTTTCGTCGGACGTGGACATCGCCGACGCGTTCCGGCGCATCGAGCTGCTCGCGCATCGCCTGGTCGACTGGCGGGAATTTCGTATCGGGCGGCTCGAGAATGGTGAGTTGCTTCACGTATGGCGCGGGTCCGAAGGGTACCTCGATCCGCCACGCGAGCCGGAGCGTCAGCTTGCCGCCATTCGCGAGCAAAGCATGCGCACCGGTGAGGTGATTCGCGTAGGCGACGCATTGCGCGACGACCGCATTCCACCAGGTCGCGGCGAAATGCGCAGTGTGATCGTGCTGCCCCTGCGTTTTGGCGATCGCACGGTGGGCGTGCTCGAGCTCGAGCACCACAAGCCCGATGCGTACAGCGACAAGGAAGTCGCGCTGATGAAGCGGTTCGCGAGCCAGCTTGCGACCACGCTGCACATCTATGACCTGCGACGTCCGCTGCTGGAAGCGATGACGCGCGTGAGCAGCCAACTCGAGACGCTCACGGCGTCGGCGCGTGCATTGCGCGGCGGAGGTGAGTCCGTGGCCCGGACGATGGCGGAGATCAGCCGAGGCATTGCGGAAGAGGGCGAGCAGCTGGACCGGTCCATCGAAGTCACGCAGACGCTGCATGCCGCCACGCAGGACGTTGTTCGCGACGGCAGCGCGGCGGCCGAGGCGAGCCAGCGCGCGACCGAGATTGCCACGGAGCACCGCCACACCATTGCCACGGCGATCGAGCGGCTGGTTGGCGCCAAGTCATTCGTGGGCGAGAGCGGCGCGCAGATTCAGGCGTTGGCGTCGAGTGTCCGCCGCATCACGGAATTCATTGCGGTGATTCGCGAGCTCGCCGACCAGACGAACCTGCTCGCGCTCAACGCCGCCATCGAAGCGGCGCGTGCAGGAGAGCAGGGCAAGGGCTTTGCCGTTGTCGCGGACGAAGTGCGAAAGCTCGCCGAGCAGAGCGCGCGTGCGTCGGACAACGCCGGCGACATCGTTGGCGCATTCGAGGAACAGATGCGCCGCGTGGCGTTCCAGATGTCGCGCGGCGAAACGATTGTGCAGGACGTGGGCACACTCTCGGAGCGGGCGCGCCAGGCGCTCGACCTCATTGTGGAAGCAACGGAAAGCTCCGCAACCGGTGCGCAACGCATCGCCTTCACCTCGCGCGACCAGGAGCTCGCCTTTGCCAAGTTGAGCGAGCGGGTGCGGCGCATCGCGAGCATCTCGGCGCGGAACCGCGATGGTGTGGAAGAAGTGACGGGAAGCGCGCGGGAGCAAGCAGCGGCGTTGCGCGAGCTCGAGGGCGCCACCCAGGAGCTGCGTAACGTGGCCACCTACCTTGGTGAGTTGACCCGCCGCATCACGAGCGTCGCGTGAGCGTCGTACTCCCGCCATGGGCCATTGTCAGCGACAAGCGCCGCAAGCACATCGAGCGCGTAACAGCCTTGCTCGACAGCTGGGCGGCGGAGCTCTGCCTCCCCGAGGCCGAGGCAACGGAGTGGCACGATGCGGGTCGCCTGCATGACGCATTGCGCGATGCGCCCGAGGAGACGCTGAAGCAACTGGCTGGACGTCCCGCCGGCTTTACGGTGGACATGCTGCATGGACCGGCCGCCGCGGCCAGGCTCGTTGCGGAAGGAGAGTCGCGTTCCACGCTGCTCGACGCAATTGCGCTGCACACGGTGGGATCGGTAAAATGGGGGCGTACCGGCCGCGCGCTGTTCATGGCGGATTATCTCGAGCCGGGCCGAAAGTTTTCGCGCGCCGATCGCGCGTATTTCGCGGCGCAGGTGCCTGCGGATTTTGACGGCACCTTCCGGCAGGTGGTGCGCACGCGGCTCGAGTGGAGTTTACGCGAAGGCATGCAGCTATATCCCGAGACCGTCGAGCTCTGGAACTCGCTGCGATGAAGCGCGGGCCGGCGGTATTGCTTGGTGTGCTGGGGTTTCTCGTTCTGGGTGGCGGTGCCTACGCCATCCGAGCGCGGCGCGGCGTGCGCACCACCGTGGTTCCGGCGACCTTGCTGGCGGATTCGCTCAAGGCACCCGCCGGAGTCCGCATCAAGGTGGAGGTGATCAACACCACCAAAAAGAGCGGTTACGGGCGCCGCGCGTCGCAGCTGTTGCGCGACCGTGGCTTCGATGTCGTGGACGTCGGCTCCGTGGGACCCCTGCGCGATACGACCCTGGTGCTGGACCGCTCCGGCCATCCTGCCTGGGCCGGCAGCGTCACGCGAATTCTTGGTCCCGTGTCGCGAATGGAATCGCGGCCCGACAGCTCACGCTACCTGGACGTCACTGTCCTGCTCGGGCGCGCGTGGCGTCCGCCGGCCGAGCCGCTCAACCCGTAACTGGCCGCAGGCCGCGGCGATATCGATGCCGCGGCTCTTGCGCACCGCCACTTCGACGTCACGCCCACGGAGCAGGCGCGCAAAGCGCGAGATCTCGTTGCCGGAAGTGGGCACGAAACCCTGCGAGCCGCCCGGATGCAGCGGTATGAGATTCACGAAGGCACGGCATTCCCGCGCGAGCGAGGCGAGCTCGCGGGCCTGCTCGATGTTGTCGTTCACGCCGCCAAGCATCACGTACTCGAACGTCACGCGACGATCAAACACCTTGGCCGCCTCGATGACCTCGGCGAGGGGAAACTTGGTATTGATGGGCATGAGCTGCTGGCGCAGCTCGTCGTTGGGCGCGTGGATGGAAATGGCGAGGCGGAACTGCTCGGGACGTTTTCCAAGCGCGATGATACCCGGCAGCACGCCTACGGTGGAGATGGTGATGTGCCGCGCCCCAATGCCCAGCGCACGCGGATCGTTGAGCAATGTCAGCGTGGGATCGACAGCCTTCCAGTTCATCATGGGCTCGCCCATGCCCATGAACACGATGTTCGTGATCTCGATGGGGGGATCGAGCAGCCGCATCTCGCGCACCTGTCCGGCGATCTCGTAGACGTCGAGATTGCGGGAGAAACCCATGGCGCCCGTAGCGCAGAAGGCGCAGCGCAACGCACATCCCGCCTGCGAAGAAATGCAGAGCGTGACGCGATTGCCATCGGGAATGGAGACTGTCTCGATGGCTTCGCCGTCGCGCAGGCGGAAGAGAAATTTGCGCGTGCCGTCCGACGACTGCTGGCTCGTGGCCAATTCAAGGCGCGGCAGGCTGAAGCGTTCGTCGAGCGCAGTGCGGAGCGCCAGCGGAATTTCGGTCATGTCCGCGAACGACGCGGCCGGCACCTGCCACAGACGGCGCAACACCTGGCCAACACGATACGACGGCTGGCCCAATTCCGTCATCGCCTGCGCGAGGCGCTGCTCGGCGTCTGCGGGCACGAGATTGAGGAGGTTCTCTCTCTCGGTCATTGCTTGATGCTCGGTATCACGGTCGTCAACAGAAACTGGTACGTGGGGCCAAGGCCGGCGGTGCCGTCCTCGCTTGCCACTCCTACAATGTAACGGTGATAGTGCAGGCCGAGGCCGAGCCGCATGCGGGTGGTGGTGGAGCCAAAGGCGTTCTGCTGCGCCATGCCGCCGCGCAGGTCCAGCATTCCAATGCGACCGGAGCCGTAGAGGTAGCGGTCGTCGCCGCCGCCTTCGTCGAGCTGGTAGGAGAAGCCCACGCGCAGGTCGTTCTTCGTGATTGGCAAAAACGCCTCGGCCGCAGCAACGCCGGTGGCGCGCTCGAGATTGCGGGCGGGCGAGAGAAGAAAGCTCGAGACCGCCGCTCGAAAGGGCAGGCCCGCTGGACGGTTCAATACAGCGCCCACGTCGACGGAACGAACGCGGCCGCTGCTGAGGTCAACGGTGCCTGACCGGCGGCGCAACGCGATTCCCAGCGTAGCAGGCCCACGCTCGGCAGCCAGGACGGCGGAAAGGACCATGGACGAATAGGGAATGGCGTCGCCGATGGACTGCGGATCGGTGTCGGTGCGAATGAGCTCACTCAAGCCGGACATGGCCATGGAAGCGCCGGCGGTGATGCCGCCACGAAGCCGGACGGCGAGCGTGGCGAGCTCCGACGACACACCCTGATCGTGCGACGAGTTGAGGGCCGAGGCGGAAAAGAGCAGCTTGTCGGAGGCGGCGAGGGCAATGGTGGCGGGATTCCAGAAGCCACCGCCAGCGGCGGATGCCAGCGCCGGCGCTTCCGCGAGCGTTCCCACGGGGAACTGGTAGAGATCGCGTCCGGGGACCTGTTGCGCGCCCAGCGAGCTCGTCATTAGTGTGGCCGCAACAGCGGCGAACATCATGCGGCACATGAAGTTGAGCTTACCCGGAGGAGAGTGGGCACGCAACCGCAACGCTACCGCGCCCCAGTCCGCGCGGCTATCTTTCCAGGCTGAATGCGCCCTCATGCACACGAGTTGATGCCGAGCTGCTCACCGGTGTGGCGCGTCCCCTGATCAACGCCCCCGTAATGCCCGCATCGCCGCTCTCGACGAGCCTTCGCACGCACCCATGTGGCAGCCTTCGCGCCGAACACACCGGTCAGACGGTGACCATTGGTGGATGGGTCCACCGCGCGCGGGATCTTGGCGGTCTCGTCTTTCTCGACCTGCGTGATCGGGCCGGCCTGGTGCAGGTCTCGTTCGACCCCAAGACGGCGAGTGCCGAGGTCTGTGCTCTTGCGGCGTCCGTGGGTGCGGAGACGGTCGTGATCGTTGAAGGTGTGGTGGCAGAGCGACCGGAGGCCATGCGGAATGCCGACATGAGCACCGGCGCCGTGGAGGTTCGTGGCTCGTCGCTTCGCGTCGTCGGTCCCGCTTCAACGCCGGCCATTCCCGTTGCTCGCGGCCGCAACGAGCAGCTTGCCGCCGAAGAGTTGCGTTTGCGGCACAGGCATCTTGACCTTCGACGTGAGGATCTGCAGCGCAATCTCGTGCTGCGTCATCGCCTCATGCAGCGCACCCGTCGTTTTCTTGCGGACGCGGGCTTTCTCGAGATCGAGACGCCGATTCTCACCAAGCCGACGCCGGAAGGCGCGCGCGATTATCTGGTGCCAAGTCGCGTGCACCCCGGCGAGTTCTATGCGCTGCCGCAGTCGCCGCAGATCTACAAGCAGCTGCTGATGGTGTCCGGCTATGATCGCTATTTCCAGATCGCGCGCTGCTTCCGCGACGAGGATTTGCGTGCGGACCGCCAGCCCGAGTTCACGCAGATCGACGTGGAAGCGTCGTTCGTGCAGCAGGACGACATCGTCGACATCGCCGAGGAGCTGATCCGCGCCCTCTGGGTGGAGGGGGAGAGCTCGTTTCCATCGGGCCGCGTGCGTCGCATGTCGTATGCGGATGCGATGGAGGGGTACGGCATCGATCGTCCCGACCTGCGCTATGGGCTGATGATCAGCGACGTGAGCGGTGTCTTCCGAGGTGCGGACTTCGTCGTTACGCGCACGGCGCTGGATGCCGGCGGACGCGTGCGCGGCATTCGCATACCTGGCGGCGCGGCGCTGTCGCGCAAGCAGGTGGATGAGATCGAGGCGGTGGCAAAGAGTGCAGGCGCCATGGGCCTGCTGCGCCTCAAGCGCGTGAATGGCGTGCTGGAAGGTCCTCCGGCAAAATTCCTTGGCGATGGTGCGGTTGATGCGCTGGGACTGGCCGAAGGCGAGCTCGGGCTTTACGTGGCGGCTGCGGATCATGTGTCGCACGCGGCGCTGGACAAGGTTCGTCAGGACGTGGCAGTGCGAATGAATCTCGTTCCCGCCGGAGTCAATGAGTTCGTGTGGGTCACCGATTTTCCCATGTTCGAGCGTGATGCGGTGTCAGGGGCGCTGACGGCAATGCATCACCCGTTCACATCGCCCAATCCCGATGACGTGTCGCTGCTCGATACCGAGCCGTGGAAGGCGCGCGCGGTGGCGTATGATCTCGTGCTCAACGGCACCGAGCTGGGCGGCGGCAGCATTCGCATCAGCGACCCGGTGGTGCAGAGCAAGATCTTCGGGCTACTCGGCATCGACGACGAAACCGCCCGGACGCGATTCGGATTCCTGCTCGAGGGGCTTCGTGCAGGCGCGCCGCCGCACGGCGGCATCGCGTTCGGATTCGACCGCATCACGATGCTGCTCGCCGGTGCCACCTCGCTGCGCGACGTCATCGCCTTTCCCAAGACCACCGCTGCACGCTCGATGTTCGAAGGAGCACCTTCGCCTGTTTCCGCCGACGATCTACGCGACCTGCACATCAAACTGGAGTCGTAGCGCACTTGCCAGATAGTTCCGTTACACTGAGAGTCTCCACCGAAGGAGCAGACATGCTCACTCTTGCGGGGGTGAACGACAGCAACCTCGTGGAGCTCTCGCGATTATCCGGCGTGAAGGTCACGCTGCGCGGTGATACGATGTCCTTCACGGGTCCGCAGGACCTCGCCGAGCGTGCGAGTGAGGTGGGGCGCCGCATGGTGGATCGGGCGCGGCAGCGGATGGAGCTCACGGCCGACGACGTGCTGCGCCTGAGCGAAGACGACGGCGTCGTCGACGGAAGCGGCGTGGTGGAAGGCCGGATTGCATTGCCTGGCGTGCGAAAGCTCATCCAGGCAAAGACGTCAGGGCAGGCGGAGTACCTCAAGAAGATCGCCGAGAACGACATCGTGGTGGGCATTGGTCCGGCGGGTACCGGCAAGACATTTCTTGCGATGGCGGCTGCCGTCGATGCACTCACGCGTAAGCGTGTAAAGCGCATCATCCTCGCGCGTCCTGCCGTCGAAGCAGGGGAGAGCCTTGGCTTTCTTCCGGGTGACATGCAGGCGAAAGTCGATCCGTACCTGCGTCCGTTGTACGATGCACTGGATGAGATGATGCCGCAGGAGCGCGTGCAGAAGGCGCTCGAGACCCGCGTCATCGAGATTGCACCACTGGCGTTCATGCGCGGCCGCACGCTGAGTGACGCGTTCGTGATTCTGGACGAAGCGCAGAACGCCACGGCGATGCAGATGAAGATGTTTCTCACGCGGCTTGGCGTGAATTCGCAGATCGTGATCACCGGTGACAAGACGCAGATCGACTTGCCGAAGCGGGAAGAGTCGGGGCTGATGCAGGTGGAGCGCATCCTTCCGGGCATCGAGGGCATTGCGTTCCACTACTTCACGGACGTGGACGTGGTACGACACCGGCTGGTGCGCGACATCATCAAGGCGTATGCGCAGGATGGGGACTGATGGGCGGACGAAGCAGCTCCTTCGCTTCGCCTGGGACGACCGGGTAACCTTGGCGCGCGTCGTGACGGTGGCTACCGAAGATGTGCGCATTCCCGTGGCGCGCGCGCGTGTCGAACGCCTTGGCGCCGCCGTGTTGCGGGCCGAAGGCATCAGGGATGCGCAGGTCTCCATCACCTTCGTCACGTCACGCCGCATGGCGGCGCTCAACTGGACGCACCTTGGCCACCGTGGACCCACCGACGTGATCTCGTTCGAGTTCAGCGGGCCCGGCACGACGGGGGACATCTACATTGCACCCGACGTGGCGCGCGAGAATGCGCGTGCGCACGGGTGCGGGGTTCGCGAGGAGCTGCTGCGGCTCTGTGTGCACGGCGTGCTGCACATACTTGGCCACGATCATCCCACGGATGAGTCGCGCGCAAAGTCGACCATGTGGAAGCGCCAGGAGCAACTGCTCGCGCGCGCGATGACGAGCGCATGAACGTTTCCGCGCTCGTTGTTGCGACTGGTGCCGTCGCAATTGCAACGCTCGCCGCCGCGGCGGACGGTGCGTTGCTCGGGGGCGACCCCGAACCTGAGCCAGCACCGTCCGTGGTGGGTGCGCTGCGGCATGGCGAGCGGGCGCACCGCGCACTCGCGCTGTCGCGCGTTCTTGCACACCTGATTGCCGGCGCGTCCATCGCGCGATGCATCGGCATCGAGCGAGGCGATGGTATTACGGGGGCGGCAATCGCGCTTGCGGCCGCACTGGCGGTGGTGATCGTGGTTGAGGGCATTGCGCGCTCACTCGGCTTTGCCACGGCGCCCCGGTTCATCCTGATGTTCGCGCCGCTGGTGCGGGTGCTGGACGTCATCCTCACCCCAGTGCTCCGGCTTGGCGTGATGCTCGATTCATTGTTCGAGCGGCTCATGCCGGCGCCGACCATCGAGCAGCGCGCGGAGCTGCGCGAAGAAGCGACGGAGCAATTTCGCCAGGTTGTCACCGCCGAAGCGGACGTCTCGCACGATCAGGAAGCACTGTTGCACGGCGTGTTCTCGCTGGGCGACACCGCAGTGCGTGAGGTGATGATTCCGCGCGTGGACATCGTGGGCATCGAGCAGACGACACCGTGGAGTGAAGCGATTGACCGTGTGCGAAGCAGCGAGCACGCGCGCTTTCCGGTGTATGACGACACGCTCGACAACGTGGTGGGCATCCTGTACGCGAAGGACCTGTTGCCGTTCGTGATCGACGGCGACGAGCCGCTGCAGGGCTGGCAGACGCTCGTGAAGGCGGCACACTTCATTCCCGAATCCAAGCCCATCGACGCGCAGCTCCGCGACTTCAAGTCGAGCCATACGCACATCGCGATCGTGAGCGACGAGTTTGGCGGTACGGCGGGCCTCATCACCATCGAGGACGTACTCGAGGAAATCGTGGGCGAGATTCACGACGAGTATGACGTGGACGAGCCGGAGATCGTGCAGGAGCAGGGCCGGCGTTTCTGGGTGAGCGGACGCATCTCGCTCGACGAGCTGAGCGAGCTGCTCGGGCAGAGCTTCGTGGAAGATGACCTCGAGACGGTGGGCGGGCTCGTGTACGACAAATTCGGGCGCGTGCCGCGTGCGGGTGAGGCGGTGATCGTGGGGTCGTACAAGCTCGTGGTGGAGCGCGTGCGTGGACGCCGCATCGAGCGGGTGTACTTCGAGCGCATCCACCCTGCGGATGACGGTGAGGACGCATGACATCCTCTGACGTCCTGCTGATCCTGTCGGTGCTGATGGTGGCCTTGTTGACGGCGGGCGGCATGGCCATGCGCTCGGTGAGCCGCATCTGGCTGCGTCACTGGGTGGAGCAGCAGCTTCGCGGATCACGGGCGGCGCTGGTGTATCTCGAGCGTCCGCAGCGGCTCATCATTGCGGCGAGTGCGACGGTGGCCATCGTGCTCGTGCTGAGTGGCGAGCTGCTCGCGAGCTATCATCCGCGTGAGCCACGGGCGCTCGCCGTCGCACTTGCCCTTTTTGCGGCGGCGGTCATCGTGCTCGGGCAGCTTCTGCCCCGCGCGCTCGCTCGGCGGTTTGCACCGAGTGTGGCGTCGATGCTCTCGCCGTTGCTGGAGGCGGCCGCGGTGATTGCGTCGCCCATCGTTGCCGCGGGTCGAATTGCGAGTCGCCCCTTTGAGCGGCGCTCCATGGCGGAGCGTGACGCCGAACGTGACACGATTCAGGATCTGCTGCGCGAGGGTGAGCTGGAGGGTGTCGGCGAGCGGGAGGAGCTGGAGATCATTACCGGAGTGATGGAGTTTGGCGAAAAGACGGTGGGCGACGTGATGATTCCGCGCGAGGACATCTTCGCGGTGAGTCGTGCCGCGGGGGCTCGTGAGATCGCCGAAGAATTTGCGACGTCGGCGTTCAGCCGCGTTCCGGTCTATGATGGAACGCTCGATACGGTGATCGGCATGATCCACGCGTTCGACGTGCTCAAGATGCGTGGCGAGCGTGTGCCCGGCCTGCGGCCGGTGGCGTCGACGGTCGCGACCACGCCGTGCAGCGAGATGTTGTTCCGGATGTTGCGTACGCGCGCCCACCTTGCCATCGTGCAGGACGCCGAGCGGCACACGCTTGGTCTCGTGACGCTCGAGGATCTGCTCGAGGAGCTCGTTGGCGACATTCGCGACGAGCACGACGAACCCACCCAAGGCACCACGTCCTGACCGTGTCCATTCACGACCGCCTGTTCGCCGATTTCGCAGCAGGCAAGAAAGCGGCGCTGGCCCGCGCCATCAGCATCGTCGAGAACCATCGTGCCGGATTCGAGGAGCTGCTATCCACGTGGCATCCGCTGCTGGGCCGCGCACGGCGCCTTGGTGTCACCGGCCCGCCGGGTGCGGGCAAGAGCACGTTGACCACCGGCATGACGCGCGCGTTGCGGGCGCAGGGGCTCACGGTGGGGATCATCGCGGTGGATCCGACGTCACCGTTCACGGGCGGGGCATTGCTTGGCGACCGGATTCGCATGGAGGACATTGCGCTCGATCCGGGGGTCTACATTCGCTCGCTGGCGACGCGTGGCTCCCTGGGCGGTTTGTCCGCGGCGACCCGTGAGGCGTGTGACGTGCTGGACGCATTTGGTATCGACAGGATACTAATAGAGACCGTCGGAGTGGGGCAGAGTGAGCTCGATGTGGCGCGCATGGCGGATACGAGTCTCGTGGTGCTGGTGCCGGAGTCGGGCGATTCCATCCAGACGTTGAAGGCCGGGTTGATGGAGATCGCGGATGTGTTCGCGGTGAACAAGGCCGATCGTCCCGGTGCGGACCGGCTGCGCAATGAAATTGAAGTGATGCTTGGCATGCGTGCAGGTGCGGTGATGCGTGATGATTCCACGCATCATGGTGTCGATCTCTCGCAGAACAACATTCTCAGGCAGGTGCGCGCGGCGGTTGCGGCGGATGATCTCGCGTCGTGGACGCCGCCGGTTCTGCGCACCGTGGCTGCCAGGGATGAGGGGATCACGGAGCTGCTCGCGGCGCTCGACCGGCATTTCGCCTATCTCGAGGCAAGCGGGAAGTTGCGGGAGCGCCGTCTGCTGCGTTTACGCGAGCGCGTGGTGGAAGTGGTCGAAGAAAAGGTTCGTCGCCGGTTGTGGGATGATGCGGACACAGCCCGGTGGCTGGAGAGCCGGCTGCCACTGCTCGAGGCGGGAACTGCCACTCCGTTTGCGATTGCGGATGACTTGCTGGCGCGGAGTGCGTCGCTGATTTCCGGGTAGGGGTTCGGGGTCGCCTTGTACACTCGCTGCCCGTGCAGACGCGGCGCGACAGCGCCGAGGCGTCGCGGATTACGTGCGCAACGCGTGGTGCAATGCCACGCTGGACAAGATCGTGGCGACCATGCGATGGCGCCTATTTCCCATCAGGGCGCCATGGCATGTCGGACGCTCCCGGAAGCGTGAACCGGATGGTGGTGCCCGCGCCCAGCGCGCTCTCCACCGCGATGCTGCCGCCGTGGCTCGCGATGATGCCCTTGACGATGAACAATCCAAGGCCGGCACCGTTGCGCGTGGCCTTCGTTGCCTTCCAGAAGCGATCGAACAGCCGCGGCACATGATCGGGGGCGATGCCGGCCCCCGTATCGGAGATCACGTAATCCACCACGGAGCCGTTGCGCGTTCCCACCAGGCGGACGAGGCCGGCCCTGGGGGTGAACTTGATGGCGTTGCCAACGAGGTTGGAGAACACCTGTGCAATACGTCCCCGGTCGGCCAGCACCTGCGCGTCGGCACCGATCCATTCGTGCTCGAAGAGCACGCCGCTTCCCACGGCCAGCGGTCCAAGCTCCTGCGCGGCGTCCTCGAGCAGGCCCCTGGCGCTCGTGAGCGACGTATCCACCGCGAGCGCGCCCGCTTCGATGCGCGAGACGTCCAACAGATCCTGGATGAGCGCGTTGCCGCGCGCCGTTGCGCGCCGGATGAGCTTGAGCTGCGGAATGAGCGCAGACGTGTCGGACGGCGTCTCGAGAATGTCCAGCAGGAACGAGGTGCTCATCTGGATCGTGTTGAGCGGATTGCGCAGGTCGTGCGAGACGACGGCAAGGACATCGTCGCGGGCCTGCGTTGCGCGCTGTGCCTCTCCATACAGCAGCGCGTTGTCCACGGCGAGTGCCGCCCGGCGCGAGAGATCCTCGATGAGCAGCAGCGATTCGTGCGAGGCGAGCTTCGCGGACCTCGGGCTGAGGAACTGCAGCACACCAAGGACACGCTGGCGCGCGATGAGCGGCATGACCACGAGCGTGTACGGGCCCGATGCCAGAAGCTCGGTGAGGAGCGCATCGTTGCGCGCGATGTCGGCGAGGACGTCGTCGGAGGCCTCGGACACACATTGCACGGCGGCGTCACGGACGGCCAGCTGCGCGATGGCCGACAATGTGACACTCGGCGCGGCCGCGTCCGTCAGCTCGAATGACTGGAAGCCGTGCGCCATCTCCACGCGCTGTGCCACGCCGCCAGGCCCGAGCAGATCAGCGGTGCAGACCTCCGCGATGCGCGGCACGACCAGGCGCGCCAGCTCACGCAGCACGTGCTGCACGTCGAGCGACGACGAGAGCAGCTCCGTCGCCTCGGCCAGAAATCGCGCACGACGCTCCGCATCGCGCACCGCTTCGCTGGTGCGCACGAGGTCCGAGTAGCTCGACACGAGGAGCTCGAGGATCTGTTCCTTGGTGGCGCTGATGGTGAACGGCGTGCCAAGGAGGTCGACCGTGAACGGCTTGGGGTGGATGCGCGGCTCGTCGCCGCGATCGAGCACGGCGCGCACTCTCGCGAGCAGCGCCGCGGGCTCATACGGCTTGGTCACGTAATGGTGGGCGCCCGACTCCAGGCCGCGCACGATGGCGAGTGGGTCGGTGAGACTCGTGAGCAGCACGACGGGAACGTCGCGCCACCGTTCAACGCTCCTGATGCGCCTGGTAAGCTCGTAGCCATCCATGCCCGGCATGACGACGTCGCTCAACACGAGGTCCACGGCTTCCGTCTCGAGAATGGCGAGCGCGCGGTCGGCACGCCGCGCAATGATGGTCTGAAATCCCTCGCCTTCCAGGAGGCCGGCGAGCGCCGCGGCCTGCGTCGCGCTGTCCTCGACCACGAGGATGCGTGCAGTTCCCGCGGGCACACTCATGCGACCACCTCCACCAGGCGACGTGCAATCGACGTCAGCGGCATCACCGAATCCACGACGCCCGCACGAATGTCTTCGCGCGGCATGCCGAAGATGATCGCTGAGGCTTCGTCCTGTGCAATGATCCGG
>JAQBPY010000331.1 GCA_028287285.1 Gemmatimonadota bacterium
GGACGAAAGTTAACCCGATGCCCTGCGCAAGTGGGCGCTAGCGCTTGAGCGCGACGATGATGGCGACCGTGCTCGCGATGATCTGCGCCACCGTGCCCGTCAGTGCGACGTAGTCCTTCTTGTCGGCGGGATCCTTATCCGGTACGGTCACCACGCTGCCCGGACGTGGTTTTGGCATCGATGCAGGAAGCAGGAACCGGTGGTGCACAGATTCGAGCTTGCCGCTCGGTTGCGTGACGTAGGCGTGGCCATCGTCGCCATTGCGCGCGGCCCCGCCCGCGGCGTTGATGTAGTAGTCGATGCCCTTGCCGGCGACGTAGGCGACCGTGGACGGCTGGTTCACCGCGCCGCGGATGCTGACGATGGAGTTGTAGGCCGGAATCGTGATCTGGTCGCCGTCGCGCAGGATGAGGTTGTCGCTGCCCTCGTAGTGGCGAAGCGCGGACGCGAGGTCGACGCCGACGCGCCCAACGCCGCCTTGCCCTCGGACGAAGACGATGCCGTCCGCGTAGGCCTCGTCCGAGAGGCCGCCAGCGCGCCCGATGACATCGGACAGGCGTTCCGTCTTGTTCTTCAACGCGTACGCGCCAGGAAAGCGCACCTCTCCGGAAAGCACCACCGTGCGCTGCAACTCCCAATTCGGCTGCCGCAAAATGAGCACGTTGTCGTACGGCTTCAACAGCACTTCCGGCGCACCCGCCGCGATCGAGGGTACGCCAGGTGGGCCGATGTACGTGCCGTTCAGTGAGCGCTCGAACAGGTATGTGGAATCGAGAGGAACCCTTATGGTCGTGGCCGTTCGACCACTGTCGCGGCTCTCCGGCAGCCGAGCGATCTCCGCCTCGCGGAGGTAGGCGCTCTCCTGCACACCATTCGCGAGCAGCACCAGGTCACGCAACGTCATGCCAGAACGGTACGGGAAGCGACCGCCATTCTTCACGGCACCGCCAATCGCGACATACCGGTCGGGGCGGAACGTCGTCAGCGAATACACGTGAATCTCGTCGTCTTCCTGCAACGGCAGGTCGTTGACGACGTGCCCGGCGCTATCGGCAAGCGTCGCCCGCAACTGCTCTCGCGTGGAATCGCTCCTGAGGCGCGTGACGAGGACTTCACCGAGGTACGTGTCCGGCTGCAGACCGGCGCGGCGCAGCGCGTCGGAAAGCTTCATGCCCGGCGTAAAGCCCTGGGACCCGGCCTGATAGACGTTCCCCTGAACGATGACGCGATTTCGGACCCGCTCGGCAATCGGGAACACGCGAACGACGTCACCGTTCTGGAGGGCGACACCCGTGCCCGCGAGCGCAGCGTCCGAGGCGACATCGATCGTGACGCGATCATGGCCCACTGCGACACGCTGCTCCGGTGCGAGGATACGCTCGATGAGTACCCGCTGCCGCGACGCAGTGGCTCGGAAGCCGCCAGCGGCACGGACCAGGTCCGCGAGTGTTTCGCCCGGCTTGAGCTCGTAGGTCGCCGGGCGAGCGATCTCGCCAACGACGCGAACGCGCGCTCCGTGCACCGGCACGAACACCACGTCACCCGTTTGGAGGCGCACGTCGTGCGAAGCGTCGCCGCGCACGAGGTAGTCGTACACGTCCAGCGCGTCAACGACACGCCCATCGCGCCTGATCTCGATGCGACGCAGCGAGCCATTGATGGTCGGTCCTCCCGCGGCGTAGAGCGCGGTAAGGGTCGTTCCCGCGCTGGAGACCATGTAGCTGCCGGGGCGCTGCACATCCCCTACCACGTACACCTGATTGGAACGCAGCCGAGCGACGCTGATGGAGAAGCGGGTGGTGCCAGCGCCGATACCGGAATACGCGCGCGACAGCCGGCTATTCATCAGGGACTGCAATTGCCCGAGCGTCACATTGGCGACGTAGATCTGCCCAACCTGCGGTACCACGACGAAGCCTTCGCGCGTGACGTCGAGCTGGTAGCTCGCTTCGACATCACCGGTAAGAATGAGCACGAGCTTGTCGCCTGGCCCCAGCCGGTAGCCGGCATCGACGGGACCCGCGAGGTTCGCCTCGAACTGCGACGTGGAGCCCCGAAAGACATCGAGACCAAAAATCGTGAAGCCGCTGTCGGCCGCGGCCGCGACGATTCTCAGGGTATCCGAACCTGTGCGCGCAGCGCGTAGGGTATCGTCGAGAAAGGCGGTGATGGGCGTGGCGGCGCGAGCCGCTTGAGCGCTGAGTGCCCCCGCTTGCAGCGCAGCAACGTCCGCGCTGTCGGCCACGCCGAGTGCGCGAACGGCGCGAAACACGTCGTCCGTCGGCTCGGCAGGAGTCCCCGTAACTCCGGGGAGATAGCCATCGAGTAGATCTTCCGGATATCCCTCCGCCCGCAACCGAGCGTGCACTTGCTCCTTGGTCAGGCCACTCGTGGCGAAGCGCTGGCGAAGCTGTTGCACCAGGTCGGGACGCGCCTGTAGGATCGTCTGCGCCTGGGCCGGTGATGGCCGGGCGCCGCTCGGGAGCGATTGGCCGGCGAGCGCACCGACGGGCGAAAAAAGTGCGGCCACAACCAGTGACCGCAAATAGGACGTGCGCATTGTGGGCCCTGCGGTGGCGAATCTCGTGCCCGGGAGATCGAAAGTTGGAGACGAAACGGAGTGGACGCGCAGGGACTCGAACCCCGGACCTCTGCTGTGTGAAAGCAGCGCTCTAACCAGCTGAGCTACGCGTCCCAATGGCGCGGACTGGAGCCCTGATTTTACCTCCGGTGACGACTGCGGGCAAGGGGATGGGGCGCGCATTCAGACCTTCCGTCCCATGGCGCACCAGAAGGGTGCTCGCTCGCTGAAGCGAATGTCGGCAAGCCCGGCGCGCGTCATCATCGCGCCAATCTGTGCGCGGCTGAAGCGTTGCTCCAATCGTGTCCCGAAGCGATCGAGTGCATCCGTCCGCATGACGTAGAAGCTTCGATTGCGATAGACCGCGAGTGGGAAAGAGCGAACGTCCATGCCAAGCCGGTCACCCAACTTTGCGAGACGCGCGAGGGGCAGGTAGACGACGATGGCCAGCAGCTGGCTGAGGATGTACCGGAGTCGAAGCGGACTGCGTGACACGACATGTCGAACCATTTCGCTCGCTTTCCAGACGCCGCGGTACCACGCGGGCTTGTTGTCCATCGCGTAATAGATGTACAGCAGAAACGGGGAACCCCGCTTCAATTTCGCCGTGGCACGCTGAAGGCCACCTTCTGTGTCCGGTATATGATGCAGGACGCCGAGGCAATAGCCAAAGTCCATCGACGCGTCCGGAAACGGGAGTCGGTCGACCGATGCACAGTGGAACTGCACATTGACGCATCCGGAAAGGTTACGCTCGGCGACATGAAGGGCGTCCGCGCTCGCATCAACACAGTGCAGCCGGCCGACGCGCGGAGCCACGTTACGAGCCCACCGGCCACTGCCGCACCCCAGGTCGAATCCTTCTGCTTCGGGCGAAAGGCTCTCCCACGGAAAGATGTGAAAGTAGTCGTCGAAGACTTCCGCATATTCGTCGCCGGTGAGAGCGGATTGGTCGAAACGACTCCACTCATCACCAAAGCCCTGCACGACATCGCGATCCATGTTGGGGCGTGCGTCGCGCTCTGCCATTGGCGTCGTCATTGGGCGTTTCCTGGGGTCCCCGGCTGCCGCCACGGCACGAGTGCCCGCAGGGGATGCCGAAGATCGGCGAGCGCCTGCGCCCGCAGCGTGTCGAACTGCCGTTTCTGTTCGTCCTCGTCCTTCTGCCGCATGGCGTTCGCCATGAACGCCAGCGTAACGCCGACCATGGCCCCTAGCACGATCGCGAGAAGCCCGGCGCGCACCAGGCCGCGACCGTCGGGGCGGATCGCGCGACTCGGTTGATCGAGGACAGTGATGACGGGCGTGTTGCGTGCGGCCTCGATGCGGGCCTGCGCCCGGCCCTTTGTAAGCGTGGCGACGACGTCGGCGCGATACATCGCCTCCTGACGCAGGCGTGAATACTCATACTCGAGTGCAGGCGCCTTGTAGCTGCCATTCCGCCGCAGGAAATCCACGACGCGCTCCTCGGCGGCGTCGTGCGAGGCACGCGCTTCCTGCTCGCGCTCTTCCAGAAACTTCTCCTCGGCACTCGCCTGATTCTTTCGGAGGCGGGTGTTGAACTCGTCGAGCGTCTTCAATAGCCGCTCCGACAATTGCTGCGACAGGTCGGCGCTCGGCGTTGTCACCTGCACGTGCATGATGCCCGTCTGGCGGGTGACGTTCACGAAGATCATCCGCTGGAGGTGCTTCAAGGCATCCTCGAGCCGTACTGCGGGCAATGCCGGCTCGAGCTTGAGGACGTCGGCCAGGATGCCACGGGCGGGACCGTCGGGCATCTGCACGGTGAACTGGCTGGCCGCCAGCGTCGCGAGCAAATCGTGCGACTTGATGACTTCCGCATAGAAGTCCGGAGACTGGGTGGGATCTTCCTTCCCCACATTCACCCCCAGCTGCGCGGCGAGATTCGAGAGGCCCGCCAGCGATCCGCCAGAGACATGGGGCATGAACGACGACCCGCTCGTGTAGGTGCGCGGGGCCGAGAGCGCCATTCCAATGAGCGCGACCGCCATGATCGCGATGCACGCCACGATCGTCCGGCGGTATCGCAACAGCACATTCAGCGTCGCATAGAGGCCCGAGTGGCTCTCAACCTCCGTCACGCGCGAGCCGGTGACGGCGCGAAGACTGGTCCCTTCCCCAGCATATTCGGTCCGGTCGGTACGTCCAATCGTCATGTGTCGCTCACGTTCATCCGGCGGCCGAGGTTCGCGGAGTTCAGCACAGTGTCGAGAAATCGCGCACGCCGGAGGCTTAGGACCTCGGGTGCGTACTCAGCTACCTGCGCCGCGTTGTGTGCCGACATCGCGGTGAGGCGTTCCGGCGTCGAGGCGAGACGGAGGACCGTCTCGGCAAAAGGGGTAGTGCGCCCAGGTGAAACCAACACATCCGCGCACAGGTGTCGTGAGGCCTCTCCAACCGCCGTGCTGACTGCGGGCAAGGCGAATGCCATGCCCTCAATGAGCGTTCTCGAATTTCCTTCCGTAAGCGATGCCATGACAAGGAGATCGGCGTCCTCGTAGAAGCGAAATAGCTGTTCTCCCCACGGAACGCGCCCGTGAAAATGAACGTGCACACCAATGCCGAGCTCGTTCGCTTGCGAATCCAGTGCCGCGCGCTCAGGACCGTCCCCAATCACATCCAGCCGCCAATCCGGAGGCAGGTGTGTCGCGATTTGCGCCAGCGACGCGAGGATGACGTGGACCGCCTTGATCTTCTCCAGATGGCCTACGAACAGGAATGCGCTTGCCGGCTCTGAATAGCGCCGCGGCGCACGTGGCGATGCTGGTGGCAGGCGGACGCTGCTCACGACGGCGGTGACGGCATTAGGCGGTGCGTAGCGCCGCCGCAGCTCCTCACCAACGAAGATGGCGCCGACCGCGCGCCGACGCGTGAGCTCGAAGGCGTGCGCGATAATCTTGCTGGCAAAGACGCCGGACCAACCGATTCGCGCGCGCAGGTAGTCCGGGTTGAGCACCCCTTCGCCGCGCATCTCGATCACGTAGGGCTTGCGCAAGCGTCGCGCGATGCGCCAGACCAACAGCCCCTCCAGCGAAGGCACTTCGGCGTACAAGAGGTCCGCCGATTCAGCGAGCGCCCGCATCGCCGCCATCCGCTTCGGAGAAAACAGCAGTGCGGCCGCAGAGAACAGTGGACGCGACGTGGTGCCGAAGTCTGGAACCTGAAAAGCCAGGCGAGCGCCCGTCGCAGCGAGCGAAACGTGCTCCGCGCCAGCGAGCACGGCCTTGTCGCGGACGCGAGCGACGACCGCCACATCCTCGCAACGTTCGGACAAAAGGCGAAGGGTGAGCACGTGTGCCCGCTCGGACAAGGACAGGACGCCATTGACGGGAGTGAGCGGCGTGGAGAGGAACACGAGGGCGCGCTTACGTCGCATGCGGTGCCCTGCGGGGTCGGCGGGCGGCCAGAGCCAACGCCGTCGCCACGAGCGGCCGCCCCACGAGCCAGGGCGCCTTCCAGAGCGCCCCCTCACGGAGCAGAGCAGACCACAGGATGCGCGCTGAAAAACGCGCGTCGAGCCAGGTCGGGTCCCGACGCCGGCGGTACCAGATCAGAGGCTCAGGCAGATTGTGGAAGCGAAAGGTGGGGTAGGCGCGAAGCCAAAGATCATAGTCCTGCCCTCGTCGCAGCCGAGTGTCGTAGCCTCCCAGCGCCTCGAAGGCGGTCCGCCGAGCCATGATGGTAGGGTGAATGAACGGGTTCTCGGCGAAGATCTGTCGCTGAAGGTCGGCGTGGTGCTCTGCCCGGCGGAGTTGCCCGATCAACTCCCCTGACTCGTCGATTTCATAAGCGCCGGCGCCCAGGATGGAGACGTCCGGGTGGCGATCGAGAAATGCCACCTGGGTACCGAAGCGCGACGCGACGGCGCGGTCGTCGGCATCCATCCGCGCCACGTATTCTCCGCGCGCTTCTCGCAGCGCGAGATTGAGGCACGCGGCCAACCCCGCGTTGGCGTCGCGCGCAATCACCCGAACACGAGGATCCGCGCGCGCGAACTCGAGGAGTACCGACCGCGTTTCATCGGTTGATCCGTCGTCGACGGCGATGAGCTCCCAGTCGCGGAATTCCTGCGCGCCGATGCTCTGCAGTGCCTCGGCGACCGTGTCCGCCGCGTTGTAGGCAGCGAGCAGGACAGACACGCGCGGTAGAGTCGCCATCTCACGTGCCCGTGCGTGGGACGCCCAATCCGCTCACCCGCGTCGCCGCGGCGAGCGTGAGCATGAAGGCGGCCACGCTCGCCACGGAAATCGCAAATGCGGAGATGCCCATCCCCTCGTCAGCGAAGATACGCGGTGCAGAAATGCAGAGCAATGCGGCGCGCCACTCGAGTGAGATGGCCCAGCGGCTATCGAACCATCGATACGCCAGGCCCCATGCGATCAAACCGGTGAGGCCGACGTAGCCGAAGTGCACGAACAACTCACCGACGTTGGAGATCGCGATCTGGTACGTGGTGGGAAACCCCGCCCACGACTGCACGATTCCCGTACCGAATTGTTCGGAGGGCAGCTTCGAGAGCCAAATGGCGCGCGGAACGAAGAAGAAGATCGACGTAAAGATGCCCTTGCCGTCCAACGGCACCATGCGGTCTCGCACCTCGAGCAGTCGCGCCAATGTCTCGAGATAGGCGTGCGGGGCGAGGAGCTCCTTGGAGCTGTCAGCGAAGCTCGTGGCCGCTCCGACGCCGGTGAGGTTGTGGAGAATCACGTGTACGTAATTGACCCCGATGAGCGCACACGCGATCACCAGACCCATGAGCAACAGCGTGCGCATCCCGATCCGACGTTCCGTATCGTACACGGCGAATGCGGAAAAGAGCGTAAAGACCACCACCGCACGGAATGCGGTGCTGGCTTGCCTGCCGAGGAGCGCGACCGTCATCGCAAGCAACAGCCATTTCTCGAAACCCGACAGCCTCCCGCGCATCCAGGCGACATACAACAGCGCCGCCGCCGGAAGCGCACCACTGGCCAGCAGGCTCGCGAGTACCGCCCAAGCGTTCGCGGCGTCGGTGTCGGCGTACGTTCCGATCCGCATCGTATAAGCGATCGCCAGATAGGCAGCGAAGCTTCCAGCCTTCTTGATCCGCAGCGCAAGTTGGACGAAGCCAAAGGCCGTGGTGACGCCCAACACGAGAAACAGCACCAGCCGATAGCGCGGCGCAAAGTCGGACGAGTTCCGCTGCGGCGCTTCAATGTCGTCACGGCGCGTCGACGTCGTGCGCGCGGCGAGGCTCGGAAGGTGGTACCCGGCCAACAGCGCCACGTAGCCGAGGATGGCGATACCGAGCGTGCGCGCGACGCTCTCGCTGGAGAGTTGCTGGCGCCACAGGATGTCGATGCGCGCCGTGGCCACGAAGGTGCCGACGACGAACTCCGAGAGAAAGATCAGGGTGTAGATGACGAGCAGCGAATACCGCCGTCCCGCGCGCTGCTGCTGCACGAGCGTCGCGATGCCAAGTCCAAGCGCAATCAGGACCAGCTCCGCGACGACGAGGTCGACGCGGGGAAACAGGTCGAGGACAAGGGCACGAAGCTCGAGGAGCGCGAACAGTACCGTTCCGGCGACCGCAACGATCGGTAGCGCGTACTGCCAGCGGGTATGCTCGCCGGTGCCGGCATGCCTGACGCCGTTCATAGGCGCAGGTCAGTGAGCGCCGCGCCGGCTTCCGGCTCGAGAACGCCGAGCAGCGTACAGATGTGTCGATAGCGGTGCAGCCAACGGTGCTCGGCGAGCGACCGCGCGCGCGCGCGCGCCGACATCGCCCGGGTGAGCTCCGGATGATCGAGATAGTAGCGCAGTTGCTCGATCAGCTCATCCACGCCTCGATAGCACAGAATCTCGTCCCCGATGGTGTAGTGCTGTGCCAGGTCCGCATTGTACGACGTGAGGTAGACGCCACCCCCAGTGGCCGGGATCTCGAAGTCCCTGCCCTTCACGTTGGTGAGTGTCTCGGAATAACCGGCTTCGCCGAGCCCCACGTTGATCCGGCTCCTGTTGTAGATCTCGACGGGATCGCGCGCGAACTCGCCCGTCGGCCAGCCGCGCCCGAACACGCGCAGAGGCACTCCGCGCTCGCGGACCTGGCCGATGATGCGCGGGCGAAACCCGTACGCCGACCCCACGAACGACGCGGGAATGTCGGGTTCGACCGGCATTGGCCGGAAGGCGCCGCGATCGAAGCCTTCCGGGAGATAGAGCGGGCAGCCTCCCTCGACGAGGTACCACTCGCATGCCACGCGTGCGCTGGTCCACGCGATGTCGAATTCCGCCGCGATATCCACCTGGCCCGCGCGGTGGTCGCCCATGAAGGCGCCTTCCCACGAGTTCTTGTCATCGAGGCACATGCCCACGAGCGGGATGCCGAACTCCTCCCGAATTCGCCGGAGCGTTGCGGCCGACAGCTCCAGGCCGCCGGCATACACGAAGATCCAGTCAACGGCCTTCTCGGCATGCACGCGCCGCACGTACGCCAGGAATTCGGCATTCATCGTCGCGCGCCGGACGATAGCCGCGCGATCGGCGCGCGCAAATTCGTCCCAGCTGTACCCCAGCGCGGCGTAGTCGAACCAGGAGACCGGGCCGAGTTCCCGTAGATCGGGCATCAGGTGCTGGTGCCAGCCGATGTTCGGCATGAAGGCGAGCGTATGAACCGTTCCGGGCGAGCGACGCGACGGGACGTACCCACGGGCCGAATAGCGCGCCCGGACGCGCGCGGGAACCGACTGGTCGTCGTAGACCAGCCCGCGTTCGCGCGCGGCGCGCGCATAGCTGTCGCGCCGTCGTTCGTACGCCCGGTGGAATGCGCGCTGGCGCCACCGGCCCCACGAAGAAAGGAATAACGAATTGGCGCGAATCCTATCGATCAATCGTCCCGAAAAGGCGGGAATTGCCACGTGGTCAAAGCTCAGGGTATTGAGGCGAGACATGCCGCGCGGAGCCACCGGCGACCACAGCGCAGCGCCAGAGAGCGAGTCGGAACGTCCCCCATTTGCGCGCGCATGCATTTTGCCCCGAGGGCACCGCGATTGCAAAAGTGGCGCCAGACAATTGCCCGCCAACCGGCGCGTATCCTGTGGCGATCGGCCTGCGCACACGTTGCCCGCTGGTGCAGTGCGCCGCCCTGCCTCACCGCCTCCTCGAACTGGATCGACCCGTCCCTTGCGTGATTCCTTACGCGCTGTTCTCGAATACAATCGCTACGAGCGTGACCGCTGGGTGGAACGACAGGCGGCGGCACTGCCGAAGGGTGCTCGCGTCCTCGATGTCGGCGCCGGCGCCGGACCCTATCGCAAGCTGCTCGCGCACTGCGATTACAAGGCGCATGATTTCGGGCAGGAGCCGGCCACCGTCGGCCACTACACGCCGCTCGACTACGAATCCGACATCCTCGCGATTCCGGCGCCGGACGGCTCCTTCGACGCCATCCTCTGCACCGAGGTGCTCGAGCACGTCCCCGATCCGGTCGGCGCGGTCCGCGAGATGGCACGCCTGCTCGCCCCCGGCGGAAGACTGCTCCTGAGTGCACCCCTTGGATCGCTGCTCCATCAGGAGCCCTATCATTTCTACGGTGGCTTTACGCCGTACTGGTACCGAAAATTCCTCGAGGAAGCCGGCTTCGAGACACCGGCCATCGAACGCAACGCCGGATTCTTTCGATGGTTCGCACAGGAAGCGCTGCGGTTCGCGCAATACCTGGATCCGCGGCGCACCGGATCGTTGCGCATGGGCGACCGCATGAAGGCCACGTGCCTGTGGCTCGTGTCCGCCCCATTCTGCTACGTGATGTTTCCACTCGCCGGGCGGTGGCTCGACACGCTCGGCCTCGAGTCGATCGGCACGGCGGGATATCACGTGGTCGCCCTGCGCGCTCGATGACGCCCGAACGCAGCGCTCCCGCCGTGGCCACCCGCGCGCGCGTCCTCAAGAGGTGCGGCCTTGCGCTCGGCTCCGTGATCGGGACGTTCGGCTTCAGTCCCCGGCAACTCTTGCACGCGCTGCAGGGCACGCCGCGCTTCATTCACGGTCTGGTGACCTATCGCTCACGGGCGCGACACGCAGTGCACCCGATGCCGATCGGAGCGCTCTATCCAATCCTAACCGACTATCGGGAGACGGCCGGCGTCGCCGAAGGACACTATTTCCATCAGGATTTGTGGGCAGCGCGGCGCATCTGCGCTGCGCAACCGGAACAGCACCTGGACGTCGGCTCACGCGTGGACGGCTTCGTGTCGCACGTGCTCTGTTTCATGCCGGTTTCGGTGGTGGACGTCCGCCCGTTGGTCACCGACGTGGAAGGGCTGAGCTTCGTGCAGTGTGATGCAACGACGATGGCGGAGTGGCCCGATAGCTCGCTCCAGTCCCTGTCGTCGCTCCACGCCGTCGAGCACTTCGGCCTCGGCCGCTACGGCGACCCCATCGACCCTGACGGGCCGTTCAAGGCCATGGCGGCGTTCTCGCGCGTCCTTCGCCCCGGCGGACGACTGTATTTCTCCGTCCCGATCGGCCGGGAGCGAGTCGAGTACAATGCACATCGCATCTTCGACCCGCTGACGATTCTCGACACCTTCGAACGCCACGGCTTGCGGCTCGTCGCCTTCTCGGCCGTGGATGATCTCGGCCACTTCGTGGCGGATGCATCACCGAATGACTTTCGGGACTCCGACTACAGCTGCGGACTGTTCGAGTTGACCAAGGGCCCGCCAACCGCCGACTGAGCAGGGCGACAGCGCCACCTGCCTACGCGGTGGGCACAGGTGGCGCGTCCGGGATGGCGGGCGCCGGAGGCGGCGCGGTGCTCGCCGTCCGCGATGCGTGCGCGATCCACAGCAGGTGCACCGCGGCAAAGAGCACTCCTGCGGCGACGACGCCCGGCATTCCCCACCATCGGGAGCCTACGAAGTAGAACGCGACTCCAGCGATCGCCGAGCCGATCTTTGGACCCAGGAGCCGCTTGACCTGCAGATCGCTCTGCAACGTGAGGGCGAGCTGCTGGCCGGCCGCGAACAACCCCGCGCCAAGCACCACGGCAGGCAGGAGCCACGACACCGAGCGATACGCCTCGCCGACCAGCAGGCGAAAGATCTGCCGGTGCAGCAGCAGCGCGGCGAGCGTCGCGATCGCCGTTGCGGCGAGCACCAGGGACGTCAGCAGAAAGTTCAGGCGCCGTGAGTCCTGTCGCCGGTGCGGATCCGATCCATCCGAGGCCCTGGAGAAGAGGACCGGCGCGGCGAGCTGCACGAGCATGCTCGCTCCCATCGTGACGGGATAGCTCCCGAGCTGGAAGAGCGCCGCGTAGCGTCCCACGTCCGCGGTGGACTGAAAGAGCTGGAGCGACCAGCGATCGGCCGAGAGCACCGCCCACGTAAAGATTCCCCAGACAGCAAATGGCTTGGCGTATTGCGTCAACTGCCTTCGCCACTCGGCATCGGAGAGCGTCCGCTCCTCGCCGGGCGTCTCCGCTACGCCGGTGGAACGCTCGACGACCCGACGAAGCAAGATGCCCTGCGACAGCGCGCAGGCGGCGATGCCGATCACAAACCCGACCAGTGCGGCGAGACCCGAGGAGCCGACGATTCGGATGACCAGCACCGCGACGGAAAAGCGCAGTAGCTCACCGAGCGCCTGATGTCCCGCGACGACGGACCGCCGACGCGCTGCGCTGTGCGCCGCCGCCAGCGCGCCGTTGACACCCAGGACGACCGCGAAGATCGCCGCCACGCCGATGACGCCACTACCGGCCCATCCGTAGCGCATCGCGCGCACGACCAAACCCGCAGCCGTCAGGAAGAAAAGCGCGATGGTTGCGCGGCCATAGAGCGCTGTCGCCGCGCGAAGCATCATGCGCAATGACCCACGCGCCGCGGATGCGGAGTAGAAGCGCAGCACGGCGTTCGATACAGGCCCGAAGACGAGCTGCTGCATCAACGCACCGACGGTCAGGGCGAGCGCGAGCACGCCGTATTCCGCCGGAGAGAGCAGCCGTGTGAGAAAACGCATTCCCGCGAGCGCGCAGACGGCGGCAACGACCTGCCCCAGCACGACCCATGCGATTTCGGCGGGGTAGCGTCGGATGCGGTCGAGTATGCGCCCGATCGTCAACTGACGCTGGAAGTGCGGACCGGCGGTGCTGGCCGAGTCAGGTCGATGCCCGGTGCCGCGCGAGCGCGCGCGGCCATCGCAGCATCGGACATCGTCAGCGACTGCATCCCGAACTCGTCGCGACAGCGGTCAAATTCCACCAGCAGCTCGCGGAGGACGTTGAGATGGGTTTCCGTATCGGTGCCGAAGTTGTGCGGATGCCACCACAGGTGAAGAATCTCGCCTGCGCGGGCCGCGTGGCGGAGCGCCGCACGAAGGCGGCGCAAACGTGCGCCAGCCGAGTACGGCCGAAGGAAGAAGCTGGCCGCCACGTTGCACAATCCACTGGGCTCCGGAACCGCTGACCACGGGACGGTGTGCATTCCGCCCAAGGGCACGTATGCGTCAATGAGGCGAGACGCTCGCACGAGGAGACTTTCTCCCCTGGGGCGCGGTGACCACATCCATGACCGGGGACTGCCGCGATAGCACGTGATGCCGCTCTTGAGCAGCACGTCGTCGAAGTCGGGATTGTGCTGGTTGCCGGGAAAGACAATCGAGCGCGGCGTCATGCCGACGGTGTGCTGCATGATGGCGCATGCACTCGCTAGGTCAGCGCGAAATGCATCCTTGGCGGCGACACCTTGTTCCAGACAGAAGAAATGGGAAAAAGTATGAGTGGAGATCTCCTGCAGGGGCGTGCTCACGATCGCCTCTATGAGCGACGCCCCGTAGTGCACCGGGTCGCTCTCTTCATCGGAACCCGTAGGCACGACATAGGAATCAAGCGCGGCATCCGCGTACTGCGGACGCAGCGCCGGCGCAAACTGCTCGCGCTCCTCCCGGGATCGCGCGAACAGGAAGCCGACCGTTGCCCAGGTCGCCGCGACCTGAAAGTCGCGAAAGAGCGCCAGTGTGCCCAGCACACTTCCTGGGACGCCGAGCAGGTTCCCCATATACGGGCCGCCCAACGGGCGGTCGATGACGCCCCAGTGCTTCTCGAAATCGAGCGAGATGACGAGCGCGCCGCTCACGCCTGGGCCCCGAAGAGGATGTCCAGGTCGCAATCGAATGGCGTCAAATGCCACGCGCCTGGTGGCGCCGAGGGCGTGGTGGTGAATCCGACGGCGAGCTTGCGCAGGCGCGGGCCAACGGCCGGAGACTCGTGCGACAGGAACCCCCCCGCACCGAGCGCGCGCTGGTGCGCCCGATGTGTCGACATGCACAGCACGAAGCGCACGCGCTGCTCAGAGGCGAACCTGGCCACTTCCTGCATCAACG
Organism: Gemmatimonadota bacterium; assembly: GCA_028287285.1. Taxonomy (GTDB): domain Bacteria; phylum Gemmatimonadota; class Gemmatimonadetes; order Gemmatimonadales; family Gemmatimonadaceae; genus AG11. The sequence continues at coordinate 13,964 of JAQBPY010000331.1, forward strand.
CCGTGAACACGACGGCATCGCCCGCCGGTGCGTAATAGTCGCTCACCATGACGATCGGAAAGCGGGCAAAGGATCGAATACTGCCCGGCGGCAGCACCCGCATCACCGCGTAGCCGGCGAGACGCCCGTCGCGCTGGGCGCGTACCAGGTGATAGTCTCTCGTGGGCGTGGCGAAGCGCGCCGTCAACGCCGCACGATCCCGGACCGCGCACACGAGTCCTGCATTCACCTCCGACCACAGCGCGTCGAAGGACTCATCGAATGCCGGGGCCCCACGCTCGACGCGAACGCCGCGCGCGTTCCGCAGCGACGACGCGAGGCGGAAGAACCGCGGGCTCACCGAAATCATCAACGGTACGCTGGAGCGAGCCGTCCAGCCGTCGCGCGAAAATGCCATATATGCGGCGTCGGTCTGGTTCAGCGACGCGAGAAAATCGAAGTCGGACCCAATCGACCGCACGAGCCGCTTGCCCAAGCCCTGTCCCTGAAATCGCTGACGCACGAAGAAGTCGACGATCCAGGCCGCACGCGCCATCCCCGACTCGCTCCGGGCGATGAATGGAATGTGTCCGCACATGCCTGCAATGGTCCCGTCTTCGTCCACCGCGACGCGAAGCGGCGTCTCCTCGCGCTGCCACCACCACCGGCGGTCGTGCCTCTCCGCGGACTCTCCCGGCCAGACTTCGGCGAGCAAGTCGTAGAGGGCCGGCTTGTCAGCGGGCTGAAAGGCGCGGGTGGTGATCATCTCGCGTACGGAAGGTCGAGTGCGCGGGCGCGACTGTGCCTCAGCGCCACGATCGGGGAATATACGAGGGCTTTTCCACTGGGGATTGCGGTCCGCACGGCTAGTCGCGGCTCGCGGGTGGATCGTAACCGCGAAAGAGTGTCATGGTTGCCGCGTCCGCGGACGAGATCCCCGTGCGCCGCACGACCCGATCGATGGTCATCGCGAGGATCTTCAGGTCGAGCCACAGGGAGCGGTGCTCCACGTACCAGACGTCGAGCTCGAACCGCTCGGGCCACGAGAGCGCGTTGCGTCCGTTCACCTGCGCCCAACCCGTGATGCCGGGCCGCACCAAGTGCCGACGCCGGTGCCGCTCGGAATAGCGCGGAAGATACTCGATCAGCAGCGGCCGCGGACCGACGAGGCTCATGTCGCCGCGCAGCACGTTGATGAGCTCCGGCAGCTCGTCGAGGCTCGTGGAGCGCAACCATCGCCCGAACGGCGTGAGCCGAACGTCGTCCGGGAGCAGCACGCCGTCGCGATCGCGCGCGTCGGTCATGGTGCGGAACTTCATCAACTCGAACGAGCGGCCGTCCATGCCGGGCCGCTGCTGCCGAAAGAGCACGGGCCGCCCGATTCGCCATGCAACCAGCACTGCGACCAACGCGAGTACCGGCAGCCATAAGGGCGCGAGCGCGATGACGAGCAGCGTTTCGATCCAGCGCGGCATCGACGAAGAGTGGGTGGAGGAGTTGACGAACGAAATGTATCTTGTCGCCGTGACCGGCCCTTCCCAATTCGGCCGCGATTACATGACGTTCGCGTGTCATTCGCCGGAGCGGTTGCTCGCCACTTCCAACAGGAGCCGATCGTGACTCACGGTGACGGAAAGCCGCTCATCATCTACGGCGCAGGAGGGTTCGGTCGCGAGGTCGCCTGGCTCGCGAGCGAGGCGCGCGAGCCGCGGCACGTTGCGGCCTTTGCGAGCGATGACGCGCCACCCGGCGGCACCACGCTCGCCGGCCTGCCCCTCCTTTCGCTCGACGAAGCGGCCCGCGCGAATCCTGGCGCCGATTTCATCGTCGCCGTCGGCTCCGCGTCCGCCCGCGTCGAAATGTCCCACCGCGCGGAGAAGGCCGGGCTGGTCGCCACACGATTGATTCACCGGCGCGTGGAGATGTCGGACCGCGTGCTCGTCGGAAAGGGAACCGTGATCTGCGCCGGGTGCATTCTCACCGTGGACATCAGACTCGGCGAGCACGTACAGATCAACCTCGATTGTACAATCGGCCACGACGCCGTGCTCGAGGACTGCGTCACGCTCGCGCCGGGCGTGCATGTCTCGGGTTGGGTGCGTCTCGAGAGCGGCGCGTATGTGGGAACTGGCGCGTCGATCATCAACGGCACGTCCGCGTCCCCACTGGTGATTGGTGCACACGCCACGATCGGCGCGGGTGCAGTGGTGACGAAAGCGATCGCTCCCCGCGTCACCGCCGTTGGGATCCCGGCTCGCGCGCGCGCCTGAGCTCACGCGGGGACGCTCGAACGCATGAGCCCCGCTTCCGCGCCGAGCACCGATTCGTGCACGGACCAAACGCGCCGGGTCAAGGCATCCTGGTCGAAGCGCGCGCGCACGTCGGCCGCGGCGCGCACGGCACGCGCTGCGGTAGCGCCGGGATCGCGGAGGGCGCGCTGCATTGCGGCTTCCAGCGCGTTTGAATCGCCGGCGGCGAACAGGAGCGCAGATTCGCCGTCCTGTACGACTTCGCGACACCCCGGTATGTCGGAGGCCAGCACCGGAATTCCCAGCGCCGCGGCTTCCATGACGACACGCGGAACTCCCTCGCGCCGGCTCGGATGCAGGAGCAGGTCGGCCGCCGCCAGCGCGGGCAGGATTTCGTTCGTGTACCCGGTCAGCCGCACCAGATCGTCGATGCCGTAGTCAGTGATGAGTGACGCGGGCAGCACGTCGTCCTCGCCCACCAGCACCGGCGCGACCCAGAGATATCGAAGCTGCGGATAATCTGTCCGCAACCGCGCCGCAGCAGCGCATATCTCGCGATAGCCCTTGTCCTCGACGAAGCGGCCGACACTGAGGACCACGGTGTGCTCGGGCAGGAAGCCGAGCCGTTCCCGGAACGCCTCACCCACACGGCGCGTGGCGTCCGATCGAACGAAACGGTGCAGCTCCACGCCGCTCCCGATCAAGACTGCCCGGGCCGACGCGCAGAGACCTTCCGAAACCGAGTAGTCCCGATCAGCGGCGCTGAGATACAGCGTCCTGTGTGCGAGCATGCTGGTGATGCGGTCCGTGACGCGGAGCAGTGTCCGTCGCCGCGACGACATGCCCTCGCTGTAGAGCAGCCCGCGGCACCCGTGGATTCGGCGCGGAATCCGCGCCAGCGCGCCGGCGATTTGACCGAGGAGCCCAGCCTTCGGCGTATACGTGTGCAGCAGGTCGAACCGCTCACGACGGAAGATGCGCCACAACTCCCAGACGGTTCGCAGGTCGAACAGTGGACTCAGCTTCCGCCGCGCATTCACCGTGAGGACGCGAAATCCCTCCCTGCGGGCACCCTCCAGGGCTTCGCCTTCCGTTGCAATGACGGTGATGTCCTCGTGGGGCCGGAGACGACGCAGATCGAGCAGCATGATGCGGTCAACGAACTCCGGCGCAACGGCAAAATGGGCGACCTGCGGGCGGCCGGTCACTGCTCGGCGATCCATGCCTGAAACATCAACACGCTCCACAGGAGGTGTTGCCAATTGCGCGCGCCGGACTGGTGCTCGCGCCACTTGGTGGCAATGACCTCAGGATCGAAATAACCTTCCCGCCGCACGCGATCCGGGTGAAGCAAGTCGCCTGCCCACTCTCGGAGCTCTCCACGCAGCCAATGGTCGAGCGGGATGCCGAATCCCATCTTGGGCCGCTCGATGAGCGCCTGCGGCACATGCCGGTGCAGCACCTGCCGCAGCAGCCATTTCGTCTTCTCGTTGCGAATCTTGGCGTGATGCGGAACACGCCATGCGAATTCGATGACGCGATGGTCGAGGAACGGCGCCCGGGATTCGAGCGACACCGCCATCGTGGCCCGGTCCACCTTGACCAGGATGTCGTCGGGCAGATAGCTGACGAGGTCGAGATACATCATGCGCTGCGCAAAGTCATCGAGCATCGCCCAGCTCCCCCGCTCCGTCAGGATCGTGGGCAGCTCCGGCCCCGGAGACAGCAGCACCGGGTCGCGCCACATCGTCACAATTTGTTCGTAAATCTGCTCGGCCGTATTAGCCGAGAGCACGTTGGCGAGCTTGTGCATCCGCTCGCCGGGGATGCTCAGCCGGTTGGTCCGAAGCAGTGCGCTTCCGGACGCAAAGAGCGCGTTCCACCGGCTGGGCGAAACACTGCGAATGCCGCGCGCCAACCCGCCGCGCACTGGCGCAGGCACCGTACGGAACTTCTTGCGCAGTCGCTCCGCCCACACGTAGCGGTGATAGCCGCCGAAGACCTCGTCGCCACCGTCGCCACTGAGGCTGACGGTCACCTTGCTGCGCGCGAGCTGCGCGACGAGAAACGTCGGAATCTGCGACGAGTCGGCGAACGGCTCGTCGTACATGGCCGGCAGGCGAGGAATGACGTCCAGCGCCTCGCGCGGAGTGACGTACAGCTCGGTGTGCGCCGTGCCCAGATGCGTCGCGACCGCGCGCGCGTGCTCCGCCTCGTTGTATTCCTCGTATCCGAAGCCGATGGTGAACGTCTGGACCGCTTTCATACTCTGCGACTGCATGAGCGCAACGACCAGCGAAGAATCGATGCCGCCCGACAGGAAGGCGCCGAGCGGTACATCCGAAATCATCTGGTCGCGAATGGTCGACGACAACTGCCGCTCCGCCTCGTCGACGAGCTCGTCGTCAGAGAGCCGCAGCGGATCGCGCATCCCGCGCTCCACGGCCTCGCGCGCGGACCAGTACTCGACCTCTTCCGGCGGAGCGCCCGGCGCATCGCTTCGGAACGTGAGGATGGTGCCCGGCCGCACCTTCCGCACTCCCTCGTAGATCGAGTGCGGGGACGGGATGTAGCTGAACTTCAGATAGAGGGCCAGCGCACTCCGATCGATCGTTCCGCGCCAGGCGGGGTGCTGGCGCATCGCCTTGAGCTCGGAGCCGAACGCCAGGGTGTGGCCGAGCCAGCCATAGTAGAGCGGCTTCTCACCGATGCGGTCGCGGACGAGGTGGAGCGTGCGCTGCGTTTCGTCCCATACGGCAAGGGCAAACATGCCGACGGCACGTGAGATGGCGCCATGTAACCCCCATCGTTCGATCGCGGCGAGCAGCACCTCGGTATCCGACTCACCGCGAAAGTGGCAGCCGCCCGCCTCGAGCTCCCGTCGCAGGTCGCGAAAATTATAGATCTCGCCGTTGAAGACGATGCGATACCGCTCGGATGCCGACGACATCGGCTGATGGCCGGCCGCGGTCGTATCGATGATCGACAGCCGCCGATGCCCGATGGCCAATCCGCGTCCCACATCGCACATCGCTCCGTGATCGTCCGGACCCCGATGTGCGATCGCGGACGTCATCCGATGCAACACCTCAGCGGCATCGTTCGACAATCCCGTCGTATCCCAGAATCCTGCAACACCGCACATGTGAACTCAGAGCTGAAAGTCGTGAGTACCTAGACGTCGTGGTACCGTCGATACCACTCCACGAAACGGGCGAGCCCGATCTCCAATGGAGTATCCGGCCTGAAGCCCACCGCCGCCTGGAGCCCGTCGACGTCCGCGAAGGTTGCGGGCACATCCCCGGGCTGCATGGGTAGCATTCGCTTCACCGCGGGACGGCCAATGGCCGCCTCCAGCATCTCGATCATTCCGAGCAATTCCACGGGTTGGTTGTTCCCGATGTTGTAGATCCGGTATGGCGCGGTCGAGCTTGACCCAGACTCCACGAGCGGCGATGGGATGGCGGCCGCCGTCCGCACCACACCTTCCGCAATGTCATCGACGTACGTGAAATCCCGCTTCATCTGACCATGGTTGTACACGTCGATCGTCTTGCCGGCGAAGATCGCCTCTGTGAACAGCGACACGGACATGTCAGGGCGGCCCCAAGGGCCGTAGACCGTGAAGAATCGCAACCCAGTCGTCGGAATTCCGTACAGGTGACTGTACGTATGCGCCATCAGCTCATTTGCCTTCTTGGTCGCGGCATAAAGGCTGATTGGCCGGTCCACGACATCATGCTCGGAGAATGGAACCTTGGTATTCGACCCATACACCGAGCTCGACGAGGCATAAACGAGATGCCCGACTTCGTGCCGCCGACACTGCTCCAGCACGTTCAGGAAACCGATCAGGTTGCTCTCGCCATACACGTGGGGATGTGTCAGTGAGTAGCGCACCCCCGCTTGCGCCGCGAGGTTGATCACGACGGCGGGCCGGGCTTCCTGGAACGCGGCCTCCATCGCACCGCGGTCCGCCAGATCGGCGTGCACGTGCCGGTAGTTCTTGCAGTCCGTTAGTCGCGCGAGCCGAGCTTCCTTCAGCTGGACGCTGTAGTACGGATTCATATTGTCGAGACCAACGACCTCGTGGCCGCGCTCGAGGAGCCGTGCGGAGACATGATATCCGATGAAGCCGGCGGCGCCGGTGACGAGGTACGTAGACATAGGGGCAGAAAATGGCGCGAAGGTCGGCGGGTTGGCGTTACGACGAGTGCCGGCCCCGGATTGATGCGGTACGACAGGAATACACGTCGAGCGCCTACGGCCGCCAGTGCGCTCGACTACGCCGAACGGTGACGGCCGACCAGCTCCCTACTATGCATCCGCTTCGTCGCGACGACGCGGCGGAAGGCGCAATCCCGCCAGAAGCGCTCCGCTGCTCGCCATGGACGCGCGGAGACGGCTTGGCCACGTGGCCTCCGCCTTTGGCGGCTCGGCGGTGGCTGGGGAAGCAGCGAGCCCCTCGTTGACCTGGGCGACGATGCCGCACGCAAGCGCTTCGACATCGCTCGCGTCGACAACCTGAAGATTCACGCCGCGCGCCGCAATCCAGCCTTGACGTTCGCTCATCGTCACGAGCTGCAGGCAGCCGAGCGACGAGGACAACGCATTATGCCGTTCGACGGCCGTGATGAATTCCTTGGTCCACTCCTCGCGACACGAAAGCCATTCCAATGCAATCCACAAATCCACCAGATGCGCATTATTTCGTGTCGGGCTCGTCAGGTGTGTCTCAAGCCCCACTACCCGTGCCATACCGTGCATAGTTCTCCGATAATTCGATCCGTTCCGCCGTCGCAGCGGCGCACAAAACGGAGTGTCCTAGCGCAAAGGACGGTCCACTCCGATATCCCGGCAGCGCAAGCCCCTTCGCGGGAAGACCGACCAGCAACTCAGAAAACCTTGATCACGCCCTTCATGTACTTGCTCGGATCCTTCCGAATGTCCGCCAGAATCGCACTGAGATCGTTGACTAGCTTGTTG
>JAQBPY010000332.1 GCA_028287285.1 Gemmatimonadota bacterium
AGGAGAATGAACGGGACGACGGCGAGCAGGATGTTGAACGCGATACCGCCGGCGAGGAACAGGACGTTGTCCTCGCCGGCGTTGTCCCATACACGCTTTGCGTAGTCGCGGACCGTCCAGCCAATGCTGATCAGCGGCGAGCGAAGCGGCCCACGCGAGTTCCGGATGGACGTCGCGATGATTTCAGCGCCTCAACGCGTCATGCAGGCGCACCGTCGTCGGCCGCGGCGGCGCTCTCGTGTGCAACCGCGGCTCCAGCATTGTACGCGGCTTTCGTCTCGGCCAGGCGGCGCTCGAGATCGCCGCGTGCCTCGTGTGCGGCGTTACGCCCAGCCTGCATCGCACGCGATACCTGACGTTTCTTGGTCAGCACGGCGGAGCGCGCCGACTCGATCCCTTCTTCCACGCGCGCCTTGGCCGTCTCGAACGTTTCGGTGACCGTATCGGTCACGTCGGTGGCAACGCCCTTGACCGTATCGGTGGCCTGCTGCGCGCGGCGCCTGATCTCGCGGCGTGTGTCCGGCCCCGACCTTGGCGCAAAAAGCAGCGCGACCCCGGCGCCAATGAGCACGCCCACCAGGAGGGTGCCGATATCCGTGCCGTTTTTTTCGATGACGACGTATTTCGCGTCGTCGTAGTCATCACGATGCCGCATGCGTGCTCCTGTGTGCGAACGGGCTAGCGCCCCTTCTTGGCCAGTGGTTTCTTCGCGGGCGCCTTCGCTGCTGGCGCTGGCTCCTTTTTCCTGTCCGGCTGCATGTCCGGCACGCCGTCGTCGCTTTCCGAGCGCTCAGCCGTTCCGTTCAGCAGCTCCAGGAGCTCACTTCGCACTTCGCGTTCCGAAAGCCCCAGCACCTTGCCGGTTCGCGCCGCGTCGCCAGAGGTAGACGCAAAGGTGCGCAGCACGAGCTGCTGACGCGCTTCCGCGGCCGTGGCCCCCACCGGAATCGTGAGTGCCGCGGGCATCTCGCCACCGTTCCGGAGATGTCGCGGAATGATGTCGGCCGGCCCGATGGTGGTGCCGCGCGACATGATCACCGCGCGCTCCACGGCATTTTTGAGCTCGCGAACGTTGCCGGGCCAGTGATAGCTCATGACCCATTGCCACGCCGCATCATCGAAGCCGGTGATCAGCTTTCCATTCTGCTGCGAGAAGCGGCCAAGGAACTCGTTGGCGAGCAGCTGGATGTCATCGGCGCGCTCGCGCAGTGGGGGCAGGTCGATCTCCACCACGGCGAGCCGATAGTAGAGATCCTCACGGAGCTCTCCGTCGGCGATCGCCTTCTGGAGGTTCTTGTTCGTTGCCGCGAGAATGCGGATGTCGACGGAAATTTCCTTCTTGCCGCCCAGCCTGCGGATCTGCTTCGTCTCGAGCGCACGGAGAAGCTTGACCTGGATATCGGTCGGCATCTCGGCCATCTCATCGAGAAAGATGGTGCCGCCGCTCGACATCTCGAACGCACCCTGCTTTTCGCTGATCGAGCCGGTAAATGCGCCCTTCTCGTGCCCGAAGAGCTCATTCTCCAGGATTTCCTTTGGCAGCGCGGCGCAATTGAGGGCGAAGAATGGCCCCTTGGCGCGATCGCTCTTGGTGTGCAACGCACGCGCCACGAGCTCCTTGCCCGTTCCGCTTTCGCCGAGGATCAGCACACTCGCGGTGCTGGGCGCAACCGCGTCGATGATCTGGTAGACGGAGCGCATCGAGTCGCTCTGGCCGGTGAGCTCCGCATAGTGCGTAAGACCCTCGAGCTTGGACGCGAGCTCCCGGTTCGTTTGCTGGACGTGGTACTTGTCGAGCGCCTTTGGAATGAGCGCCTTGAGACGGTTGAGCTTCTCCGCATTCAAGGGCTTCTCGATGTAATCGTACGCGCCCTGCTGCATCGCCTGCACCGCGGAGTCCACCGTGGCCTGACCGGTAATGATGATGCATTCCGTGGGAATGGCCCGCTGCTGGAGCTCTCCGAGCAGCGCGAGGCCATCGAGCTTCGGCATCTTCAAGTCGGCCAGCACGACCCCGTAACGTTCGGCGGAAAGCGCATCCAGCGCGCTCTGGCCGTCTTCCACGACGTCGACACTGTAGCCCTCGTCTTCGAGGATCGCACTCAAGCCGGTCGTGATGGCGGCTTCGTCATCCGCGATGAGGATCTTCGCGGGTTTTGCCGCATTGCGACCGGCCGTACTACCTGGTTTCTGGCTCATGCTCTCGGAAATATCAGTGACATGCTCTCATCCCGTTCAGACCATTGCATACCGGCCGCGCGAACGACCTCGGCGACATTGTCCGGCATTCCCGGACGTCGTCCCTTTGCGGCGATCGTGACTTCAATGACGTCAGCGCCGCGCGCCAGGCTGCAGACGATCTCGGACGCTCGCACAGCAGGATCAGTGCCCACGGCGAGCTCTAGCAGAATCCCGGTGATCGCCAGGCGAGCCACGTCGCCTGAAACAGCCGTGATCGTGGAGCCCATGAGCTCGCCTTCCTCGATGCGGATCGCCGCGTCCCTAGCCGATGCCGAGGCGCCGCACACACAAACCACCCGCCGCAAGGTGACGGCAACGTCCGCCTGCGCCCGATCCGCGCGAGCCAACCAGAGCACCGCATCAATCAACGTAGCGAGGCGCTCCAGTTGCTGCCCCGCGGCGTCTCCGAATTTTGCCACGGCTGATGCTGGCACGTCCGGTTTGGCCGCCCGAGACCGAATGACCTCGAGGTTCACGGACACGCCGTTGAGCGCATCCTTCACATCGTGCGACGCGCGCGCCACGGCGCGCTGCAACGTCGACAGCCAGAGCGCGCCAATATCCTCGGCCGTCGAGTTCGACGTCATCTAGTCGGACAGATCGGCGTCGTCAGGCGCTGCTTCGTGCGTGGGCGTGGCATCGGCGGGCATGGGGCGATGATGCGCCACGGGCTTCACGTACTGTTCCACGATTCCCGCGGTGTTGCCAATGGCGAGCTGCTCGAACAGAAAGTGGAACTTTCCGTCGTACGTTGCGGCCAGCGCGGCCTTGACGTCCACGGGCAGGTCCCAGAGCCGCCGCTTGAACGGTCCGAGGGCCTTTTTGCGTGTCTTGTAGAAAAATTGCTCGTCGGAGTCGGTGGGCTTCCTTTCGTCCTTCGCGTTCTCGGACAACCAGCTGTAAATCTCCTTCCGAAAGTCCTCGGGCAGATGATCGAACAACATGTTCTGGAAATTCGTGGCGAGGTGGATTTCCGCCGTCTCGCGCGCGGGAAAGTTGTCGAAGGCAGAATCCGGCAGCGTGGATGCACCGTGCTGCACAGCGCCCGCAAGGCCATAGTCGTCGCGCGCAACCTTGCCCAGTGTCTCGAGGGTATCGAGATCGAGCTGTACCTCGGCAATTGACCCATCGGCGAGCACGGTGCCGCCATGCGACGTTCCGCTCTGCACACTGATCTTGGAGAGTCCCACCATTCCGGCTGGCAGCGCCGCGGCAAAGCCGTCCATGTAGGCGCGCAACTCTGCAACGGTGCTGTTTTCCGTGCCGACTTCACCAATCTCGCCGCCGACGGAAATGGTGATGCCCTTTGGCTCCGCGCGGCGAACCTCACCAAGAATGTCGATTCCCACCTCGTAGTTGAGCCGCTGCTGCTCGGCGAGTGAGCTCTTGCTCAAGTCCACGAGTGTGGACGTGTCGATGTCGATGTTGAAGAAACCCGCACCGACTGCCTCGCGCACCAGCGCCTTGACCGCATCGACTTCCGGGCCCGGATTCGTTGCGTACTTTTTGTGGTTGACCTGGAAGTGATCGCCCTGAATGAACAACGGCCCGCGAAATCCTTCGCGGAGCGCGGCCGCGATCATCACCGCCACATATTCTGCCGGGCGCTGGTCGGTGTACGCGATTTCGGAGCGTGCGATTTCGAGGATGAAGGCGCCGGCCTTCATGGCGATGGCCGTGCGAAAGATCGCCCGGGCCGTGTCGTAGCTCGCACCGCGCACATTGATGGCCGGCACAGTGAAGCCATGCACTTCGTGCCGCCCACGGGCCATGTAGAGATCATGAATGGATGATGCTCGCACGCCAACGGCCTGCCCGAGCTCCCAGATCAGCCATCGCGCGTATTCCTTCGCCACGCCATCGCCAAACACGGCGGCGCGCACGAGCGCATCCATGGCGTCACCGGCAAGAACGGTGGCGTTGCTGACGGTGACGCCGGCTTCCGAGACGGAAATCGCGTCGCCGAAAAGGGCGTTCAGGGCATCGACGTCGTGCATTCAAGACCTCACAAATATGCTGTCGCTCGTTCGCGGCTCGAGTTCAGGAACAATCATGCAAGCTCGTTGCAGATATCCGGCGCGGCAAGTGGGGCACCGCAGCTTCAGTCCTATTTACAGGACCCGCGACGGATCGGACTGTGGAAGCAGGTTCCATTCCTTCCGCGCTTCGTCGGCGTCATTGCGTCCGAGCATCGCATACGTGAACTGCTTGCCCAGCTCCACCCCTGGCTGGTTGAACGCATCCACGCCGTACATGTGGCCCGCATAGGCGGTGGCCAGCTCGAGGAACATGAACAAACCGCCCAGGTGCCACGCGTCCACGCGATCGAGCGACAGGGTCATGTTCGGACGCCCACGGCGCGCGAGCGCCCCTGCCGTCGCTCGGCGCTCGATGTCGAGCAGCTCGCTCAACCGGTGCCCGCCCAGGTACGCGAGCTCGGGGATGTCCTTGTGAAGGCTCGGAATTTCGACGTCGACACCGCCTTCATTCACCGAGATGAACGTGACCGTCTTGTCGCCCGGGCCTTCCATGAACAGTTGGACCTTGCTGTGCTGGTCCGTGGCGCCGAGTGCGCCCATTGGCGTAGGGCCAACCCCCGTATCGCCTGGAGTGCGGTGCTTTCCCAGGCTCTCTGCCCACAGCTGCACGAACCAGTCGGCCATATCGCGCAGGGCATCGCTGTACGGCATCAACACCTGGATATGGCGGCCATGCACGGTGTCGGCGAGAAACTGCAACGCCGCGAACACGCCGGCAATGTTCTCGCTCAGCGTGCTCGATTCGCAGCGAGCCTGCATGTCGGCGGCACCGGCAAGAAGCGCGGCGGTATCCATGCCCGCGAGTGCAGCCGGCAGGAGGCCAACGGGGGTGAGCACGCTGAACCGGCCACCAACATTGGCCGGGATGTCGAGCGCCGTCACACCGTCGGCGCGGGCGATGGCGCGCAACGCACCCTTTTCAGGATCCGTCACGAATACCAGGTGCTTCCTGCCTTCGTCGTCGCCAAGGGCGTCCGCGAGTCGCGCACGAATGATGAGATATTGCGCCATGGTCTCGGCCGTGCCGCCCGACTTGGATGTCACGACGAAAAGGCTGCGGGAAAGATCGAGCCGCCCGAGCAGCGCGGAGATGTTTGCCGGATCCACGTTGTCCAGCACGTGCAGCCGTGGCTCGCCCCTTCGCGCGGCATCGTCGAGCAGGTTCCATTGCGGCGCCTTGAGTGCTGTGCGCAACGCGATTGGACCGAGTGCGGAACCGCCAATGCCAAGCACGACGACGTCCGTGGGATACGATCCCCGCGCGCGCAGGCTCGTCACAAACTCCAGCGACTGCTGGTGGAGGACCTGATTCCGCGGAAGGTCCAGAAAGCCGAGCGTGCCGGCGCGATGCTGGGCATCGACCGCCCCGTGCGCAGCCGAGAATGCCGAAACGGCATTGTCCCACTCGGATGGAGTGATGGCACCGTTGATAGGCGGAGCCATCATGTTCGTATAGTCGAGGGAAATCGTCATGGCAGCTGCTCTCGGCGGCGGGTTACGCGCAATCTACGGCGCATTCATGCACTCGTGACGGACAAACGACAGGTCGCACGGAACATGCCTGTCTCTCCCTACAATTCGACGGTCAGTCCATCGAATGCCGGAGAGATCCCTTCGGGCAGCTCGGCCGCGAGCTCCGCATGGAAATTGTCGTGCGTGAGGTGCGTGAGGTATGTGCGTTCGGCACCAACCTCCCTGGCCACCTCGATAGCTTCAGGCACACTCAGGTGCGTGGGATGCGGGCGCCGAAACAGTGCGTTGATCACCAGCACCCGAGCGCCGCGCAGCAAGGCCATCGCATCATCGGGGATGGACTTGGCATCGGTTATATATGCGAGCGGACCAATGCGATAGCCAAACACAGTGATGGAACCGTGTGGCACGGGCACCGCGGTAACATGTACGCCGCCGGCCAGAAATATTTCGCCAGGCGCCACGACGTGTGCCCTTCCCTGCGGCTTCAACGTTCCGGGAAGGGGCCGGATGTTGTCGTCGAAAATATAGGAGAATTTCTGCTCGAGCGACTCGAAGGTCCTGGCCGAGCCGTACATGGGCAAATGTGTATCGCGCCGAGCGGAGATGGCGCGCACATCGTCGATGCCGTGGGTGTGGTCCGCGTGATCGTGGGTGAACAGCACCGCGGCGATATCGTCTACCCCCGCCTGGATCAGCTGCAGGCGCAGCTCCGGCGGCGTATCGATGAGGATGTTGGAACCGGTATCGGTCCGGACTAGCGCGCCCACTCGCGTGCGGCGGTCTCGCGGATCCGGAGAATGGCATACCGCGCAGGAACAACCCAACTGGGGCACGCCAAAGCTCGTGCCCGTGCCCAGGAAGGTGAGCTTCACCTCAAACCGTTTCGACCTTCATCAGGTTCGTAGTGCCCGGAACATCGAACGGCACACCGGCGGTGACGACGACGCGATCTCCTTCGCGCGCCAGGCCACGCTCGCGGACGGCGGCAAGCGCCAGCTTGACCATGTCCCAATACGTGTCGCAATGTGGCACGAGACACGGAATCACGCCCCATACCAGCGCGAGCTGGCGGTACGTGCGTTCCTGATCGGTAAGCACGAGGATGGGCACACCGGGCCGGTGCGATGCCACGATGCGCGCGGAGAAACCGCTCTTGGTAAACACGATGAGCGCGGGGGCCGACAGACTCTTTACCGCCGACGTGGCCGCGGCGGCGATGGCATGCTCCGTGGACAATGCCGATTCGTTCGGACTACGACGCTCGTCGTCGCCGCCGGCACGCGGATGTTTTTCGATCTCGGTGATGATGCGTGTCATTGCCTCCACGGCCAGCCGCGGGTACTGCCCCGCCGCCGTTTCCGCGGAGAGCATCACGGCATCCGTTCCATCGAGAATGGCGTTGGCCACGTCGCTCGCTTCCGCGCGCGTGGGGCGAGGATGCGTGATCATGGACTCGAGCATCTGCGTGGCCGTGATGACGGGACGCCCGAGCTTGTTGCACAGCGTGATGATGCGCTTCTGTGCGATGGGCACTTCCTCGAACGGCAGCTCGACGCCCAGATCGCCGCGTGCCACCATGATCGCATCCGAGGCGCGGACGATGCTCTCGATGTTCTCGAGCGCGGAGTCTTTCTCGATCTTCGCCACCACGAGCATGTGCTTGGGAATCTTCTCGCGCAGCTCGGCGATGTCCTGCGCGCGCCGAACGAAGCTCAGCGCGAGGTATTCCAGATCGTGCTCGACGGCGAAGGCGACATCCGCCCAATCCTTCTCCGTGATGGAGGGAGCGCTCACGGCCACGCCTGGCAGGTTGATGCCCTTGTGACTCTTGATCAGGCCACCATGCAGCACGCGCGCGTTGACCGTTCGCTCGTTTACCTCGAGCGTCATGAGCTCGATGAGCCCGTCGTTGATGAGGACGCGGTCACCGACCTTGAGATCATCGCACAGGTGATCGTAGGTCGTGGGGAACTGGCCGGCTTCCACACCGTCCTCGCCCGCGACGAGCACGATGTCTTCGCCGTCCTTTACCTCGCGCGGCTCCGCGAGATCACCGATGCGAATGCGCGGACCCTGGAGATCGCCGAGTATGGCGACGGGCCGTCCCAGCTCACTAGCGGTAGCGCGCACGAGCGCCACCGTGGCGGCATGCTGCTCGTGCGTCCCGTGTGAAAAATTCAGGCGGGCGACGCTGAGTCCCGCTTCCATGAGGCTGCGCAGCGTCTCGCGAGTACCCGTTGATGGGCCGAGCGTGCAAACGATTTTTGTGCGTGGAAAGGGCATTCGTCGTAGTAAGGGTCGGTCGGTCAGCAGTCAGTCAGTCAGTCGGTCAGTCGGTCAGTCGGTCAGTGTCGCGCGCTTTTTTTCCAGGCCGGCGGTGAGTGTCTCGAAGCTCTTCTGGAAGCTCGCGAGGCCTTCCTTCAGAAGCTTGTCGGTGACCTCCGTCATGTCGATGCCGATCGCGGCCAGGTCATGGATGACTTCTTCCGCCGCATCGAAGCTCGCGTCGACGGTGCGGTGTATTTCGCCGTGGTCGCGGAATGCGTCGATCGTGGCGGGGGGCATGGTGTTGACCGTGTTAGGCCCCACGAGCTGCTCCACGTACATCACGTCGCGATAGGCAGGATTCTTGGAGCTCGTGCTGGCCCAGAGCGGCCGCTGAAGCCGAGCGCCGGCTGCCGAGAGCTTCTCCCAGCGTGGGCCGGCGAACTCCTGCAGGAAGAGCTTGTACGCAAGCTGCGCGTTGGCGATCGCGGCGCGGCCGCGAAGCGACTGGATGCGGGACTTTTCGTCGCCGATGGCATTCGCGGCGAGCGCATCGAGACGCTTGTCGATTTCCGTATCTACGCGGCTCACGAAAAACGACGCAACAGACGCACCCGTGTGAATGGGCTTGCCCGCCGCCAGCCTGTCCTCGAGCCCAGTGAGGTACGCGTCAATGACGCGCGCGTGTGCATCGATGGCGAACAACAGCGTGATGTTCACATTCATGCCCGCGGCAATGAGCTGGCGCACGGCAAGGGCGCCTTCTGCCGTACCCGGCACCTTGATCATGACATTGGGCCGGTCCACCATGGCCCAGAGGCGCTGCGCCTCGGCGACGGTTTCCTTCGCGTTGTTCGCGGAGCCCGGCGAGACCTCGATGGAGACGTATCCGTCGTCGCCGTTGGTAGCGTCGTAGACAGACCGGAAAAGGTCGCACGCGTCGCGCACGTCCGAGGTCTCGACGAGCTCGAACAGCTCCATCGCGGATAGTCTGGTCGTTGCGCCTCTGAGCTGATCGTCGTACGCAGTGCCCTCGGCGAGCGCCTTCTCGAAGATCGTGGGGTTCGACGTCATTCCCGTGAGGGCGTCGTCGCGAATGCGCCGGGCAAGGTCACCGTTGCGGAGAATCCCGCGATCGATGAAATCGAGCCAGATGGACTGGCCGGCGTCGTGGAGAGCGTCGAGGCGATTATCGGCCATGGAATATCACAGAGATAAGATGACTTTAAAGTATAACGCTACTTGGAGCCGGTATAGATGATCCTGTAGATTCGTCCGCCCAGATCGTCGGCCACCAGGAGCGAGCCATCGGGCGCGACAGCGAGCCCGGTTGGCTTGTGGCCCGGCTTTCCGGCCGTGAGGGGATTGAACCCCTCGGCGAACACTTCATACTCGCCGGTGGCCTTGCCCTTTACCATGGGCTGGAAGACAACGTGTGAGCCGGCCTGCGGCAGGGGAGCCCGGTTCCATGAGCCGTGGAAGGCGATGAAGACACCGTTGCGATACTTCGCCGGAAACGACGTTCCCGTATAAAATGCGAGGCCATTTGGCGCCCAGTGGCCCGGGAAGGACGCAACATTTCCCTTGTTGCCGGCGCACCGGCCGGCGGTCTTGCCGTCGCCGCCATATTCCGGCGCAAGGACCTTGAGCTTGATCTGGCGATCGTAGTAGCAATAGGGCCAGCCGAAATCATCTCCGGCCCTGGTGACGTGGAAAAGTTCTTCGGCGGGCGTTTCAGCACTTTTTTCGGCGTCGAACAGCCTGGGCCAGTTTGCAAACAGCTGATCGCGGCCGTGCTGCATGGCGTACAGCGTATGATCCGATGGGTCCAGTGCGAGCGCGACGCCGTTGCGAATGCCGACCCCGAAGTGAATTCCCTCCGATGCTTTCTGGCCAGGCGTGTCGGCGCGAAATTGCCAGATCCCGGCGCGAATGTCGCGCTCCACGCATGGGTCGAGGCCCGGGCTTTCATTACCGCGGTCCTTTACCTGGCAGCTGTTCGTTGCGGATCCGACGTCGACGTACATGGTGCCGTCATCGGTGATCACGAACGTCTTGGTGGTGTGATTTCCGCCGGCGGGAAAGCCGCTTACCATGGTGTCCGCGGGGCCCGCTGGGGTAAGAGAGCCCGCCTTGACCGGATAGCGCACGATGGCGTTGCTCGTCTCCACATAGAGGTAGCCGTTGTGCATGCGCACTTCCGACGACCGGAAACCCGTCTTCCAGTCTTCGATGACGTCCGCGCGGCCGGTGCCCCTGGTATCACGGAGCGCGACGACGCCGCTCTTCATGGAAGAGACGAACAGGTCGCCGTTCGGCATGGCGACGATGTGCCGCACGCCCGCGAGGCTGTCCGCAACGATCATTGCGCAGAAGCCCTTTGGCAGCGTGAGGCCGGCATTGTCCGCGGCACATTCCGGTTTTGCGGTCCGGGAAGGCGCCGGATGGCGTGGTGCGGCCATGAAGGCGCTGGGAACGACCAGGAGCGAGACGGCCAATGCCGCGCGCGCATGACGAGAAACGAGCATGGGTGAGTTCCGGACGTTGACGTGACGTGAATTGCCGTGCCGTAAAGTGCCGAGTGTGCAGGACAGGACGCAAACATGCAGCGGGCTCGGCTGAATAATACCAAGCGCGCTGAACTTTTTTTCGACGATCTCGTCGTTTTGCGATCTCGCGGCACAATCTCTGCCAATACGTGTTTCCGGCAGAACCGCGACGACCGTCGTCGCACCCGCAACCTCGTCCGCGGGGAACGAGAATACTGGGCGAAGGCCACGGAGACAGACAAGGATGAAGACACGAAACTTTGCGTTGTGCGCACTCGGCTTCGCGACCGCGATTACACTCGTCAGCGCAGGCACCGCATCAGCGCAGGCAACGTCGGACAAGCGCATTCCCGTCCGCAAGGACACGAAGCCCCCTGAAGTGCCGATGGCAAAGACCGACACGATTCGTCTGCCGGGACGCGTCGACACGGTGATGGTCCGCGGTCGTACCGATACGGTGACGGTTCGCATGCGTCCGGACACGGTGGTCCGCGTGCAGATGGAAACACTGCCGACGCACAGGCTTCCTGGCTTGTACTTCGGACTCGCGGCCGGCGTCGCATCGCCCATCCAGCACTTCCGCGACAACATCCATGACGGGCTCGATCTCAATGGCCAGGTCGGCTGGTTCCCGACGAATGGCACGTTCGGTCTTCGTGGCGATGTGAACTGGGCGAACTTTGCCCATCGGAAGACGGATTGCCTCAACTGCCCGGACACCAAGCTGCTGTCTGGTACGGCCGATCTCGTCATGCGCTTCCCGCTGGATCGCAAGAGCTACCTCAACCCGGTCATCTATCTCCTGGGCGGCGGTGGTATCGACAAGTTCACGGACTTCATTCCCTACCGTAACACCGAGGGTGTGATTGTCACGGCCGGCGAGCAGACCTACACGGGCAACCCGCCCAACTTCGGCGTCACCACGGCGAATCGCGGAACGAGCAGCGTCCAGTACCACTGGGATGCGGGTATCGGCTACGACCTCAACGTTGGACCGGCGCACATGTTCGTCGAGTCACGGTACATGTCGATTGGTACGAACAATGGGCGCTCGCACTATCTGCCCTCGATCATTGGCTTCAAGTTCTACTAGTCGCAACGATGCATAGTCTCGCTGCGGAGGGCGTGTCACTTCACGCTCTCCGCGGTGTAGTATCCCGGATGATGATGCGATATTCGATTCGATTCTGCATGAGCACGCTGACGCTCGTCGCATTTGCCCAGGTGGCCAACGCGCAGAACAGTGGACGGACGCTGGATACATCGGGCGTCCGGGCAAGAATCAACTCGGACTCCACGAGCGCACGCGGCGGCTCGAACTGGTTCGTTTCCCTGCTGAAGAAAATTGCTCGGAAGAGTGACGATCAGGCCCCGGATTCCCTGGCCAACACGGACACGGCGGCAGTCGTGAATGCCACTGCCGTTGTCGCCACCCCTGCCCCGGCCACGGCGCGGCTGTTCAAGTCGAAGAAAGACAGCCTTGCGTGGGAATCGGCACAACGGATTGCCGAAAAGGCCGATGGCTACCGGATCGTGGTGGACCTGTTCAACAAGCAATTGCGGGTCATCGATCGCGACGATACGCTCAGGACGGCAGACGTGGCCACCGCCATGAATGCATCGCTCGAATACGGCGGACGCGTGTGGCGGTTCGAGACGCCGCGCGGCGTGCGCACGGTGCGGGCGAAGGACAAGGATCCGGTCTGGACACCTCCCGAATGGCACTTCGCGGAAGTGGCGCTGGAGCACAACCTCAAGCTCGCCACGCTCGAGCGGGGCCGCACGGTCAGGCTCAAGGACGGCACGAAGCTGCTCGTGAAGGGCGACGAAGTGGGCATCATTCGGCCCGGTACCAAGGAATTCGTGCCAATGGTCCTGGACGAGCACATTGTCTTCGACAACACCTTGTTCATTCCGCCGGGTGACACGAAACACCGGCAGATCCAGGGCGAACTGGGCCATTTCCGCCTCGATCTGGGCAACGGCTATCTGCTCCATGGAACGCCTTACGCAAAATCCATCGGTGCCGCGGTGACGCATGGCTGCGTGCGACTGCGCGACGAGGATATCGAGTGGCTGTATGACAATGTGCCCGTGGGCACGAAGGTCTACATCTTCTAGCCCGCGTTAGACACGCTCGCGCCAGCGCGGGACGGCAAGGCCACCCGCATCCTCGTAAAAGTGGATGGCACCGGGCGCGTGGGCCTTGGCAAGTAGGATGATCTGGCCGGTGTGCAGCGAGAAATGCTCCACGACGTGGTACACCGCATCAAAGACCGAAACGTCGCGGCCCTGAATGAGCCGCCTGCCGGCGAGGTCCGCCAGGGAGAGCGCTCCGATCACCGAATCCGCTTCGTCCAGCGTCAGGCGAAGCGCCGCGAACAACGTTTCGGCGTCAGCGCCTTCCGTCGCGGCAAACTCGGTCGATC
The DNA here is from genome assembly GCA_028287285.1 of Gemmatimonadota bacterium. GTDB lineage: Bacteria > Gemmatimonadota > Gemmatimonadetes > Gemmatimonadales > Gemmatimonadaceae > AG11. Next base: position 13,000 of record JAQBPY010000332.1, read on the forward strand.
GCACGCGGCGGTCAGCATCTCCACCCACATGGCTGATGATCCACTGCCGGACATTTCCCTCCAGGTGGAGCAGCAGGTTTCCAATGCTGTTCGAGCTTTCATTCTCGCGCTGCCAGAGCGCGTTGGGCGGAAGTACATCCAGCGACTGCCGGATCTTCGCCGGATATTCAAAGGCGAGGTAGTGCCGCGAGCGCGCGATGAATTCGGCGTGGAGGTCCATGATCAGCGTCCCGCCTTTTCTTCGGGAATGGTGAATACGGGAAGCTTGAGGCCCCACCAGATCGACGCAAACCTGAGCGCCGCACAGACGAGCATGCCCGCGTATGACGCCGGAGTCCGAAATGCGCCCACCTGCTCCAGCAGGAAATACGTGCTCGTGCCCGCGATGGCGGCCGTTGCGTACAGGTTCCCGCGCCGAAGCACCAGCGGCACTTCGGCGGTCAGGACGTCGCGCACCATTCCCCCCGCAGTCCCGGTGACCGTGCCCAGCAGGATACAGCTGACCGCCGGCAGCTGCCTCGATTCGGCGATCTGCGCCCCCGCTACGCTGAACAGCGCAAGGCCAAGAGCATCCGCCACGAGCAGGGCCGCACGCGGAGCAGGACGCCAGCGCACATAGGCCACCGTCAGCAGCGCCGACGCGACAATGACGATGAGGTACGCCGGATCGGAGAGCCAGAAGATGGGGTGGCGGTCGAGCAACACGTCGCGGATGGTGCCGCCGCCGATGGCCGTGACTGTGCCAAGGACCACGACCCCGATGAGATCGAGGCCCCGTCGGCCTGCGGCGAGCGAACCACTGATGGCAAAGACGGCGGCGCCGACGAGATCCAGCGAATATCGGAGCACGCCGTCAGCGCGCCATCAGCCGCTACGGCTTGATCTCGACGGGCGTGCCGATTGGCACAACGCTCCAGATCTGCTCGATTTCCTGATCGGTAAGGGCGACACAGCCATTGGTCCAATCGTTCAGACGATGCGAGGCGCCCGCTGCGCCGAAGCCGTTGGGCAATCCGTGAATCATGATATCGCCGCCTGGCTCGGCACCCAATGCGTGCGAGCGCGCACTATGTACCGCATCCGGATACGAGATGTGAAGCGCGAGATGATACTTGCTGTTGGGCTGGCGCGAGTCGATGTAGAACACCCCTTCGGGCGTTCTGCGATCACCGGCGCGCAGCTTGTCACCAATGGGCGAACCGCCCAGCGCGACCAGAAAGGTGCGCGTCGGCCTGCCGTCACGAAACAGCGTGAGGGTGTGCGCCTTTTTTTCCACGACGATGCTGTCCACCAGCCCAAGGGGCGGTGACGGCATGGTGGAAAGCGATCGCGCATCGGCGGGCGATGCGGGACTTGTTGCGATCATGGCAGCAGAGAGAACGCTGACCGTGAGTGCATGCAGCATGAAACGGAGTCGGCTGTTGAGTCTCATGGTACCGAACGAGTGCGATACTCGTTCCAGCGCGCCGGTGGAACAACAGGCGCGTACTTCAATATGACGAGTGAACATGAATTATGGAAACGCGGCGCGAATGGCAACGGTACGCTCGAGCTCGTCACGGGACTGCAAGACCTTTTCGCGAAGATCGCGGGAAAGGGTTTTCTGCCGTGCGAGAAATTGATCGACGCTCGCCAACGCTGCCGGGGAGCGCTGTCCATCGAGCGTGGCGCCAACCCAGCTTCCGAGAAAGAAAATGCGCCGATGCTGGATCCAGGGCAGCTTCTCGAGCGCCGGAACGAGATATTGGCGCGTGAGCGCATCCTGTGCCGGGTCGAAAAAGCTGCGCAGGCTGGCTGTCACCCAGTCCTCATTCAGCTCGGTGTCGCCAAAGTAGCGCTCCCAGTATTGCTGCTTTGTGACGGCGTCCGGACGTGCCGCACCGGCCACGAAGGCGCGGCGGCGCCCCTCCGTAGTCGAATCTCGCCGGATCTCCGCGGCGTAGCGTGCGGCGGATGTCGCGGCGGATCGGGCGACGAGCGTGGTCACGATGGCCCACCGCGTAGGCGGACGCAGCGGCAAGCCCGCCACCGCTGCGCTGTCGAGATACGCGTCGATCGTGCGAAGCGCCAACGGCGACTGCGCAAGCCCGATGTAGGTATCGATGTGATTCTTGCGAACGCCATAGCTCCGCGCGGGATCGTTCGCATTGGCAAGCAGCACGCGCTCGAGGCCCGGCAGCAACGAATCTCGCGCGGCGCCCGATACATACGCCGAGACGGCCCGGGATACGCGACCAAGTATGACCGGCACGATCTGCTCATCGGTCTCGCGCGGCAGCTCACGGAGTGCAAGCTCCACGAACCGCCGCGGGTCGAGGCGCGCGTCGCGGACGTCGTCCCACAGCGCACCCCAGAGCATGGCGCGAAGAAAGTCGTCCTTCACCTCGCCAATGTGTGTTTCGAGCCACGTCATGCTCCGTGTATCGAGGTGCGCGAGCGCGTAGCCATAGTCATGTGCGTTGGCAAAAACGAAATCCGGGGCGCTCCTTCCCTTGCCTGCTACACGTGTGACGCTGCCCTCGAGCTCGAGCGGAATGCGTTGCGCGGAGTCACCACCGTAACCGAGCAGTAGCTCAACACGAACGGGCCACGGCGCGGAGCCCGAAAGCATGCGCGTCCCCTGCTGCGTAACGGAGACGTCGACAAGCTTTCCGTCACGAATATTCACGGCCGGCGTAAGCACGGGCATCCCGCGCCTGCGGATGTACTGCGCGCCCCAGTTGTCGAGATTCCGATGGCCCGCACTGCCCACGGCGCCAAGCAGGTCGGCCCAGGTCGCGTTGCCGTATGCATGCGTCGCCAGATACGTCCGCAGGCCATCCCTGAACGCGGTGTCGCCAACGAGGTAATTGAGCTGCTTCAGGATGCCCGGTGCCTTGTTATAGACAATGGCGCCGTAGTTGCTCTTGGCCTGATCGAGATTTCCGAGCTGCTGCCACACCGGCGTCGTGCCGGTGGACGCGTCCACCGAATAGGCCGCCGGCTTGTTCCGGAGATAGAAGGTCTTCCAGGCGTTCGCACCCGGAGTGAGGTCCGCCTGCATCACGGCAGCGAGATACGTGGCGAATCCTTCCTTGAGCCACAGGTCGTCGAACCACCGCATGGTGGCGAAGTCACCGAACCACTGATGCGTGACCTCGTGGAAGATCGTCGCCTCTCGGCCTAACAGCTGCGACAACGTTGGACGCTCCCGATAGATGAAGCTCTCTTCGTTGTAGAACACCGCACCAGGATGCTCCATTCCACCAAATGGAAATGCCGGCGCGAGCAAGAAGTCGAACTTCTGGAAGGGAAACCTTTGCGCGGTGTACTTCTCCAACCAGGCAATGGCGCGCGCATTCAGCGCGATGAGCGTATCGGACTCGACGTCTGCGGCGCGAGACGCACGCGTGTAGAGCGAGATCGTGCGGCCACCAATCGTGGACGTACGCACCGACCATGGCCCCGCCGCGAACGCCACCAGATACGTGCTGATCGGCTCGGACTCGGCGAAATGATTGACGAGTGCCGTCGTCGTGTCGGTCCGTGTGAGCCGTCCATTCGCCACGGAGCGCCAGCCCAATGGCGTGGTGAGCGTGAGCGACACATGCGCCTTGAGATCCGGCTGGTCAAAGCAGGGAAAGAGCTGGTTGGCGTCTGCAGGGACGAGCAGTGTGTACAGATAGTCGGCGTTGTCCGAGGCGTCATGGAAGCGGATGACGCTCGCGCCGGCCGGAGCAATGGCCGACCGAAAGCCCAGGCTCACCTCATTGTCACCATTGCGGAGCGCCGCCGCCGGCACCACGAGATGGCCATGCTCGAACCGCGGCACGATGACCGAGCCGTTCGCGACAACGTCGGAATAGCCGAGGCCGCGAAAATCGAGAATGACGTCACCGCCCCCTTTGCGTGCGAAGCGCACGGTGGCATGGCCAACGAGCGTGTCGCGGCGCGTGACGTCGAAGTCGAGTGCATAGCGAACATTTGCAATCTGCGCAGCGCGATGCTGGGCGAGCGCGTGCGATATGCCCGTTCCCGTCAGCGAGTCGGCGGCAGCCAACGCGATCAGCGATAAGAGCAAGTCCATTCCTCATTTCCAGAGAAACCATATTTCATCGCTGATCATACACGATATCAACGGGAATGCCCTTGGCCTTGAGCCGGTCGAGGTCCGCCTGTAATACAGAACTGATTGCACCAAACTCTGTATTGAGGCTCACGACACCTGCATAATCGCCGTTGCCCTGGAGCATGAGGATGCGCCGCGAGAGTTCGTCGGCACCGGCGCGCATCTTCGCGAAGTCCACGCGATACCTGCCATTGGCGTCGCGTGTAAAGGCTCCGGCACGCTGCAGAAAGTTGAACGCGACGACATTTGCGCGGCCGTGCGCATCAGCAGCACCAAAACGCACGGAGCGAAACAGGCTGGCAAGAAAGGTCACGTAGTTGTCCTCGACGGCCTCATGACCAAGCTGCCCTTGCGCGTTGAGCTGTCGAATCATGTAGAGGCCAAGGATGTCTGCCTTGCCTTCCTCGAGCGCGCCTGCCTTTTCCTTGAGCGCGGCACGAACGGTGGACTTTCCGTCAATGGTGTGGGTGAGGCCAAGACCATGCGCCACTTCGTGGAACATCACGTTCTCGAAGAATGCGTTGTACGTGACGCGCCGGAGCTGATCGTCAACAATCAGCTCGCCGGCAAGCGGCAGGAGGATCCGGTCGAACTTCGCACGCACGGCGTTCTTCAGCTGCAGGCGGCGCGAGCCCTTCTTGAGCGTGACTTCCTCGTCGTTCGGAAGGTTGATGGCGATGGTCTTGGATGCAACGTTCGCCTGACCGGCGACATGGACCACGTCGTACGCGTTCAGGTCGGCATCGGTGCCAGGCTTTTCCTTCCGGTATTCGGCACTCACGGGAATGCCACGCTGCAACGCCGGCAGCAGCGCAGTGAACTTGGACAGGCGCTTGCTCCACGCCTGATCCTTGACGAGCACGAATGCTTCGTTCGCCGCCTTGTAGCCGAACAGCTCATCCTCATAGGTCTCGATGGGGCCGAGCACGATATCGAGCGTGTTCTTCTTCATCTCCATCCAGGCAAAGTCGCTCGGCCTGTACTTGTCGGTTACAAGCGCCGTCGCGAGCAAGGTCAGGTACTTTCTGAGCCCCGCATCCTCGGCGAGCGATGCCGCCTGACGCAGCCTCGTTGCCGCACGCTCGTTGGCCGACGCAAAGAAGCGCGAGTATGGAATGGCGGTCAATGCGCCGGATGCGTCCCGCCGCACCATCGTGTAGAGCGACTTGAGGCTGTCGGCCCTGGGGCCACCGACTGCGACTGCACGCTCAAACTCCGCCTTCGTCATGTCACGCGGATAGAAATTCGCGCCGGCAGGCTTTGGACCTACGCCGCCCACGAACGGGACATTGTTGTCGAGGCGATCCCACGGCCCCACGTTGATCTCGGCAAGACGTCGTGTGGGCTCGTCCGTCAGCGCCCGCGCGACGGAATCATGCGGTCCCACGGCCTGCATCCAGTAGACATCGTGCATCTCGCGCGCCGCCTCGATGAGAAGCGGCAGCATCTGTCGCTCCTTCTTCGTGAGCGCCGTGGTGTCGGCCTGCAGCTTCACGGACGTGTAGCGTGCGAGCCGATCGGCGATGGACGTCGATGCCGTGACGAGCGAAGCGGGAACAGTCGTGGGAGTCCGCGGCGCAGGCGCCTCCGGACGACCATTTGGATTCCAGGTTGGCGCCGGCCCGTTGGCAAGCATGCGGACCGCGCTTGCCGCGGTGCGAATGACCGCCGTCGTATGCGCGAAGTCCACCTTGGAGATGTCGTCGCTCGGCTGATGATAGTCCGCGTGCTCGAAGCCCGATGAAAGCGTATGTGCGGGAATGCCGGCGCGCGCAAACGCGATGTTGTCGCTGCGCTCGAAGAAGTTCATCCCCGGCCGAGGGTCGGCGACAACCGCCAGTCCTGCCTTCGCGAAGGACGCGCCCATGGTGGACCGATTGAAGCCGGTGAGCCACGCCTTTCCAAAGCCGCCTGCCATGGAATCCGGACGGCTGATCATCTCGATCTCCAGATTGGCGGTCATGCTCGCGATCGGCACTACGGGATGCTGGAGGTACCAGCGCGTACCGAACAGCCCGACTTCCTCGCCGGTCGTCGCGACGAACAGCACGCTGCGAAGCGGCCGTGTCCCCGCAGCCAGGGCGCGCGCAATTTCCAGAACCGCGACGGTGCCTGATGCGTCGTCATCGGCGCCGTTGTAGATGGAGTCGCCCTTTACCGCCGGTCCGATGCCGAGATGATCGTAGTGAGCATCTACCAGGATCACGGAGTCCTTCAGGACCGGATCGCTGCCCTTCAGCATACCCACGACGTTCACCGATAACCGCCGCTGGGATACCGGAATGGTATCCAGGGCGGCAAAGCTCGAGTAGAGCACCAGCGACGCACGGCCGTTGCGCACCACGACCGCGAGCGGAATTCGCTGGAAGTATCCGCTGTCGCCGGCGGCTTCGAGCCCGATGGCGCGCATTTCGTTCGCGATGATCGTGGCCGCCTTCATGGATCCGCGCGTGCCGGTGCCGCGTCCCTCCAGGGAGTCATCGGCCAACGCGCCAAGCAAGCGTCGGACGTCGCTCTCGGCAATTGGCGACGAAGGCGTTGCCGGCGGCACTGGAACCGGAGTGTTGACGACGGGTGTGCCGCATGCCGTCAGCGTGGCAATCAGTGCAGACGCGAGCGTGCGGCACGAACGAGTGAACGTGGTCATGGGTACGGTGAGTAAGGGAAGCAGGCCCTTCGCTGCGCTCAGAGCGACAAACGTCTACCAATGCGCGAGCAGGTACGCAATCCATGCAATGGCGAGGGCAGCCAGCGCGCCGGAGACAAGCCACAGCGGTTGCGGGCTGCGGATCTCTTCGCCCGCATCGTTCTCCAGCGACCGGCGTTCGCGCCACGCCGCCAGCGCACCGGTGCCCGCCACCGACGCCACGAAGGTCAGCCGCGACAGGAGCGCGGTTCCCGCTCGTGCCGGCATGATGAGGTGGCCGACGCCCATACCCACGCCGGCGAGCAGCCCGGCGTTGGTGAGGCGCGTGAGCAGTCGGGCGTCCATCAGCGCGTGGACGACGCGCGATGATGCAGCCGCTGTGCGAGTGCCGTCACCTGGGAGTCATTGGTGACCGTCACGTACTGGTCGTGCAGCAGCCCATCATGCAGCGTGTAGACCCAGCCGTGAATCGCCAGCGGCTGGCCGCGGAGCCAGGCATCGCGAACGATGGTGGAGCGGGCCGCGTTGAGCACCTGTTCCGCGACATTGAGCTCGCAGAGGCGGTCTTCACGCGCCTTGCCGGCCAGCGCGCTCAACTCGTGCGAATGCACGTGTGCAACGTCCTGCACGTGGCCGAGCCAGTTGTCGATGAGACCGTGGCGGCCTTCGGTGAGTGCGACGGCGATGCCGCCGCAACCGTAGTGACCCGTGACGATGACGTGCTGCACCCGCAGCACGTCGACCGCATACTGCAAGGCGCTCAGGCAATTGAGGTCCGTGTGCACCACGAGGTTCGCCACGTTCCGGTGCACGAACATCTCGCCAGGCAACAGCCCGACAATCTCGTTCGCCGGCACCCGGCTGTCGGAACAGCCAATCCACAGGAACGACGGCGCCTGTTGTGCCGTGAGCCGCTGGAAGAACGTGGGATCGCGACGGACGATCTCCGCCGCCCAGCTGCGATTGTTCTCGAAGAGGTCGGAGATCGTCGGCATCAACCCTTATTGGCCGGTGGAAATCGTCACGTTGAAGACGAGCACGGCGTTGGCGGGAATGGGCCCGCTGCCGGACGCTCCATAGCCCAGCGACGGGGGAATGATGAGCTGCCGCGTGCCGCCCACCTTCATGCCCACGAGACCCTTGTCCCAGCCCTCGATCACCGCGCCGGCGCCAAGCTTGAACGTGATGGGACTTGCCGGAGGTTGGCGCGTATCGAACTGCGTGCCGTTCGCCAGCCAGCCTGTGTAGAACGTGTTGATGGTCTGGCCGGTAGCGACTACTGCTCCCGTCCCGGGAGTGATGTCCCGATAGTACAGCCCGTCGGACGTTTTCGTGGAGCCCGTGAGATTGACGCCAAGGGTCGACGCGAAGGACGTGGATTCGATGGGCACCGGCGTGTCGTTGTTGGTGCTGTCCTGACAGGCTCCGAACACCAGCGGAGTCAGGGCGGCAAACAGAAGGCGAAAGCGCATTATTTCAGATGTACGAGTCTGGTTACGTGGTACCCAACACCGTTACGGTGAATACGAGATTCGCGTTGGGTGGAATGGGGCCGCTGCCAAAGGTGCCGTACCCCAGCGCGGCCGGAACGATCAGCTGGCGTACGCCGCCAACGCGCATGCCCACGATCCCCTCGTCCCAGCCCTTGATGACATATCCCTGGCCGAGGATGAACGAGAACGGCACGCCCGATGTGCGTGAGTCGAACAACGTGCCGTCGGGCAGGTTGCCCGTGTAATACACGTCGATGGTGTGGTTGGCGGTAATCACTGAACCGGTACCGACCGTGACGTCGCGATAGTAGAGGCCGTCGGCGGTCTTGGTCGAGGCCGCGAGATTGACACCGAGCCCGGACGAAAAGGCCTGGGATTCGAGCGCGATGGCCGCGGGGATGTTCGTGACGACGTCCGAGCCGCCACCACAGGCCGCAAACACGAAGGGAACGATGGCCAGAAGAAAGAGACGTCTACACATGGGAATGTTGTGGTAATCTGAAGAGCGGGCCGTTCGCGTGCGCTGAGGCAAAGACACGATCAACCGGCCCCACCCTGCTCACGATCGCGCCTGACGGGCACACGCTTTCCCTTGATCGTGGTAGCCCGAAGGGTCTCGATGATCCCTTCAGCGATCTCATCGGGTACTTCAACGAGCGAGAAACGATCGGTAATCTGGATGGCGCCAATGGCGCGCGCATCCACGCCCGCTTCGTTCACGATGGCGCCCACAAGATCCGCCGGGCGAATTTTCGAGTTGCGGCCAGCCCCGATGTACAGGCGCGCAACGTCCCATTCCGGCGTAATGCGCTTCTTGTCGAAGGGCGCCTTGGTGGAGGGCTTGGCACCCGACTTTCCCGCCTTGGCTGCCTCATGCCGGCGCGAGCCTGCCTTGGGCGTGGGCGCACGTTCATGCCGCGAAACTGGCCGCTCGGGGCGCAGGCTTATCGTCGGAATCTCCTCGGCCTCCGCACCGTCCTTTGCGTCGGCCATCTTCACTGCGGCCGCCGCAACGTCCATGATGTCGAACTCCTGCGCCAGCGAATCCACGACGGCGCGAAAGTGATCGAGCTGGCCGCCCAGGATCATCTCGCGCAATGACGCCTTGGTCATCTCGATACGGCGCGCGCGCAGATCGGCCACGGTAGGAACGGTGGCAATGTCGATCTTCTGCTTCGTGAGAAACTCGATGTTCCGCAGCAGGCGGTGCTCGCGCGGCTCGGCCAGCGTGATCGCGACACCTTCACGCCCCGCGCGCCCGGTGCGGCCAATGCGGTGTACGTACGCTTCTGCCGACGTAGGCACATCGTAGTTCACCACGTGCGACACGTGCTCCACGTCGAGCCCGCGCGCGGCCACGTCCGTTGCGATCAACAGCTCCGCAGTGTTGGCACGGAACTTCTTCATCACCCGGTCGCGCTGCTCCTGCGACAAACCTCCATGCAGCGCCTCGGCGCGATAGCCGCGGCCATTCAGCGATTCGGTGAGCTCGTCGACTTCGGTGCGCGTGCGGCAGAATACAATGGCTGACGTGGGATTTTCGACGTCGAGCACGCGGCCAAGGGTCGCCATCTTGTGCGCGCGGCCAACGATGTACGCCACCTGGCGCACACGGGGCGCGGAGCCTGCGGGCACCACCTCGCGATCGATGCGAACGCGCACCGGATTCTTGAGGTGCTTGTTGGCGATGTCCGCAATGCGCGGCGGAAGCGTGGCGGAAAAGAGCGCCGTCTGACGCTCGGGGGGCGTTTCCGTGAGAATGGCCTCGAGGTCCTCGGCGAAGCCCATGTCGAGCATCTCGTCGGCTTCGTCCAGGATCACGACCTTCACGCTCGCGAGACGCAGCGTCTTGCGGCGGATGTGATCGAGCGCGCGGCCTGGCGTCGCGACGACAACGTCCACGCCGCGCTTCAACTGCCGCAACTGGGTTTCCATGGGCGAGCCGCCGTAAATGGGCACCGCGATGATCCCCATGGCCTTGCCATACTTGTGCACCGCCTCCGCAACCTGCATGGCGAGCTCGCGCGTGGGCACGAGGATCAGGGCTCCGAGGCGCTCGCGCGGTTCCGCCGTTGGCGTGAGGACATGAAGCAACGGAAGGGCAAATGCGGCAGTCTTGCCAGTTCCGGTTGCGGCCTGGCCGAGAACGTCGCGACCCGCCAGCAGCGGCGGAATGGCCTCACGCTGAACCGGCGTTGGTTCTTCGTACCCGAGGGCAGCGAGGGCAGTTACAATGCGGGGGTCGAGGCCAAGTCCGGCAAATCCGGTGGGCGGTTCGGTACCAGGAGCGGGGTCGTTACGCGGTGTCATTTTTGAAAGATAACCTCCTGGGGCTCCCGAGCGGTTCAGCGATATGGCCGAGGCCCCGCAGGCCAGGGCGCGATGAAGCGAAATCCGCGCAAATGGCGCTGGATCGGCGCGAAGTCCTTGTGATTGTCCGTAATGAGGACGACGTCGTGCTCGCGGCATACCGTGGCCAGCAGCACGTCCGCCGTGAGGGAGCGCGGCGCCTGCGCGAGCACTACCCGCTCATGCGCCGCGAGCGCCGCCAGTACCCGCCCCGCTTCGGCGTGCGCCGCGTATGAGCCGGCAATGGTCCGTTTTCGGTGTGCGTACGCCTCGAGCAGCGCATCCACCGCTTCCACGTGCCTCACGGTGGGTGCACCGGCCCGGAGCTCCATGGCCACCGGCCCCGCAACAATGACGCGGCGCCCATATACTTTCAGGAATTCCTGCAGCGCGCCGAGCTCGACTGCGTTTCGCAGTGCCGAGATGTAGACGCTCGTATCCAGCGCAAAAAGATCGGGCACGCCGCGTCAGTCTTTCATGGCGCGGCGTGGCTTGCGAGCGGGCGCGGCGTAGGCATAGATGTTATTCAGGCCACCCAGGGACGCGAGGCGATCCAGTGCGCTACTCACTTCGCCATGGAACAGCACTTCATCGAGTGCACGATCCACGGTTTCCGTGTCCGAGCGCGTGCCGAGCAGCACGCGAGCGGCGTCCAGCTTGCGGACGTCCATGTCCATGTTCTTGCGAGCCAGCGCGGGCTCGGAGACACGATTCTTTTTGGGCGGTGTCATGATGTGCTCCTGGTGTATACAGATTTTATAATGGTGTTTTCTGTATTGCAACCCCGGTGCAGTGGTTTGGTATACTAGTGCATGGAAAATGATGCGGCAGACCAGCCCTTCGAGATCCGCCGCTCGCCCATGCAGGGTTTGGGCGCCTTCGCCACACGGGCCATTCCCGAGGGCGTCAGGCTCGTGGAATACGCGGGCGAGCGCCTAACGCCGGCGCAGGCCGACACGCGGTATCCCGACGTGGAGGGCGAGCGGCATCACACGTTCCTCTTCGCGATCGACGACGACATCGTGATCGACGCGGCGGTTGACGGGAACGAGGCGCGGTTCATCAATCATTCCTGCGATCCCAATTGCGACGCGGTGATCGACGATGCACGCATCTGGATCGAGACCATTCGCGACATCGCTCCTGGCGAGGAGCTCGCGTACGACTACGCCTACGTGCTCGAGGAACGCCACACACCGGCCGCCAAGCGGCGCTTTCCCTGTTCCTGCGGTGCGGCGACCTGCCGCGGGACGATCCTGGCGAAGAAGCGCTAGGACTCGCCTACTTTTTCGGGCCGCAGATGTAGTCCACGGCGATGCCGCCGAGTGAGCCGCCAAGGCCCGGACCAAAGCCCGGCAGCTTGTTTACCGAGCGCTCCACCACCTTCGTGCTTTTTGCGTCGGAGTAGTAGACGTTTTCCTTGACGGCGAGATAGCGCTTCACGCAATCGAACGTGGCGGTGGAGCGGGAGCTCTTCCACTCTCCGCGCGCGGCCTTGACCGGCGTGGTGAACACCACGCGCACCGTGGCCGAGGTGAGGTTGTCGTGCTTCCTGATGCTCCGGGGGTTGACGGAGACGACGTTGCCGCTGCTGGTGGTGCCGATGTCCTTCCACTGCTGCGCGCCGGCGAGCGCGCCGGGACCGATGGTCAGCATCATGGCAAGCAGAGCAGAGCGCATGCGGGTCTCCCGAAGATCAGATGTCGTAGTTCTGCGCGACGCGGCGGCCGGCGTAAATGCCCAGGCCCGTGCCGACCATGGAGACCATGAACGCGGTCATGAAACCAACATAGTTGCCCGCCCACCAGCCAATGGCTCCGCCAATCGTCGCGCCGATGAAGGAGCACATCTTGCCGAGCATGTCAGGCGCGACGCGCGGCAGCGAGCTCGGCTTTCTCGCGGAAATTGAAGGCCTTGCCGCACTTGATGCAGGCGAATCCGCCGGTGTGTGCCCCGAGATCATACACCTTGGCGAGCTGCGGGTGCTCACACGGCGCGTCTCCCCATTCTGCCCGGAGCTCTTCTGCGCGCTTTTGCTTCATTGTCCAATCCCCTCGCTTGCGGTCCGTACGCCATCGTCCACATGCAAGGTCGCCGAATGTCAAGCCCGGCGCCAGCGTGAGACATTGAGTATCTTACGGTTCACGCGAGAGGAGCAGCGATGATCCGAGGGTTCGAATTCGAAGAGGATGGACGTACGTTCTCGTGCAAGGTCGAAGCACGACGGTCCACGCCCGACGACGCCTGGTGGTGGTTCGACGTCTCCGGTGACAGACAGCGGTACGCGCCCTTCCAGGCCGCCTCCGCAGACACGCAAAAGATGGTGAAGACCAAGATCCTCGCCTTCTACGCCAACCTGCTCGAAGCCCGTGCGCGCCCAGTAGAGCCGCGCAGTCACTGGGGCCGGCGTCCCAAGGTGGCAACACCGGAAGTCGCTCCATCCTGAGTCTCGTGTGAACGGCGCCCTATGCGGCGCCGTTCGCCAATTCAGCCCAGTACTGCCCCATCTGGCCGCGCATCGCCATGGGAGGCGGCAGTATCTTCGCCTGTCGCCATGCATCGGCCGCGCATGACGTCATCAGCTCGGTAAGTGCTGGCGTCGCCCCGTAAAGCTCGAACAGATCGGGGCTCCGCGAGTGATACCACGCGAGCATCCACCGCTGCTCGTCGTCCACTGCCCCGCGCCGCGCACGAACGTTCAACGCGTCCACAATCTCGCGCATGGTCCCATCGGGCAACGGCGCAATGGCGGTGCGCACCGGCAGGTCGATTGCACCACGCCAGATCAGGAATACGGCACGCTTGAGTGCCTCGCCCGCCGATTCCGCATCAGCGAGCAGCTCCTGATACGCGCGCACGATGGCCGGATACTCGCCATACATGCCGGAGCGCTCGATCTGCCGGTCGCGCTCCTCCAGCGATCCCCGCGCGCCCTGCACACTGGCCAGCACCGCAGTCTCCCAACCGGCAATGGAACTCAGTGACAGCATTCAGCGCCCAATGCGCACCGTGGTGCCCCACGGATCATCCGCCACGATGCTGCCCGCGTCGTTCTCCACGACAAACCCGGCCGCCTTCATCGACGCTGCGGTTGCCGTGACGTCAGCCTGCGACGACAGAATGATGCGCCACGAGAGGAGCCGTGCATCGCCGGCCGTCGCGCGCGGAGCACGAGGTCCGGCCCACGTATTGATGCCGAGGTGGTGATGATATCCACCGGCCGCCAGGAACAATGCCCCCTGGTACGTCCAGACCATCTTGTCAAAGCCGATGCCCATGTGATAGAACGCCGCCCCCTGTTCCAGGTTTCCCACGTGCAGGTGCACGTGACCCATCACGGTTCCAGCGGGCATACCGACCCACCGCACGCCATTGCCGGCACGCGCGACGCCGGCAAGATCGAGCGGTTCCGTTGCCATCTCCACCTGCCGGTTCTGCGCGCGCCACTCGGCGCGTGGACGATCGCGATATACCTCGATGCCGAGTCCGTCCGGATCGCGAAGGTAGAGCGCCTCGCTTACCAGATGGTCAGATGCGCCAATGCGCTCACCGACTTCTCCGAGGTGTGCAACGAAGCGCCCGAGTGACGCACGATCCGGAAGCAGGATGGCAAAGTGATAGAGCCCGAGGCGGCCGTGATGCGGCACGGCCGTTGCCCCTTTGCGCTCGTGCAGCTCGACGAGCGCCGTGCTTCCCTCGACGGTACCAAGCAGCGCCGACGACTCGCTGCGCTCGAGCACCCGGAGACCGAGCACTGTCTGGTAGTACTCCAGCGAGCGCCCCAGATCTGCGATCTGCAGCGAGACGCGACCGAGCCGGGTGTCCGCCGGCAGGCGATATCCCTCTGGCGCGAGCCCCACGTCCATCACGGGATCAGCGTCGTGCCGAGCGTCGTCGAGAGGCTCTTCGGTGGTGTGCGTGATGTCGGTCATGTGGCGGCGACGCTCAGCGGCGTGCGTTTTTAGCGATGATCTCGTCGATGGAGAACGCTCCCGGGCCCGCAATCGCGAGTGCGAGTGAGGCAGCGCCGAGCATCAGCACGAACTCATAACCGGCCGGCATGAAAAAGCCTGCAGATCCGTGCACGATCAGGATGGCGCCGAGCATGTCGATGGCAAGACCGAGGCCCACCAGCCGCGTGAGGAAGCCGATGATGAGAGCGATACCGCCAAAGAACTCCAGGGCAGCGACAAGCGGCCCGGTGACCATGGGCATTGGGGCGCCCATCTTTGTGAACGCCCCCTGCACGCCGGCAATGCCATAGACGAAGAGCTTCTGGTAGCCGTGGGCCGTCATCACGATGCCCAGCACGATACGCAGTACCGCGAGTCCAACATGCTGCTGGCGTGGAGATGCGGAAAAGAGTGGCGATGGCATGGTCAACTCTCCGTAAGTAGGTGTGATAACACTCAATTATGAAAAAAACATCAAGGGGTGGCTCGTGCGAGCGACAACAGCTCGAGCAGCGATTCCAGCTGCGTGGCGCTCATGTGCCCTAGTGCTCGGCGATGTGATGCCAAAACCGGTTCAGCCACCTGGTCCAGGAGCGTCAGCCCCTGCTTCGTGATGCGAGTGGTGACGACACGGCGATCCGCCGCATCACGCTCGCGAACAATGAGACCGGCTTCTTCCATGCGGTCGAGCAGCCGAGTGACATCCGGTACCTGCGAGATGAGGCGCTCGCGAATATCGTTCCGGCACAGCCCATCGGACCCGGCTCCGCGCAGAATGCGGAGCACGTTGTACTGGGTCTGCGTGATGCCGAACGGCTTGAATGTTTCTGCGGTGCGATGCAGTAGCAGAGCCGATGTCCGCTCGATGCTGAGCATCGCTTCCTGCTCGAGGCTGTTGAACGGCCGTGATTGCTTGATCTCGCGCTGCAGGGTGGAAGTCATGCGAGATGTTATGTGTTATGACACAGTGTGTCAAGACACCTTGCGTCAGTGTGGCGTGATGTTGCGCGGCTCGATGCGCGGCAGCGGCATCTGCGGCCGTTCCGTGAGCATGCGGGTCTGGAAGCGCTGGGCTTCGGAGATGCGCTCGACTTCGAGCGCAATGGTATCGAGTGCCAGGAGTACGGGTTCGAGCTGTGCCATGCTGACGCGCTCGAGGGGAGCATTGAGTTGCGCGGTGCGCACCGCTCGCCGGGCACCGAGGTATGCACCGATCCAGGCGCCGACTGTTCCCGCCACGAGGCCGATGGCGCCTGCGGCACCGAACAGCAGCATGTAGTGTTCGCGGGTCGTGCCAAGGAACAGGAGTGGACCGGACATGGGAGAGCTCCCTGGTTGCGCGCGTCAGCGTGGGTGGATCATGAGGACATCAAGTATGCATCAGGCCGGAGGGCGGCACAAAGGCTCAGGGTCTCGTTGACTGGAGGCCCGCAGGCAGGTTGTACCGCGGCGCGCCTGTCACTCACACACAGAACGGACTGCGCGGACGGATTGTTTCCGTCGCGCGTGTCATAGGTGCCGTCTGGGTGAAGGTCCACCCCGCCGTTAAATGGACTACAGATAGCGGAAGTTGTCGTCCTGCGCGGACGAACCGGCTGTGATGCCGCAAGAATACCTTGGACTGTCATCCCGCAGGAGCGCAGCGACTGTCGGGAGCTGCTGGCCCGTCCTGGGGAGTCCGGGGTGCGGAAAGTATATCCCGACACTCGTTCGCTTCGCTCGCTTCGTGCGGGATGACAGCTCACTGAACAGCATTGCCACTAGATGGGCGGCTGCGTACAGTTCGCACCATTGTTGAAATTCACTGACCCGCTCACGTTGCCGGTCATCACGCAGATCACCGCACCAGGAAGGAGTCGAGCCACATCCATCAATGCCGCGGGCGGATCGCTCACATCTACCGGAGTGCAGAGCAGAGACGCGGCCATAGCGCACGCGAGCGCACGACATTCTGGCGCAACATAGGGAAGTACTCCTCCCTCTCCTTCATGACCGGGCACGAAGTTTACTTTGCTGGGTACGAAGGCCGCTTTCAGGGGCGCGAGTGCATCGTCTCGCGGCGCGACCTTGATACTTCCGTTGAGGAAGTTGATACTTTTTGAGTATGGACAGTCAGAGGGCGATCAAGCCTGATCGATGCTGTCGACACGCGAAGCGCTCCTAAAGGCGCATTCTTGCGTGGTGAGCCGGTGGCCGGCTTTCGTGGTACGACGTGCGGCGGATGCGGCTCTTCACCGTAATGGTCAGCGATGCCCCAGGCATGCATTGAAGACCTTCTGCTCCGCGTCCCTGGCGTCCTTGATATCCGCGTAGAACTCGTCGAAGTACTCGAGTGTTTCCTTGACGATATCCGGCTTGAGCAACTTGCTCACGTCGTCATGATAGAGCGCGTAGATGGCCGGCTTCTTTTCCTGGAACAGCGCAATGGCCGCCGGCTGTTCGGGCGTGAGCGTGCAGTATCCGCGATATAGACGATCACGGACACGCTTGATGGGCACCTTGGGATCGGTGGTCGCGTACGACGTATTGACCGCGCCGCTGAAGTCGAAGTCGTAGGCAATGGGAATGGCCTGGGTGCCATCGGGCTTGACGATGAGCTCCACGTTGTGCTGGCCGCTGAAGGAAAAGTCCGTGTTGCCGATGAGAAACTCGAACAGGAAGGCGATGGCAGCCTGACTGGGCTCGATGTCATCGGGGCCGGCGCCCTTGGCCTTGGTGAGCTTGCCGCCAAGGCGGTCAGCCATCTCGTCCGGATCCTCGAAGAGAAACGCGTACCGGGTGGCGACTGGCTTGGCGGTAGCGCTGTCCACGTACGTGATCCTGAGCGTCCGGACGCGGTGACTCTTTGGTGTGACGACCTGATAGATGCGGTACAGCTGCATCTCCTGCAACGCATACTGCTCGTATTGATCGGTGTCCTTGCAGCTGCTGGTGACCTTGGGATGCTGGAGGTCGTGAAACACCGTGCCCTTGGACTCCTTGTTGCTGATGTTCAGGCGGAGTGGGGGCAGGTCGCAGTGCTTGAGGCGCCAGATGCCATGCGTCTTTACGCGAATGGGCAGCGTGACCATTTTGCCGTCGGCGGCAACGTACGAGAGCGTGGCGCTCCGATATGGCGACGTCTCGCTCTTGTCACCACGCAGCTGCTTCATGTTCGCAGTGAACGTGACAGCGAGCGGCGTCTCGCTGCGAAACAGCGGCGGCGTCTTGAGCGTATCGCTTCGGACGGCGGCCTGTGCGTGTGCCGCGGCAGTCGTCGCTGCCACGATGAGGGCGCTGAATAGTGAAGATCGCATGCGGAGGTTGTCTGGGCTTACAGGAATTCCGCGTCGGTCACGAACGACACACCCGAGGCGCGGATGATGGACAGCAGCTCATCGGGGGGCGTTTTCTTGCGGAGGTGCACGAAGTACTCCACTACCTCGAGGTCGTCGTGTTGCTTGACGCCGCCCAGCCGCCACTGCTTGGTGTAGTCCTGCAGCTTCGGCTCGATCATGCGACGCATTCCGGCCACGTCGCTGGTGTGCAGCCGCAAACACAGCTCGTCGGCCGCCTGGTTTTCTTCGACGGAGGCCGCGTGTGCACGCCGCAGCGCACGATCGGCAACGCCCTCGAGCTGGTCGCGCGTCATGTTGCGGAAGACTTCGTCATCGATCTTCGCGACGAACGTGCCGGTGCGCGCGAGCTGCCGTGCGCGGCGCAGGCGTCTGTCGGCAATGCGGCCGTCGAGCTCCACCGGTGCATTGCCGAAGTCGGTGTACCACAACACCATGATGGTGATGTTGAAGGCAACGGAGATCACGGCGGCGACGGGCAGATTGACGGCGGACGCGAGACCGATAGCCGTGGCGAGAAAGACGTAGGCGGCGTCCTTGCTGTCGTCGAGGGAGTTGCGAAAACGTACCGCGGCCACGATGCCGGCAAGACTGAAGGCGAGGGTAACGCTGTACTTCACCAGCAGCACGATGCCGGAAACAACAAGGGGCAGAATGATGAGCAGCTGCACGACGGACTGCTGATATCCGCGCTTGGCACGCGTGAGCAGGTACACCCACGCGACAGGAATCGACAGGAGGATTGCCGAGAGCATTGCGACGGCAACGGTGATCGCGAGCGTGACTTCGTCCAGCGGGCCCGCGGCGGACCCCTTGTTCGCGGGCGGGGGGCCGCCGCCAAAGAGGGCGTCGAGTGATGCGGGAGCCATCGCGCCGGCATGGGGTAAACCACGCCACACGAGCACGCCGCCCCCGATGAGCAGGGCGTAGTACACGAGCAGGCGAAGGACGACGCGCGAGGTGGCGTCGTTCTGTGGGCGGCCAACGGTCATTCCAATTTTCTCCCGATGAGAACGCTGATAGTATCGTTCGCTTGCGGCCGTCGCGCCATGCTTGCCGCCGCCTGCATCGCGGTCCAGATTCGGCCAATGATACGGTTCGCGAGACGATTGGCCGCTCTGGCCCTGTATGCGTCGCCAATTGCTTCTGCGCAGGCGCCGAATGGCCGGCCTGGTCTTGTGGTCCTGATCACCATTGACCAGATGCGGGGCGACTACATCACCCGGTTCGGGGCGCAGCTCACCGGCGGCCTGGCGCGCATGTCCCGAGGCGGGGCATGGTACACGAACGCGCAGCATGATCATGCCATCACGGAAACGGCTCCCGGACATGCGACGCTGCTGGCGGGCCGTTTTCCGCGCTCCACCGGAATCATGGCGAACCGGGCCGGCGTGGAGGATGATGACGCTCCGCTGATTGCCGGTGGCGTCGGTACCGGCGCGTCCCCGAAACGATTCCAGGGAACCACCGTGGCCGACTGGCTGCGCTCGAGCGATGCGCGGTCGCGGACGTTTTCCGTGTCGACGAAGGATAGAGGGGCGATCCTTCCGGTGGGCCGCTCCAGGTCCGATGTCTACTGGTACTCGCCGGACGGCCGCTTCGTAACGAGCACGTACTATCGTGATTCATTGCCAGCCTGGGTCACATCGTACAACGACCGCAAGTTTCCGCAGACCTTCGCGAGCAGGCGGTGGACGCTGCTGCTTCCCGAGAGCTCGTATCCCGAGGAGGACGACGTTCCCGAAGAAGGCGGCGGCTCGAACACGACGTTTCCGCATGACCTGCCGGATGATCCGGCCGCAGCGGCAAGCATCGTGCGCAGCACGCCTTTCATCGACGACATCACGCTCTCGTTCGCACTGCACGGTGTACAGTCGCTGCGCCTTGGCACCGGGCCGGCAACCGACCTGCTCGCGGTATCGCTCTCGGGCACCGATTTCATCGGACACCGCTGGGGGCCGGATTCCCGCGAGATACACGACCAGATCCTGCGCGTGGATCGTGCGCTGGGCGTGTTTCTCGATTCACTGTACACGCTGCGTGATTCCTCGCGTGTCACGATCGTGCTGACGGGTGATCATGGTGCCGGTAGCATTCCGGAGCTGGCGCCGCCGTCGGTGAAGCCACGTCCGCAGCGTGTGTCGCTGTACGGATTGCTGCCCGCGCTCCATGAGGAACTGCGCAAGGCACACGTGGACACGCTTGCCATCGACATCGACCAGCAGGTCGTGATGGCGGATCGCGCCGCGTTCGTCCGTGCGAACGTGAATGCAGACGACTTCCTCAACACGCTCGCGGACAGAGCGCGCGAACTGCCAGGCGTGCGCCGCGTGGACAAGTTTTCGGCGCTCGCTGCGGACACGCTGCGTGATCCAATCGCGCGCCGGTGGACACATCAATTTCGTGCGGACGCCGGGGTCGACCTGGTCGTGACCCTCACGCCATACAGCCTGTGGCGTGGCAATATCTCGTCGCATGGATCGCCGTACGATTATGACTCCAATGTGCCGTTGATCTTTTACGGGGCCGGCGTGGCGCCGGGCAAACACCCGGAGCCCGTGCGCACCGTGGACCTGGCCCCAACGCTGGCAGAGCTTGCGGGGGTGCATCCAGGCGAGCGCCTGGATGGGGTGATCCTGCGGAACGCGCTTCGCTAAGAGCGCTCCGGGTGGTTTGGGAGTTGCAATGGGGAAGGCTCGCCGGTACCAGAACCGCGAGAACTCCATGGGGCGGTGGTGCTCATCTTCGTGTTGCGGCTGCTGAGGCGACGGCCTGCCTGACAAAGAGCAAGTCCTTTGCTGCGCTCAGGCCGACCATGTTACAGCCGTGCGGCGAGCTTTCGCACGGTGTTCACGTTGCGAAAGGTTGCGCGTGCGCCCAGCGAGCGCTCGAACAACGGACCGGAGAATTTCGAATCGCTGGTCCGCGTGCGGCAGAGCCAATAGACTTCGCGGCCGGCAAAGTGAAATTCGTCCGTATCCGTTTGCAGTGCCTTCAGCGCCTGCTGCACTGCTGATGACGCAGGCGCCTTCAGGAAGCCCACCTGCAGCGCGCATCCAGCGGCGTTCTCGTCGTGGTAAGGATGGCTGTCCAGCACCTCAGCCAGCGCGGCGAGCGGCCGCACGAAGGTCAGGACCTCATAACCAAGGGCCTGTTCGAGATGCTTCTCGATCCTGCTCTCCAACGCGGCTGACCTGGCCGTGCTGTCGAAGAGCACGTTCCCGCTGGCAATGAAGGTCTCGACATTCGCGAGACCCAACTCGCCAAACAACACACGCAGACGATCCATCTTCACGACGTGACCGCCAACGTTGATGGCTCGAAGAAAGGCGACGTGGCGGGGCATTACAGTGCGGGATCCACAGAGGTTGGAATTTCATACCATACTTCGATGAGGTATCCGTCGCGATCACGCGCGAACAGATAGGGCTCCCCGGGAACAAACTCCCCCTGCTCTTCAATCCTGCCCCCGGCCGCAATGATCAGGGCAGCGGCGTGTCCAATGGTGGCGGGATTCTGCAGTCGAAAGCCGAAGTGTGCAATGCCACCGGTGTCGGTGACGACGACGTTCCCGGAGCGCTCGAAGACGAGGACGTCGCGCGCGCCGGGCGTCTGCGCCTGAATGAGATTCTCGTCACGAAACACGGCAACCATTCCGAACACGGCCTCATAGAATGCAAAGGCACGTGCCGGGTCCTGTACGGCAACAGCCAGGTGCGTCAATCCGTAACTCGCCACGCTCACAGCAGCGGCGCCATGTCGGCGGCCGCCTGCGCAGACGTCGTTACGGGAATGACCTCGAAGTCCACAAGGTCACTCCAGGCGGACATCCACTGGTCGAGGAGGGCGCGATCGTGCGTCTCCATGACCTGGTAGCACGTGCGGCGATCCGGCGTGACCCAGCTCGATACGTACAGCACGCCCTCGGGTGCAAGCCGTCCGCGATCGCGAAAACGCCGGTACACGGGCGCAGCCTCGCCATTGCGGAATGTCTCGATGACCATGAACAGCATCAGGGTACGGTGCGAATGGCGAGTGGTACGATGGTGGTGCCCCAATGCAGCTGCAGTTGCGCAGAATCGGCATCGACCATCGGGAATGCAAACAGCAGCGATTCCACGTGGTCACCCCTGAGGGGCGTCGCGCGGACTCGCAGCACGTCGTGGCCCGTTGGATAGCTCAGGTGAAAGGCAGCCGCCGTGCTGGAAAAGATCACCGTCCATGACGCCGAATCAGGAATGGTCCATACGCTGTACGTACCGGCGGCCAGCGCCGAGCCGTTGATGGTGATGGGCGCAGAAACCGTGAACCGTGCCGCGCTGTCCGCACTGGGTGTCCAGATCTTGCCCCACGGCACGAGCGTGCCGAAGAGCGCACGGCCGCGCGCCACGGGCCGCCGATAGAGCATCTCGATATTGACACCGGCCACGGTCTGGCTCACGGTGGCAAGCTGGCTTTTCCTGGGCGATGACGACTGCGCGCCCACCGCGGCAGCGATGCAGAGGGCGAGCGGGGCGAACCGTATCATGCGTGACGACGCCGCCATTCCACCCCCGCACCGATGAAGTCCGTGAACAGGTCGCGTGAGTGATCGTCGTTGTCGGTGAGCGCTTCGGGGTGCCACTGCACGGCAATCAGATACGCATCGGGATCGTCGCCCTCGATCGCTTCCACGAGGCCATCCGGCGCGGATGCGGTGGACACGAGCCCGCGGCCGAGCTGGCGAACGCCCTGATGATGCATGCTGTTCACCCGCACGGAGCCCGAGCCGATGAATTGCGCGAGCCGGGTGCCGGCGGCCACACGCACTTCGTGTGCGAGGAAGTCACGCGCGAAATTCTGGCCGCTGAACGGGAAGTAGTCGTGCTTGATTGCACCGGGCAGTTCTTCGGCGATGTCCTGATAGAGTGTTCCGCCGGCGGCCACGTTGATGAGCTGCATGCCGCGGCATACACCGAACACGGGCTTGTCTTCCTCCAGCGCCCATCTGGCCAGCGACACTTCCACGCGATCACGCTCGCGATCGGTTTTGTCGCAGAGCGGATGTGGATGGGCGCCGTAGGTGAGTGGATCGATGTCTGCGCCCCCGGGGAGAAACACTCCGTCGAGCTCCGCATAGATGCCGTGCAGGGTATCCTCGTCGACGAGGGGAATCATCCACGGAATCGCGCCCGCGTTGGTAAGCGTGACGATGTACCGCTGGCTCATGACCCATGATGGCGGAATCTCGCTGGAGACGCCGCCAAGGCTCTGCAGTGTTTGTGTCGGGATGCCGATGACGGGCCTGCTGGTCCTTGATGCCACGAGTTACGATGCTCCCTGTGTATCTGGTTCCGTCTCTCCGCTGATCGTGGCGCGATACGGCGCGCCAGTCGCGACACGTTCGGCGAACACACGCGCGATTTCCGGGCGCACGCCCTCTGCCGTTTCCGACACCAGCCGGTCCACGACGCAGCGAAGATCGCGCGTGGTATCATAGATGGCGAGCTGTCGGTCTGCGCTGGTGCCGCCGCGCATCACCTGGAATGCATATTCGACTTCTCGACGGCTGCCCAGCTCATCGACGACGTCATCCACGAACCACTCCAGCATTTCCGTGAGCAGCTCGCGTGCGGGCAATTCCTTGCTCTTGCCAAAGTCGATCATGTTGCCGTCAATGCCGAAGCGGACGGCGCGCCACTTGTTCTCGTCGATGAGGGCCGGCGCATACAGCCGAAAGGTAAGATTGTCGCGGCGCAGCTTCCACACCTTGGCCACGATGGCCTGAAGGATGGCGGCAATACATACGGCCTCCTCGACCCGCGTGCAGACGTCGCAGACGCGAAACTCGAGCGTGGGATACAGATGATGCGGGCGCGCGTCCCACCAGATCTTGGAGCCGTTCGGCACACAGCCCGTGGCAACGAGCGTACTGAGCAGCTCCTCGTACTCCGCATACGAGCGGAGCACCGGAGGTACTCCGGTTCGCGGGAAATTGCGGAATACGATGCTGCGATACGACTTGAGCCCCGTGCGGCGTCCCTGCCAGAAGGGCGAGCTCGTGGACAACGCAAGAACGTGGGGCAGCAGGTACCGCGACACATTCATCGCCTCGATGAGGAAATCCCGGTCCTCGATGCCGATGTGGATGTGTGTCCCGAAGATCAGCAGCTGCTGCGCGAGATCCTGGAGATCCTGCTTTACACCCGCGTAACGCTCGAGCGGCGTGATCTCCTGTTTCGTCCACAGCGAGAAAGGATGCGTGCCGGCCGCCGCGATTACGAGCCCGTTACGGCCCGCGAGGTCCATCACCATACCGCGCAGGCGCACGAGCTCATCGCGCACTTCCTGCGGCGTCCGGCAGACCTTGCTGCCGATCTCCACCATGGACTGGTGCATCTCGGGCTTGAGCTCCGCCACGGTCATGGAGTCGCCGTTCAGGATCTCGGTGATGTAGGACTTGAGCTCGCGGCTCTCGGGATCGATGATCTGGTATTCCTCTTCGATGCCCAGGGTCAGTGATGGTGCCTTCACGGGTTCCCTCGTCGGAAATGCGGGTCCTTTGCTGCGCTCACGACGACCATGCGTCGCACGACACGCCGCTTCATCATTTCTCCATTCACGCGACAGGTCATCGTTTTTCCGCGATGAAGGTGGGCGTCTGCGTACCCGTTCCTGCGGTGACGTTCAGGAGCGCGGCCGTAGCGAGGCGGCTCAAGCAGCCGTCGATGTGATCGCCGTATGCGACGTACGGAGCGGTATCCACCATGCGATCGGCGAACACGACCTTGCCATCCACCATGCTGGGAAAAGCTTCCTTGGGCAGCGGAATGCGTTGCTGTACGATGTATGGCTCGCTCAATGCGAGCGTCACGCCGTCGCGCCACTCAGCATCACTGACTTCCCAGCCGAGGACGATGCCCTTGCCGCCATACTCGTCGTTGGGCTTCAACACGAGCTGCTCCCGGTTCTCGGCAATGAATGGCAGGAGGTCGATGTCTCTCTGCTCGTGCGTTGTCCGTCGCTCCTCGACGACACGCGTCCAGGGGATGGAGAGATCAATGGCCTCCAGTTCATCCGCGCCATAGAGATGCGCATTGCGCTCGTCGGACAACACGGCGAGGCTCGCCTTCTTGTGCAGAATCTTGCATGCCGGCGGATTGACCATGCACACCGCACCGTCGCGAAATGCGCGAAGAATGGGATGATCGATGCCGCCGCGCTCCACCAGCTCGTGCAGCAGTACTCGCTTGTAGATGACGCTGACCTGCCCGCCTGGACCCATGAGCTTGCCGCCCTCGTAGCTCATCTCCTCGGGCGCCATGATCGTGCAGGGAATACCCTGACGGACGAAGTAGTCCTGGAACAGCAGAAATTCGCTCTGCGTTGGAACGTCCGCCCAGTCGACAATGGCGATGGCGGGCCGGTTGCGCAGACCAGACCACTGTTCGTACGCATCGAGCAGCGCATGCAGCACGTTGTGACGCGCGGGCAGCGGCTGCACGTCCCAGTGGCGAAGGAATTCCCGCATGATGGGAAGCCCGTAGAACACTTCCGTGAGCACGTCGTTGTAGCCGCCGCCTGCCGGCGTTTCGGCGTTGTACTCGGTGAACTTCATGCCCCCCGCACCGGCGACGAAGAATGCATCGAGACGGGAGACAGGGCTTGCGTCACGAAATCCGGTGGGCACGCGCACGAACGCATGCTCCCAATCCGCGAGGCGGAACTGCTCCAGGACAGCATCGTTTGCGAGGGCGGCCTGGTGCGCCTTCCGAAAGGCCTGCAGCACGATGGCGCCGCGCTTCTGGAGGAAACGATACTGCGCCGGCGACAGAAATCGCGGACGCAATACGGAGCACAGCGCGCGATCACCGAAGAAAAGACCGCGCAGCTTGAGCTGCTCGTCGAGCTGACGCTGCGTTTCGCCGGCGATGTCGTCGGTGAGCAGCGCGTGGTATTGATCGATGCCGTCGCGCAGCATGCTAGTTACAACGACAAAGCAGGTCCTTCGCTTCGCTCAGGACGACAACGGGGCTCATCATAACGACACTCCCGCCATTCATGCGGATATCTCGCGGCGGCCGAGCAGAAACTCGCCGTTGGCGATGTCGCGCTTCGCGCCGTTCTCCCTGGCCAGACGAATGACGAGATCGGCCATGTGCGTCTTGACCCACTCGAAGTAGATCGGCGTGAGCGAGTTGATGTCCATGTCCGGCGCGGGATTCATGAAGTCGATGGCGTACGGAATGCCGTCGCGCACGGCGAACTCCAGCGAGCACATGTCGTAACCGAGTGCGCGCATGAGCGTGAGACAGTCTCTGACGATGCGCTGGTGCAGCTCGGGGGTGAGATGATCTGTTTCCGCAAGATAGCGACGCTCCTTGGGGTCATACTTCATCGGCAGCACTTCACGCTGGCCCAGTGACATGCAGCGGACGAACTGTTCCCACTCGATGAATTCCTGGACGATCATCGTGAGGAGGCCGGATTCGTTGTAGTTCTCGATCAGCTCCTCGAGCGAGCGGCATACGTAGACGTCGCGCCAGCCGCCGCCGTGGGCATCCTTGAGAATGCAGGGCATGCCGATGTACTCCACGATGGCATTCCAGTCCAGGGGATACTGGAGATTGCGCAGGCTCTCGTCGTGCTTGATGCCGGGGATGTAGTCCTTGTTCGGCAGCACGAGTGTCTTTGGATGGGCGACACCGAGCTTCACGGCGAGCGACGCGTCAAAGAGCTTGTCGTCGGCAGACCACATGAACGGATTGTTCACCACCGTCACGCCCTGGAGCACCGCGTGCTTGAGGTAGGTGCGGTAGTAGCCGATCTCGTGCGAGATGCGGTCGACGATCACGGCGTAGGGCACGGGCTCCGTCATCGCCGTGCCGCCGAGCTTGATGTACTCCACTTCGACGCCTTCGTTGCGGCGCGCGACTTCCTCGATGAGGGCGGGCGGAAAGGACCATTCGCGTCCGACGAGCAGGCCGACTTTCAGCATATCATGCTTCCGCTATAAGGTGACAAAGCAGGTCCGTCCCTGCGCTCAGCACGACAACCCATGGCATCAGTCGGAGCCTGCGATATAGGTCTGGATCATCGTGCGCCAATAGGGCCAATCATGTGACCAGCCATCCCAGATGCGCAGCGCGTGCCAGATACGGCGAGACCAGAGCAATCCTGAAAAGTATTCGCTATTGCCACGCAGGGCGTCGTCGCGCCCGATGGCAACGATGATGTCGAGCCGTGCCATCGCCGCCAGCCGATCCGGATTCTGCTCGGCCATTACCAACTCGGCGGGGTTGAATGGCAGGATGTGCTCGTCGGTGTACCCGTCCGTGACTTCGCGGATGTCGTACACGCCGCTCAAGCCAATGGCGCGGCCAACGAGCTCGGGATACCGAAGGGCGAACGACATCGCGTGGAAAGCGCCGAAGCTCGCGCCCGCGGTGATGAGAAACGGATTGTCGTTCTTCGACTGCGTGAGCGGAAACACCTCTTCGCGAATGTACGCGTCGTATCTCGCATGATACCGCGCGCGATCTGCCGGGTGCTTCCGCTTGGCGTACCAGCTGTCCGCGTCCACACTGTCCACGCAATAAAGCTGCAGCCATCCTTTCTCGAGGTGTTCGCCGAGCGCCTCGATCATGCCGCGGTCTTCCCATTCGAAGAATCGCCCCATGGAGCTCGGGAAGACGATCACGCGTGCCCCGGCGTGCCCGAAAACAAGGAGATCCATGTCCCTGTCGAGTCTCGGGC
>JAQBPY010000371.1 GCA_028287285.1 Gemmatimonadota bacterium
GCTGGATGCGGACGTGGCCGACCTGCTCCGCATGGGTGCCTACCAGCTCCTGGAAATGGGGAGTGTGCCCGCATACGCAGCCATCGCCCAGACGGTCGAGCTCGTGAAACGTCGCCACGGAATTGGCGCGAGCAAGCTGGCCAACGCGGTGCTGCGCCGCATCGACCGCGAGCGGGAATCGCTCACCATTCCAACGCCGGCCGACGTGGCCGAGGCGCTTGCGCTGGAATATTCGCATCCGCGGTGGCTGGTGGATCGCTGGCTCGCGCGCTGGGGTGAGGCGAATACGCGGGCTCTGCTCCTGGCGAACAATAGTGAAGCGCCGCTCATCGCGCGCCCTTATCATGTGGTGCGCGAGCAGCTCGAAGCGATGCTGGAAGCAGCCGGCGTGGAAACGGCGGACGCACCGCTCCTGAACGACAGCATCGTACTTGCGAGCGGCGTAATGTCGCTCACGGAGCTGGGCGCATTCAAGCAGGGGTTGTTTCACCTCCAGGACCCCGCATCCACGCTGGTAACGCGCTACGCGTGCGTGGCGTCCGGCAGTACGGTCGCGGATTTGTGCGCAGCGCCTGGGGGAAAGGCACTCGAGCTGGCGCGCGTTGCAGGAACCGTGTACGCGTCGGATTTATCCGGTGTGCGGATGTCGCGCGTGCGGGAAAACGTTCGTCGTCTCGAGGCGACCAACGTCATTCCCCTCATTGGCGACGCAACTGCACCGGCCCTTCGCGGCATGGACGCCGTGCTCATCGATGTGCCGTGCACAGGCACGGGGACGTTTCGCAGGCATCCGGATGCACGGTGGCGTCTGCGCGCAAGCGATCTCGCGGTACTTCCTGCGTTACAGCGGTCGATTTTTCGGGCGGCCGCAGACGTCGTCAGGCCCGGCGGGCTGCTCATCTACAGCACGTGCTCACTCGAGCTCGAGGAGAACGACGAGCAGGTCGCACGTTTCCTTGCCGAGCACCCGGGGTGGGTCGTGGAGCCGCCGCCGTCGGGCGTTGTTCCCGACCGTGTGCTCGACAGCGGATTGCTGCGCGTGCTGCCGCAGCGTGATGGTACCGACGGCGCCTTTGCCGCGCGGCTCAGACGGCCTCATGACGGAGCGGTTGCATGAGCTGGCGCTCGAATCTCAGGTCGTCGCTGGTCTATCTTGTGGCGATCGTCGCGGGCTTTGGTCTCGCGTATCTCGTCGTCGCTTTTGTGGTGTTTCCGGCGGGCGTCATTCCGCGCGACGTGAAGGTGCCGAACGTGACGGGGCTTGCCTATGATGACGCATCGCAGCGTCTGCTGCAGGCGGGCTTTACCGCCGAGAAGGGCGAGACGCGCTTCAATGGCTCGTCGCCCAAGGGCACGGTGATGGAGCAGTCGCCGCCGCCGGGCTCGAAGGAAGGCGTTGGAAACCCCGTAACGCTCGTGATCAGCGGCGGGCAGCGTGTGGTCACGGTGCCAACGGTGGTGGGCATGACGAAGGTGGAAGCGCAGGTGCTACTGGAGAAAGAGGGTTTCGAAATAGGAGATGTCTCCGAGACGCCAAATGACGCGCCCCGTGGATCGATCGTCGCCACGCGGCCCGCCGCGGGAACGCAGGTGGGTGTGCCAAGCTCGATCAACCTCGTGCTGAGTGGCGGCGCGGCGCCGCTCGTAATGCCCGATCTCACGAACCAGAGCGTCGAAGCAGCGAGGCAGGTGCTCCGGCAGCTTGGAGTGAAGGGGGTGAACGTCGTGTACGATGCCGGGTCCATGGCCCCCAAGGGCAGCGTGCTCGGACAGAGCCCCGTAGCGGGAGCTACCGTGTTGCCCGGTGGCGCCGTGCAACTGCGTGTGGCGGGAGACGGTACGCCGTGAGCAAACACGTTCGCATCGCGCCGTCGGTGCTCAGCGCGGACTTTGCGCAGCTGCGTGACGACATCGCCATGCTCGAAGCGGGGGGTGCGGACTGGATCCACGTGGACGTGATGGACGGCCGGTTCGTTCCGAACCTCACCTTCGGCGCCAAGGTGATTGAAACGCTTCGGCGGCTGACGTCGCTGCCGCTCGACGTCCACCTCATGGTGGTGGAGCCGGAACGCTACTTCGACGACTTTGCCGCTGCGGGTGCATCCGGATTGACGATTCATTCGGAGGTGGCACCGCACCTCGACCGGCAGCTCGCGCGCATCCAGGAACTCGGGTGCACGGCGGGTGTGGCCATCAATCCGTCCACGCCTGTTGGCGTCGTCGGGGACGTGCTCGACAAGCTCGACCTCCTGCTGGTGATGTCCGTGAATCCAGGATTTGGCGGACAGACGTTCATTGGCCGTGCGGTCGACCGCATCGCGCGCGCGCGCATGATGTTGAACGCGGCGGGCTCCCCGGCAACACTGCAGGTGGATGGCGGCATCAATCGCGACACTATCGTGAAGTGCTGGCAGGCGGGCGCTGACACATTCGTGGCCGGCAATGCGGTGTTCGCCGCGAAGGATCCGCAGGCGGAGATCGGCATCCTTCGCGCACAGTGCGTGCATACGGCGTGAGGACCCCACGATGACCGCACGCCAGCAGTGGAGCGTGGTGCTCGGCGTCGTGCTGGTGCTCGCGGTGGCGCTCTTCAGTGCGACGCATTTTCTTGGCGATGAGTTGTTTCCCATCATGGTGGGATCCAAGGCACCTCCGTTCGCCGCGAAGACGGTGAGTGGCCCGCCGGCCACGAAGACACTTGCCGATTTCAAGGGCGAGGTGGTGCTGCTGAATGTCTGGGCCACGTGGTGCCCGCCCTGCCGCGAAGAGATGCCCAGCATCGAAAAACTGCAACGGGAGCTCGGCCCGCAGGGGTTGAAGATCGTGGCCGTGAGTGTAGATGACCCAGGGGCCACGGACAAGATCAAGGAGTTCACGAAGGAGCTCGGACTCACCTTCGAGATTCTCCATGATCCGTCCAGGGAGATCGACAAGAGCTACCAGATCACCGGCTGGCCCGAGACGTTCGTCATTGGGCGGGAAGGTACGATTCGGAAAAAGGTCATCGGAGCCGCCGACTGGAGCTCTGAGGCCAACCGCACGTTGATTCGCGGGTTGCTGGGCACGCAGACGTCGTCGCGCTGAGCCGTGACGCGCATTCTCGGCATCGAGACATCGTGCGACGAGACCTCTGCGTCCGTACTTTCTGGCGCTGGCGATACGGTGACGATGGAGTCGCTGGTGATTCTATCGCAGGACGTCCATCGTATCTTTGGCGGCGTCGTGCCCGAGCTTGCCTCGCGCCAGCACCTCACGGCAATCGTGCCCGTGGTGGAGCGCGCGTTGAGTGACGCGAGCATGCAGATGAGCGACCTCGATGCCATTGCGGTGACGCATGCACCAGGGCTCGTGGGCGCGCTGCTCGTGGGTGTCAGCTTTGCCAAGGCGCTCGCCTATGTGCGCAATATTCCATGCGTCGGCGTGCACCATATGGAAGGGCATCTCTTTGCCACGGCGCTCGAGCATCCCGATGCAGTTCCGCCGTTCACGGCACTGCTCGTGTCCGGCGGACACACGCTGCTGCTCGATGTGGACGCATGGGGCGCGTATCGCCTGTTGGGGCGTACACGCGATGATGCCGCGGGAGAAGCCTTTGACAAAGTGGCAAAGTTGATGGGGCTGCCGTATCCGGGCGGTCCGCACGTGGAACGACTGGCGGCCACCGGAGATCCCGCGAGGTTTCGTTTCACGCGGCCCATGCTGCGCCGCAATCAGCAGCCCGGCGACGAGGACTATTACGATGTCTCGTTCAGTGGGCTCAAGACGGCGGTGCTGAATGCCGTTCGCGGCGGTACTGCCAACGACTACCCTCATATCGCGCGCGCATTTCATGACGCGCTCGTGGAGACACTCGTGGAAAAGACGATGCGCGCCGTGGAGCAGTTCGGCAGGGAGCGCGTGGTCCTCGGCGGCGGCGTCGCGGGAAATCGCACGCTTGCCGCGGCCATGCGCGCGCGTGCATCACGCGTTGGCGCTGCCGTCTTTGCGCCGAGTGCCCGGCTTGCCACCGACAACGCGGCGATGATCGCGCGTGCGGGTCTGTTTCATTTCGAGCGAGGCGAAAGAGCGCCGCTCGATCTCAACGCCTTTGCTTCCCTTCCCATTCCCGGACTCGTGCGCGCATGACGTTGTTTCCACATCCCATCGTGCATCATCCGTTCGCGTACAGCGTGGGGATGTTCAGCTTTACCGGATTTGGCCTGGCGATCCTGCTCTGCTTTCTTGTTGGCCAGCAGGTGGCGCAGGGCGAGTTGAGGCGCCGGGGTTTTGACGCGGAGCCCGTGAGCGATTTCGTGTTTGCAGCGGTGATCGGCGGGTTGATTGGCGCGAAGTTCTACTACGTGGTGGTACTGCACCACTGGGATTCGATCTTCGATCGCGGCGGCTTCGTGTTCTGGGGCGGCCTCATTGGCGGCATACTCGCCGTTGGCGCGATGGTGGTGAAGAAACGATTCGGGCTGCTGCGCATGTTCGACGTGAGCGCTCCGGCATGTGCGGCGGCATATGCGGTGGGCCGCACGGGATGCTGGGCGGTTGGTGACGACTATGGCCGGCCTTTTACAGGATTCCTGGCGGTCGCTTTTCCCGAGGGCGCGCCGCCGTCCACCGCGGCAACGATGGGAAAGGAATTCGGCACGCCAATACCGAATGGCGCCACGTTCACGACGGTGCTGTCCGTGTATCCCACCCAGCTCTATGAGGTGGCGCTGGGGCTGCTGATGTTCGGCATCCTGTGGCGTCTGCGCGACCACAAACACGCCGAAGGATGGCTCTTTGGTGTGTATTGTGTGCTTGCCGGCGTGGAGCGATTCGTGATCGAGTTCTTTCGCTCCAAGGATGACCGGCTCGTCGCGGGAATCACGTACGCGCAGGTGATCTCGCTTGGGTTCGTGGCGCTCGGAGTGGTGTGGATGGCGGTTCTGTGGAACGTCAGGGCGGGCCGGCGGGGGATCTATGCTGCTGGCTCATGAGCCCCCGAGCCGAGCCTCGATGGCGGTAATTCGTGCGCGGAGCTCCGCATTCTCCGCCATCACGCGGCCAACGTCGACGGTCACGGACTGAACCGGCATGACCGTGGGCAGTGCGACGGAGCGCTTGGGCCAGAACGTCTTCAGCACCGCGAAGGCAAACAGGATCAACAGCACCAGCTGCGCGAGCACCCCCTGCCAGCTGGGGAAGATTCCCAGCCAGTCGACATGCGGAAAATCGCGAATCGCCGAGAGTGGTATTGCGTTACCTTCCTGTAACTCGCGGACGCCTTTGCCCATGAAAACGAAGGCCATGTAGTACAGTAAGACGCTCGTAACAGAAAAGAATGGCCGCAGCGGAATCTTCACGCCAAAGCGATAAAACAGCGTGAAGACGATGGCCAGTGCGATGAAACCCGCCACGATGCCGAGTGAGAGCGGAAGCACGACCCTGGGCCCTTCGTTGAACAGTGCCTGATAGAACAACGCCGTCTCGGCCCCCTCCCGATATACCGCAAGAAACGCCACGAAGGCGAGCGCTCGGCCGCCTCCCTGGTCCAGTGCGGACGTCACCTTCTCCTTGATGAACTGCTGCCATTTAGCCGCTTCCACCTTGGAGATGAGCCAGTAGCTCACCGAGAACAGCACGCACACGGCCACGAGTAGCGTGGCCCCTTCGATGATCTCACTGCTCGCGGGCACCGCGCTCAGCAGCGTGCGAAGGACGACCGCCGTTGCCGCGCTGGCCACGAGCGCCAGGCCAACACCAACCCAGATGCTCCGCAGGCGCTCACGGTGGCCCGTCTTGAGCAGGAATGCCACGACCGCCCCCACCACGAGAATGGCCTCGAAGCCTTCGCGCAGAATGATGAGGAACGATTGCCAGAATGCCTCCGACCCACTGCCGGCGGGCGCGGTGAGCGCGATGACCTCGGGCAGCGACGCTTCGATCGCATCCCGCAAATGTTCGGCGTCGCGGACGTTGTTGCCGCGAACGGCGGCCCGAAATTCGGTGAATTGCCGCTCCATCGAAGACACCAGACCCGGACTCTTGGCGCGCGACGGTGTCTCCAGCGGCTCGAATGCCATATAGGCATCGGACGCCTTGTCGGCGGCATCGTCCGCGCGGCCGCTCTTGACCGCGGCCAGCGACTGCTCGAGCAGGCCGAGGACGTTCCTGGCCACTGCGGCAAAGCTCGTGCTGTCGGAGCCGCCCACTCCGATGGCGTTCCGGTCCTTCATCGGCAACGTGCGCACGTAGGCGACGATGCTTGCGACTTGCGCGTTGGTCAGCGTATGGGAGGGCGGCATCGCGGAGCCCGGAACTCCGTCGCGAATGACGAGTGCGAGCTGCTCGTCGCTCTTTTCCACCTGCCACGCCACCGACCCGATTTCCGGCGGCAGCTTGGTCAGCGAGCGGGCGAGCGTTCCGTCACTTGCGCCCACCACACCGTGACACGACACGCAGCCCTGTGTGTAGAGCCCTTCGCCCTCGAGCTGCTGCGAGCGAGATGCCCTGAGCGAATTCACGTACGCAACGACATTCCACCGCTGCTCCGACGTCAGCGACCCGCTAAATCCCATCATGGGCGTTCCGCCAATGCCCACTGACACGATACGATACATCAAGGCAGGCGATATACCCCTCATGCTGTCGGTTCCGATCGCGGGCGGGTGTGGATTGAGCTTTACACCGGCAGGGCCGTCTCCACGACCAGCCACGCCGTGACAGCTCGCGCAGCTCTGCTGGTAGATCGCCTTGCCTGCGGCCATGTCGACCGGCTGTTTCGGCAGCTCGAGCTTGGCTTCGTTGCCGAGGAGAGCGGCAAAGCGCTTCTCGAGCGAGTCCAGGACAATTGGCGGGCGTCTGGCGCTGACGGCTGCCGCCACGGAATCGAGCAGCGCCCGCGCCCCGGCGGCATTGTCGCCAGACAACCGCTCGGCCGCCCTGCGCGCATCGGCGATGAAATCGTTTGTTTCCTGATATTCCTGCGCGCTGATCAGCTTTCCCTGGCCATCAACGGCCTTGGCGTACTCCTCGATTGCAACACTGACGATGTTCGCAACGCGGCGCGCGGGATGTTCCTGGGCGGCCAACGGGGCAGCAAAAAAAAGGGCGCCGAGCAGCGCCGCACGGGCGAAAAGGGTGTTCTGGTTCATTGCCGATAAAATGTATCGGGATTGCCAATGCAAGGCTAGCCGGAAGCCAGCAGTCCGGACCTCTAGCGTTTTTTCTGGCGGCGCTCCACCCGCTCCGCATTTGCGGGCGTGTGCTCGGCAATGAGCCTGGCAAGGGCTTGGCATGCAACGTCCGCCGTTGCGAAGACCTTCCGCAACTGGGCCACCCACCCGTTCCATCCTGCGTCGTCATCGCGGGCGGTCGTTGCAGCCTGGTCCAATGCGAGGAGGTCATCGCGCAGTGGCTCCATGATCTCGCTGGTCTGCGCCGTGACTGCGCGGACCATGGCCGGCTGCTCCACCCACCGGACGGCCGCATCCACGGCCAGTGCCTCGATCCGCGCCGACAGCGCGTCGCCCCGGAGCGCCGCGAGCATGATGTCAGTCGTGGCACCGGCGGCACGTGCCCTGGCGTCGAGCAGCGGGGCAAAAATGGCGTCGTGCGCCGCTTCCGACGCGGGCTCGCCCGGCGCGCCGAGCGACCGGAGAGATCGTGCCAACTCGGGTAGCCGGCGCTCGTCAGCCATCTGTATTGCTCGCCAGGGTTGCGTTCGAAGTGGCCGCACGCCGGCCGGTGCGCTTCTCGAACCTCGTAACGAAATCATTGAGACGATCCGTGATGAAGCCGTCACGCGGCATACCGAGCGCACGGATGGCCTCTTCGATCTTTTCCGGCGTTCCTTCCACTTCGACGAGATCATCCATGCGCGGGTACCGTTCAAAGCGGATCATCGTTCCGTTCAGGTCGTATTGCGCAATCTCCCGGTCAATTGAAACCGTTACGCGATAGCCAAGCATGCCGAGAATGTCCACGAGCTTGTCGCCGTCATGCACCCGCGTTTCGATCTCCTGCCGCGTCTTGTACCCGTTCTCGCGGCGTGTCGGGCCTTTCCAGTCGAGCTCTGCACGCGGCGCGTTCACGTCGTCGCGATAGATGCGCACGCGCAGCACGTGATCGCGCGACGTCAGCGCCTGATCGGCCGTATCGTAGCGTCGATCCTCGAGGTGGCCGGCAAACATGAGCGTCGCGCCCGCCCGCTCCACGGCCGCGCGTCGCATGACCACGTCGTCGACCACGCTCTTGAGCTCGACTTCGTCCACGCTACTCCGCGAAAATGGCGCGCATGACGGCCGCCGTGTCGGAGAGATCAGGGAAGACCGCATGGGGCTCGCATGCGGTGAGATCGTCAACGGTGTAACGGCCAGTTGCCACGCCAATGGCTCGCGCGCCAATGCCTCGGCCACAGCCCATGTCGGCGGGCGTGTCGCCAATGACGATGACGTCGGCCCCTGCGACGGCGTGGCCAAGCAGCGCCTCGGCACGAGCGCGGGCGATGGCAGGCAACTCCGCGCGACTTGCATGATCGGAGCCGAATGCTCCAATCTTGAATCGGTCCGTCCCCAACCCCACCGCATCGAGCTTGGCGACGGCGCCGGCGTGGATGTTTCCCGTAAGCAGCCCCAGGAGAACGTCATCGCGCGCTTCGAGCGCGTCGAGCAACGCGCCGATGCCGGGATAGACATTCCGCGAATGATCGACGCCATCGAGCTCGTCGCGCAGCAGGATGCTGTATCGCGTCAGTGTCTCCGCGAGGCGTTCGGTAATGGATTCATCGTGCACTCCCGCGAGCTGCATCAGCTCCCGCACGATCTGCGGGTCCGTCTTGCCATCGAACTCGTGCCCACCGGCCGGGTGCGTACCGTAGACTTCGTGAATCGCCTGATTCACCGCGCGTCGGCCGGCACCATCGGTGCGGAGCAGCGTGCCGTCGATGTCGAAGAGAACAACCTTCATTCACCCACCACGGCCGTTTTTCGTGAGGGAAGGCGCGTCATGAGCAAGCCGCAAATGATGCACAGGCCGCCCAGGAGCTGCGGCGAATGCGGCACTTCATTCAACAACAGCCACGCCGCGGCCATTGCAACGAGTGGCTGAAGGTTGGAGTACATCGAGGCGCGCGTGGGTCCCAGCACGCTGATGCCACGGTACCAGAAGAGGTACGCGAGCACGAGAGCAAAGATGCCGCTGTAGCCCACTGCGCCCCAGCCGGTAAGGGTAACGGCACCCCAGTTCGTGGCGATGAGCGACGGCGCCGCGCAGATGAGCATTGGCACGACTCCGCCGGTCATCGTAACGGCGGACAGCGTGATGCCATCGATGCGCTCGGTGTACGGCCGCAGCCCCACGGAATAGAATGCCCAACAAATCACGGAGCCCAGGATCCACGCGTCACCGACGAGCGATGATTCGTGCACCGAGCTGCTCGAGGCGCCAAAGACGACGAAGCCCATGCCGAGCAGCGAGAGCGCGATGCCGGCCATGCCTTTTGCGCCGATTCGCTCCTGGCCGCGAAATGCGCCCAGGATCTCGATCGCCACTGGCGATGCGGCGACGAGCAACGCGGCGTCGCTCGCGCGCGTGAGGGCGAGGCCTTCCACCCAGAGAATCTGATAGAGGCCGTTGCCGATGCTGCCGAGCAGCAGCATGCCGATGACGTCTCGGCGTGTGAGCGACGGTATGCCGCGTATGAGCACGATGGCCCACAACACGACGACCGCCAGGAGGATGCGCGCGCTGTTGAACGCCAGCGGCGCAAAGACGCCCGTCGCGTACTTCACGACGATGAAATTGAAGCCCCACACGAGGGCCATGCACAGCAAGAGAAGATCAGTAACCGAGACGCCGGAGGGTACTGCGTGCTTGTCCTCGGGCGCGGCCACGTATGCGGTCGAAGCCATCCATGAAAGCTAGATACGGGGCAGGAGGTTTCAAACCGCAGTGCCCGCTTCTACTATTCACGATGCATGTGACTTTTGCTCTTTTCGCCGACGCAGCCAATCTGTCCCAGGAAGGCAAGCTCAACATCCTGGGCGTCTTCGACGCGCTACAGGTCGGTTCGCTGCCGGCTCTTCATCCCCGCGCCACGCTCGTGGTGCACCTCAAGGGCACTCCGGCCGACGCGGGCTCACATCGTGTGACGCTCCAATGGATGAGCCCGAGCGGTACCGAACTATGGAGCAGCGACGGCGAGCTCGGCGTTGTTCCGCCGCCCGCGGCGGTGATGGAAATGGACTTTCCACTCATCGCGCAGCTCGACCTGCCGCTCGATCTCGCCGGCCGCTACACCATGCGCGTGGGCCTGGACGGGACGACGCACGCTGAAGTGCCGGTACAGGTCAGGCAGGCTGCAGCTGCGCCGACGCCGCGTACGCCGGTAATGATGAGCTGAGATCCTGCCCGGCCTCAGTCGGTCACGCGGCTCGGACCAAGAATGCGCCGCGCCGTCACGAAGCGCGCGATGAGCTTGCGAATGTACGGATCGCGGTCGTCGTCGAGCTTGTCCACCGCGTAGCCGCCACGGCCGAGCGCCAGGTGGACCATCGCGCGCATGCCGAGAGCGATGCCGACGTGCGTGATGAACCGGTCGGGCCGATCTGAAAAGAAAAGGAGATCGCCGGCGCGCGACGCCAGCGGCTCTGCTTCACCGGGGGCGCCCTGCTCCGCCTGTTGATGGGCATCGCGCCTGAGTTGAATGCCGTGCAGCCAGTAGACGCTTTGCACGAGGCCCGAGCAATCCGCGCCCCACGGCGTGACGCCGCCCCACACATAGCTCGCGCCCTCGAAGTACTGCTGCGCACTCCGCGTGATCGCTCCTGCTTCGGCGGGAAACAACTCCTGCCGCTGCGAGGGGAGGATCACGTCGCCGCTCTTTACGCGTTCCTCGGCCGAGAGCAATGCACCGAGCGGCATTGCGCGCCGCGCACCTGAAGGATTCGTGGTAATGCAGCCGAGCGAGATTCGTTCAATTTCCAGGCTGCGGCGCGTTCCGTCATCATTTGGAACCTGTGCGAAGTAGCCGCGATGCGTCCACCCCACGTATTCGTCGGGCCCACGTACCCGAAGCCAATCGTCCTCCATCTCGAGCACGTCGGCGACACGCCCCGCCATCAGTTGCGAAATCTGTCCGCTCGCAACTCTGGGCTCTGCGTGCAGGGGGGCAATGGGCGTGCAGACAACGACGCGGCGCAAGTCTTCCGTCATTCGTGGAACGTATCGCCCGGGTCCCTTGTTTGCACGGCACGCTCGATTGCGCGCTCGAGCGCAATGACGGCGAGTGCCTCCACCTGCGACGTGCTCGCAGTCACACCTCCGGCAACCGGAGCCGTCGCGAAAACGACGTCGCCGTC
The DNA here is from genome assembly GCA_028287285.1 of Gemmatimonadota bacterium. Lineage (GTDB taxonomy): Bacteria > Gemmatimonadota > Gemmatimonadetes > Gemmatimonadales > Gemmatimonadaceae > AG11. The sequence continues at coordinate 11,334 of JAQBPY010000371.1, forward strand.
GAATGCCGTGGCAACAGGCGTAATGCGATGATACAGTGCCGCCGCTGCGGCGCGCGCGAGTGCGGATACCTCCACGCGATCGAGTTTGGCGTTCGTGCAGACCACGCAGATTGTCGTATTGCGGCCAGCGAGTGCCTCGAACGTCTCGGCGTCGCCGTGACCAGCCGCAATGCGCCGAGCGCTGTCGAGAAAGGCGCCGTCGTTGCCGCGCGCTCCGGCAATGATGGCACCCGAGGCATCGCGGACATCTCCCAGTGCGTTCACGACAGCGACAGCACAAACCTGCACTTCTCCCGCATTCGCCGCACCAATGCCGAGACCACCTTTCATCGACGACGCCGCTCCTGCCATCTTGCCGACCGTCGCACCCGTTCCCGCGCCAATGGATCCTTCCGCGGCAACGGGCGTGGCGGAGTCACACGCATCGTACGCCATCTGTGCAGTAGGCCGCGCGTCGAATCGCCCCAGTGGCGCAAGATCGAAAATGACTGCCGCAGGAACGATGGGTACCACGCCCGCACCAACGGGGTACCCGCGCCCATGTGCTTCCATCCAACGCATCACGCCCGCTGCGGCATCGATTCCGTAGGCAGAGCCGCCGGACAGGAGAATGGCATCCACCTTGTCCACGAGATGCGACGGGTCGAGCAGCGCCAGCTCACGCGTACCTGTGGCACGGCCCACCACATGAACGCCGCAATGGAAGGGCGCATCGATGCCGCGAATGACGGTGCAGCCTGTGGCGCCCGCGATGTCCGTGGCGTGGCCGACGGCCATGCCACAGGACGCAAACGACGTCATCGCCATTGTGCGACGGCTACTCGAGGAGCCATTCGGGCATCGCGATTTCTTCCTTCGTGCTCTTTGCGCACTTGGCGCAGGTAATCACACCGCGCAGGTTGCAGATCACGCAGAGAAACGTTCCACAAATCGAGCACGGATAGCCTTCCGACGCACGCTCTTCATTGCCGCAGGCCCGACAGACCATTGCGTCCTTCTCATGCAGCTCAGTCATGCTCTCTCCGGTTCCGGCCGCTGGTCCAGCTCGAACTCCCGAATCTTCTTGATCAACGTAGCGCGAGAGATGCCGAGCTCACGAGCTGCCCGCGTGCGGTTCGCCGCATGTGCGCGCAGCGTTCGCTCGATGTGCTCACGTTCGACCTCCGCCAGCGACCGGGAGACGTGTGGAAGCGACGCATCATCACCAATTCCCCGTACCTCGGCGGCAAGATGCGTAACGCGCAGCGAGTTCTGCCCGCGCGCCTGGATGAGTGCCCGTTCAAGAATGTTCCGGAGCTCACGTACGTTGCCGGGCCACGGATAGCGAACGATCACCTCGAGCGCTTCGTCAGTGACCGTGTGAGGGGAGTCCGGCAATCCTCGCCGCAGCTCCACAATGAGTGCCGCCACCGTCTCGCGAAGATCTTCCGGCGCACGTGCGCGCAGCGGCGGCAGGTGCAGGGGCATCACACCAAGGCGGTAATAGAGATCTTCACTGAAGCGCTGCTCGGTGACTTCGGTGGCGAGATCACGCACGGTCGCAGCAATGAGGCGGACGTCGACCGGCACATCGCGTGTACCTGCCGCACGACGCACGCGACGCGTCTCGAGCGTACGAAGAAGCGTTGGCTGCAGCAATGGAGGCAGGTCGGCGATCTCATCGAGAAAGAGCGTGCCACCGTCAGACGCCTCGAACAGGCCAGGCATAGGGCCACCCTGTGTTCGCTCGGCACCGAAGAGCTCGACGGCAAGCGTCTCGATGGGCCGCAATCCGCACACGAGATCATGAAAGGGCCGAGGCGCCCGCGCGCTCAAACCGTGAATGGCCCGGGCAACGCGCGCTTTGCCCACACCATTTTCTCCCACGAGGAGGGCCACCGTCCGCTCACTGTGCGCAAGCATCTCGATCTGCGCCGCGAGCTCGCGCATGGGCGGTGAAGAGCCAAGCAGCATGTCGGCGGCCGCGCGACCACTTCTCGCATCAGCAGCGCGACTCAGCTCGCGAAGGTGTGCCTTCTCGAGTGCACGATCGACCATGGCACCGAGATGCGCCAGCTCCACCGGCTTGGTAAGAAATCCTTCCGCGCCGCCCTTCATGGCGTGCACCGCGGCGGGAATGTCGCCGTGGCCGGTGACCATGATGATGACCGGACGCAGCTCGCGCGTTCGCTCGAGCACGTCAAAGCCGGAGATGTCGGGCAGGAACAGATCGAGGAGCACAACGGCCGGCCGCTCGTTCTGCACCAGCTCCACCGCGCGCTCGCCAGTGGACGCACGCAACACGTCATGTCCTCTCCGCTCGAAGAAGCGGGACAGAGCGGACAGGATATCCGGTTCGTCGTCTACGATGAGAATCGTCGCCATCAGCTCGCTACGCTCGCCACGACTGCCGCGAGGTCGTCCAGTTGAAAAGGTTTGCCGATGACCGGACGTCCGGTCTCGTTCAGAAAGCGCTGCGCGGCTTCGCTCTGCAAGTCGCCGGTCACGAACACAACGCGCCGCGCATGCCTGACGTCGCGCTCGGCGAGCTCGCGGAACAGCGACTCGCCACCGAGATCGGGCATGCGCAGATCGAGCAGCACCACATCATACTCGCTGGACGCGAGAAGCGCTCGGGCCTCCAGCCCGGTAGCGGCGACGTTTACCTTGTGGCCAAGCGAGCGGAGGAATCCCGAGATTGCACTGCGCATGGCCGGCTCGTCGTCCACCACGAGCATGCGTCGTCCTGCCTTCACATCCTTTTGCATGGCGAGGTTGTCGGTGGGCGTATCGCGCGGCGGAACAATGAGCGGCAGCTCCACGCTGAACGTCGCCCCTCCTCCTGGCGACGTTTCCACGCTGATCTTGCCGCCATGCTCGCGAACGATCCCGTCCGAAATGGATAGACCCAGGCCGGTGCCCTGCCCCACCGGCTTCGTCGTGAAAAACGGGTTGAAGATACGATCCACATGATCGCGGGGAATTCCCGGACCCGTGTCCGATACCTCGAATGCGATGTGCGCGGCATGCGAGGCAGTCCGAATGCGAATGCGCCGCGGGCCTTCAAATTCCGCCAATGCCTGTTCGGCATTCGCCACCAGATTGAGGACCACCTGCTGCAGCTGGTATGGATCGGCCCAGATCGCGGGCAGCTTTGGATCGAGGTTGACGTCGACCTCGACCCCCGCCGTCCGCAATGTGTAACGCCGCAGCTCGAGCGTATCGAGCACGATGTCATTAAGCTGGGCTGCGGCGCGCTCGGCTGGTTGTTGCCGCGCAAAGGTCAGGAGATTCTTGACAATCTTCGCAGCGCGGCGTGCCTCCTGGTGGATCGTCTCCACGTACTGCCTCGGTTCCTTATCGAGTGGAACGGGTGACGACAGCAGCAGTTGTGCAAAGGCCATCACGCCCGCGAGCGGATTATTCAGCTCATGTGCGATGCCGCTCACCAGCTGGCCTACCGCAACGAGCTTTTCCTGCTGAAGCAGCTGGTCCGCCAGCCGCTGCTCATCGGTCACGTCACGCATGATGCCGAGTGCTCCAACAACGCGATCCTCCTCGAGGATTGGCGACGTGATCAATGAACCCTGCCGCACTCCGCCATCCTGGTTGCGATACCGGATCGCTCCGCGGGACCGCTCTCCAGCGTACGTCTCGCGCAGCAGCCGCTCCGCAGCAGGCCAGTCCTGCGGGTCGATGAGACCCGTGAGTGGGGTTCCGATGAGCGCCTCGCGGTCGCGACCCACCGCCTCCGCGAGCGAGTGGTTTACCGCTGTAAACTTTCCCTGTTCGTCCACCGTGAAGATCGCGTCCGACGCGGACTCCACCAGCCGCGTGTACCGCGCTTCGGATCGTGCGAGAGCAGCCGCTCGTGCGCGGGCATCGGTGACGTCGCGCGCGATGCCAAGCACGCCGACGATCTCCTCACCTCGACGAATTGGCGTGTTGGTGACGGACACCATGCGGCGCTCGCCGGACGGACGACGGATACTGCATTCGTAGCGAAGCGCCTCCCCGCGCAACGCCCGCTGGAAATGCTCGGCCACAATGGGCACCTCGGTGTCGTCCACCAGCGGCCGTGAATTGTGGCCCAGGAGCGTGTCGCGCGTGCGGCCGGTGAGCTCGCAGGTGGCCTGGTTCGCGGACGTGAACGCGCCGTGTGCATCCATCGTGTAGATGGCGTCGCTCGCCGACTCGAAGAGGTTACGATACCGGCTCTCCGACTGGGCCACCGCATCGCGCGCGCGGCGCTCGTCGGTAATGTCGCGCATCGATGCGACAATACCGGTGACTTCACCGAGCTCACGCAAGGGCGCGGTGGCAATCGCGATGATGCGCCGGTCGCCGTCCGGCCTCAGCAGAATTCCTTCGTAGTTCTGGGGCTCACCCGCCAAAGCCCTGTCCTCGTATTTCCGGACGTCGGCGCGCTGGTCTTCCGGCACCGAGCGTTCGCCCGGCGATCCGATGAGATCGGCGCCGCGTCCGATGAGATCGTGCGCGGCAGGATTGGCGAAGACGATGCGCCGTTCGCGATCGGTGATGATGATGCCGTCGCGTGACGTTTCGACCACGCGGCGGTGACGTTCCGCGAGGGAACGATGCGCGGTGACGTCGTCGAATGTGACAACCGCCCCACCCAGGGGATGGGGAGCCGCCGTCATGTCGAAGACGCGGCCGCGGGCGCGATCATCATGCGTGCCACGCTTGACGGCGTCTTCCGTGATCGCGGCAAAATGAAGGCATTGCTCACACGGGCCGTCGTCGCCGAACAACGCCTGGTGAAAGTCACGATCGAGCAGCGCACTTTCTTCCACGCCGTTCATGAGCAGGCGTGCACGCGCGTTGGACCGCTGGATGCGCCCGCGCTTGTCCAGCAACACCATGCCACTTCCAATGGAATCGAACGCCACCGCCCACTCGCGCGTGGCCTCAGCAACTTCCTCGAACAGGCGGGCGTTGACGACAGCCACGGCAACCTGGTCGGCGAGCCGCTGAAGGATCTCCGCATCTTCATTCACGAACGGCGCAGCGCGATTGAACACGGACAGTACGCCAACAGGCCCCTGTACGGACATCAGGGGCGCGATGACCGCGTTGTGGATCTGTGCGGTGGCGACATCCGTGTAGGGGCCGCTCTCCTGCGGGAGATCATCCGTGATGATGCAGGAGGCCGTCTGGATGGCGCGGCCGCTGACACTGTCGTTGATGGGCTGCCTGCTGCCGATCAATGACTTTGCACTGCCAATACCGGCGGTTACCTCGAGCATGTCGCCGCGCAGGAGGGAAATTGCGGCACCCTCCGACCTGAGCAGCGCGGTGGCATGCCGCAGGATGAGCTGCATCACGCGGTCAATGCGCAACGACTCGCCTACCGCCCGCACCACGTCCGAGAGCGCCTCGGTCTGGCGACGCTGGCGCATGCTCTCGGAATACAAGCGTGCGTTGCTGATGGCCGCCGCTGCCTGTGCCCCGATGGTCAGCAGGAGCTCGCAGTCGTCTGCTCCGAGCGGCTGACCATTTCCGGCGTCTGCGATGATGACTCCAACAGTTGTTGGACCAACCACTGCGGGCACCGCGAAGATGCTGCCATCGCGCACGGCGCGCTGTTCCCTGGCGGCCACCGCGGCGAGGGTGCGGTGCAATGCGGAGGTGAACATCTCATCCCTCTCCCCACCACCGTGTCGAAACACGCGTGGCCATGGCGCGCCTGCTTCGTCCGACGCGAATACGACGACCGTGGACACGGGAAGGATGAGCTCGAGCTGAGCGGCCAGTGTCTTCAGCAACGTCTTCTCGTCGAGCGAGCGGGCGAGCAGCGTGCCTACGGCGTGCAGATTCTCCAGGCGGCGCGCCCGTCCTTCGGCAACGGTCATCAGCGACGCATGCTCGAGCATCGCCGCCACCTGCTGCGCGAATAGCTCCACGGTGCGCACGCGCGTCAGCGTCGGACGCGTCCTGCTGGATGGGTCGTCCAGAAAGAGCGTTGCCAGGATTTCACCATTCGCGCTACGCAGCGGCACGAGCAGCGAGTCGCGCGGCGACCAGTATGGATCATCGGTGGACTCCAGGTGGCTCGGCAAACCTCCGCCAAACTCGCGGACCACCCACGGATCATTTCCCTCCAGATAGTAGGAGCCGCTGATCCGGAATCGCTCGATGGACGCGAGACGCCGTCGCCAGACGCTGCCGGACACGGGCTCGTCACGGAGCAGTTGATCCTCGTCCGGCGACAATCCGGCGCTCACCAGCGCGGTCGCATTCAACTCGCTGTCGCGAAGCGTGATGGTCACGCGGCCAAATCCCACCTGCTGAATGGCGCGCACAAAAATTTTCAGTCGAGCGTCCATCGATCGTGCGCGCTCCACCTCCGCCAGCGCCTCGTGAAGCAGGAGCAGATGGTCGCGCTCCTGCTGCAGCTGCCGCACTGTTTCGACGGGTGCATCCGTGCGCTCATGCGCCATTGTCATGGCGCCGGGACAAGAAGGCGTGCCGCGAGCGGCTGCACGGTGATCTCCGCTGGTGTGACACCCAGCAGATCCCCGTCTGCCTGCAGGGGAAGCGCGGGCTCGGTTTCCACAAGGAACCGCGCGCCCTTTCTATACAGAACGATGGACTCGGATTGTGGGGCGCCGCGCATTGCACACCAGAGGATGCGAATGGCGTCTCCAAGGTGAGCAGGCGCGAAGATGCAGCAGTCGAGCAAACCATCATGTGCTTCAATGTCCGGACCGAACGAGAGGCGATCTTCGAGAATTGTCCCGAAGTTGGCGAAAACGACCGCAGTCGCACGACGCTCGATCACCTCGCCGTTTACCACTACGCGAATCACGAAGAAGCGTCGCCGGAGCACGGTGCGCAATGCCGCGCGCGTTGCCACGAGCGTATACCCAGCCACACCAAGACGACGCTTCATCCACGGTGTCGTTTCCGCCACCATTGTTGCATCGATGCCGACACCCGCCGCTACGGCAAAATGCCGGCCGAACACCATGCCGAGGTCGATCTGTCTCTCGGAACCATTCAGGAGCGCCGGAACCGCCCGGTGCATGCGCCTGGGTATGCCAAGTGCGCGGGACAGGAGGTTGCCTGTACCACCGGGTAAAACCCCGACCGGAATATTTGAATATGCTAGGGCTCCGCACACTTCCATCGCCGTGCCGTCTCCTCCCAACGAGAACACCACGTCATAGTCTCGACCACGCTCCGTGCAGATTCGAGCGGCATCTCCAGGTTGCTCCGTCATCACAAGGTCGCACGTGAGGCCGCAGGCGAGAACGGCCGACCGTGCATCGTTCGCACAGCGACGTCCGCGGCGCGATGCGGGGTTGACGATGAGCAATGCGCGCTGCGTCAGAACACCCAGGAGCGGAAGAGAGAGAAACCAACCTGCGCTGGCGTAGACGCAAAGCCGCGCACGCTACGGCCACAGCGCAGTGCGCTCGCGGCAGGATCAAGACCCGCGCGCAACGCAAACCGATCCGGAGCGGGCTCCGGAAAGCGGTACTCGAACTTTCCTTCGATGTTCTGCACGAAGCCCGGCAGCGACGACTGGCTCTGATCATCGCTGCCACCTGTAAAGCAGAGCCCCGTGCTGAAGCTCAGGAAGAGCCGGTCCCTGATCTGTTTTTCGCCGCCCAGTCGCGTGCTCGAGAGAAAACTGCGAAACGGCGTGGTATTGCCGGACTTGTCGAGCGGATCACTCACTGCACCAGACTGGATCTGGAACAGGTCCACGAAGCCGCCCAACTGGTCACGAAGTGCCCGGCTCACCGACGCACCGAGCGTTGGCAGCACGAACTCGAGCGCACGCTGCTGCGCTTCGGACGTCTCCAATGCAAAGCTCGGACGTCCCGTCACGAGATAGCTCACGAGATCCGACGGCGAGAGATACGCATCGGTGCTGGAAAGCTCGAGCGCCGGCTGCGGATAGAAGTTGCCGTGGATGCGCGCCTTGATGCCGATGTCGGAGCGATTCGCCTGCTTCACCTGATAGAGCGCGCTGACGTCGATTTCCGGATTGAAATCGGGCGTCCCGAAGAACGTGATGCGTCCGCTCTGCACCTGGAACTCGCGCTGCACCGCCGTGAGATCGAGGGTATAGGTGCCGCGATCTGCACTGAGTGAGCCGCTCAGCGCCAGCTTGTAACGCGCCGAATCGCCGTGCACGTCGCGGCCAAGTGTCGAGCGCGTGGTCTCGTGCTCATCACGCGTGCGGGTGACGTTGAGCGAGCCGCCAAGCTTGATGTTGGCCTCGCGCGAGCGAAGCCACACGTCTTCGCCCAGGTGCACGGACACACCGGACAGCGAGAGATGCTCCACCAGCGCACCCGGCGGCTGCGGCATGAGCGACCGGTTGCGCACGTCGGTCGTGTCGAACAGCAGCGCGAAATCTTCGGGGGTGAGATCCACCAGCTGCTTTCGCACGAGCTCGGGGATATAGATCGTTCCCCGGTCCACGTCGACTGCACCCGACAACGTGGCGGCGTCCGGCGTGCCCGCGAGCGTGAGTCCCGATGCCCCCGTGGAAACATCGAGACGCGCGAGATTCTTCTTGTCCACGGCGCGAAAGCCGCGCGCATCAAACCGAAGCGCGAGATGCGGATTGGACCGGTCGCGAAACACGACGGAACCGCCAAGCGACGCGGTTCCCCCGTTCACGGGGCTGGTCCACGACAGGCGATCGATGGTAAGGGAATCACGTATCGGATCCACGGTGATCACCCCGTCAATTGCTCCCAGCCTTACGCCCGCATCCGGAATTTCAGCAGCGCCGTTTTTCACCAGCGCACGCCCGCCCACGTGCCAGCTGTCGGGCTTCCCGCTCAGTGCGAGGTCGAGCGCAAGACTCCCTCTGGAGTTGCGCACTTTCGTCGACAGCGCCTCCACCAACGCGAGCTCGATGCTGTCGGCATGCACTCGGCCACTCAGTGAATCGTCCGTCGCCTGCGCCGAGAAAAGCGTGAGGGCGACCGGATAGCTGATCGTTGCGTCGAGGATGGAGCGACCACCGCGCAGCACATTCGCCTCGAGCGACGCGCGCTCCGCGCCGTAGGCCCCCCGCGCGTCGATCAGCTCCGCCGAGAGTCCCGCATAGGTCAGTCCACGCGCGCCCGCCGCAAGCGTCATGATCGGCTGCGCGCTCGTCCCTGCGACGTCCAGATCGAGTGACAAACGGCCCGCAAGCGCGGAGGGCAACTGCGCAAGCTGCCCCAGATCTGCGAGCGGAAGTGAATCGGCCACGAGCCGCGCCCGCACCGGCGACGACGTTGGCGCGTCGATGAACCCCATGATGCGGGCACCCACCGCGTCCGCAAACAGCAGCGTATCGAGTGTCACGCCGGACAACGACTTTGTGAACAGCGACGGCCGCCGCAATGCCCAACGCGACGTACCGACGGCGAGGTTCATCGTGTCCAGCCGCACGACGGTTGTATCCTTCGACGCGCGCCAATCACCGCCCGCGCGCACGGTGGCTCCGTTCTCGCCCCGGGCACCCGCCGCAAAACGGGCATGCCCCACGTCGAAGATATCGGCAGCAAAGGTGACTTCGTCGAGACGCACCCCTGCAGCCACCGCCGTGTCCGCACGCAGGTCGACGACACCGGTGAGCTTCTCGCGAACGTCCTGCATCGCCAATGACCCCGTCAACTCGCGTGCATGATCGCCGCGCACGTACAGGTCCCTGCCGTCGACAGTGCCGCGGACGTCGAGCGAGTCGAGCCATCCCCGCACGACACCGTTGAAGCTGAGTGCACCCGAAAGTGAATCGTTTGGAATGGCCGTCTTGCGAACGTCCGCCGCGCGACCCAGATATCGCCGGAGTCCTCCAAGCGAATCGACGTCCACGGAGAATGACAACGAATCAGCGCCCACGGACCGCGTGAGTCCGAGCGCGCCAAAAGCATTGAGCACACCGGGCTTTCCATCCACGCGCAGGCTATCGAAGTGCACGATGCCATGCTGGAACCGCATGCGTGCACCGCCCGACGACAGCTTCACTCCGTCCACATCCGACCGATCGAGCCTCACGGCAAGCGGACCGTCCAGGTTGGCCAGCGAATCACCCACGAAATCAGCCTCGTACCGCCCCGATAACTGCGTCCGCGGCGCCTTGTATCCGAGCAGCATCGCGACTTCGAGCGTGTCGAAACTGCCGGAGCCCTTGGCGCCATAGCTGCCAAGGGAATCCGCGTCGACCTTGCCCGTGTACGTGAGATGGCCGGCCGGTCCGGTGAGATCGGCCTGCACGTCGAGATCCGGAGCAATGCCCTTCACGCGAATGGGACCGTACATCACACCACGCAGCGCCATCTTGGGATACGACACGTTCAACGTGGTCAGTGACAGCGGCGCCGCCTGCAACGTGAGGTCGTAGTTCATGAACTCGCCGTACGTGATGCGCCCGCCCCCTGTGGCATGCGTCGGCTCGGCGGGGCCATCCGTGTGTGTCAGGTCGGCATTCGACACGCGCACGTCGAGCCACGACGAATCCAGCACGGCACTCCCGCTCAGGATTCCCGTGACACGCGGAAACGCGGGATAGATCGCGACGAGCGTGCGCAGGTCGAAGTGCGTGGTGGACGCCGAGAAGTTGTGGAAGGCCGTGAATGCCGGGTACAGGATGTCGAGCTCACCGTGCCCCTGGATGTGCGACACCGCATTCTTCACGTGCGCGTCGTTGAACGTGAGGTTCGACGCATCCACGTAAAAGTGCGTGAGCGGGCCGCCCCGCGCGGTAACAGTTCCGTTGAGCTTCCCCTGCCAGTCTGCCGGAAAGGGCTTTCCATTCAACGTACGCAGCAAATCGAAGTCGACGTCGTCCGCCGTGAGCTTGACGTCGTGCACCGACAGCACCTGGCCGCCCGTCTCGAAGGTCATCTGCCCCAGCAGATGCGACTTCGTGGAGCGGACGTCCATGTCATGCAGGACATAGTCGATCTTCGTGAGATCCTTTTCGTTCCGGATCTCGAGCACCATCTTGCCGCTGCCGGTCGTGGGCAGCGTGGGATAGACCCACGCCACATCCGCGAGCGACACGCTGTCGCCGATGATGTGCATGTCGTAGCGCACCGGCAGGTCGCTGCCCCACCACACCTTGCCGGACGCGCGCCCCGTGGAGCCGGGCAGGTCGAAGTGCGAGATCTGATTCCATGCGCTGTCGCCGCGAATCTTCACCACGCCGGAAATGTTCGTCCACTTGAAGGGCGGCATCGATTCGTCGACATGTAAAGTATCGACGGTGAACTGCTGCCCGGACGAATCCGGGTCCGCGATGCGCGCGTGCGAGATGAACGCGTACGCATTGGCCCATCGATACGTCTGCGTCACGCCCTCGCGCGTACGGCGGATCTCGTGATCCCTGCGAAGCGTGTTCGCCCGGATCGCACTGTCGCGCCGGACACCATGCAACGAGTCGTCCGGATGCCAGGGGATGGTGAGCCGAAAGCTGCCGCCGTGCCTGATGTGCACCGAGTCCATCACGATGAAGTCGCCGAAGCCGCGCTCGGGACTCTTGGCCTTGGGCGGTGCGTGCGGAGTGATCTTGAACAACCGGCGGTAGTTCCACTGCCAGTTCTCGTG
>JAQBPY010000387.1 GCA_028287285.1 Gemmatimonadota bacterium
GTTCTGGCCCGTCGTCTCGATGTTGCCCTGCGTGAAGAGCTGGTCGATCGATCCGATCTGCATGCCGAGGCCGACCTGAATCGGGTTCGTACCGCCCTGGTCTCCAGGCGGACGACTGGCGCCCTGCAGCAGCTGCGCGAAGCCCTCCTTGAACGTCACTCGGCCGGACTTGAAGGCGACCGTGTTAACGTTTGCGATGTTGTTGCCGATAACATCCATACGGGTCTGGTGGTTGCGCAGACCAGAGACGCCGGAAAAGAGAGAGCGAAGCATCGTGAAGCTCCTGCGAAAGGGGGGAGGCTGGAAGCGACGGACGCGTGCGGCGTCCGCGCGGATCAGTTTCTGATTTCGGTGACGGTGCTGAACGGGATCGTCATGCCGCCGGACATGAGTACGGGCCCGGTGGATGTTGCGGTGACCGCATCGACTTTTCCGACGATCGACGTGGGCGCCGCGCGTGTGGTTCCCGAGACATCGGTGACGCTGACGGCAAAGTGGTAGACGCCCGGGGAGAGCGCACTGCCGGCTTCGCCGAGTGGAATGTCGAGCGAGCCGGCGTGCACTTCGCCCAGATCGCGCGTGCCGATCACCTTGCCGTTGGCATCGGTGATCTTGAGCATTGCCTTGCCGGCCGTGGCGGGGATGGTTGCCCGGACAGTCTTCGCCGCTGGATCGTCGCCGGACGCGAACTGGAATTGATCTCCGCTGGCCACGATGGTTTTGCCAATCGTGCCCATGGCCGCGGAAGTCTGGATCGAGTCGATGATGGTGCTGTTGTCCGTCTTCTGCGTATCGAGCGACGCGTTGATGTTCTGGAGCTGCTCGAGGCTGGAAAACTGCGCGAGCTGCGCTGCCATCTGGTCACCGCCTTGCGGGTTGAGCGGATCCTGATTCTTCATCTGCGCGACGAGCAGCTTGAGGAACTCGTCTTTCCCGAGTGCGCTCTTCGGATTGACGGGTGTGGTGGTCGTATTGGAGGTCGACGAGCCTGACGTCACTGGCGCGGTCATGCTTCCTCTTGCGTGAGTGAGAAGGTGCTGTCGCGACGACGACGATCGTCCGAGCGATCGCGCGCGCGTTCCTGCTGTTCCTGGTGTTCCCCCTGTTGGCCGAACGCCTGGCGTGAATCGCCGCGCGCGCCCGCCTGATCCTGCTGCCGCATTGCCGCGCCATCGGTGCTCACGGCCTGCGCCGTCGCGGTGCGTGTGGTGACGGCGCTGCCATCCTGCGACGAAGACGCCGAACGCACCTGAAATGTCTGTGGCTCGAGTCCGCGCCGTTCGAGCGCGCGTGTCAGCTCGCCGAGTCTCGATGCGACACGATCTGCACTACCGGCGTCGCGGATGTCGAACGAGGCGCCGACGCTGTTACCACGCAGGCCCACGCGAACCGTGTCCTGGCCGCCCTTGCCATCGTCAACCGACAACGAGAGATGGGAGATGGACTTTGCACCGCGTGCATCCTGGATGTCGAGCACGCGGTCAACGTGCGTGGTTCCCTGCGGCGTGTCGGGCCCGGAGATCTGTTGGACGTCAGCCGTGATGCTGCTGCTCGTCGACGTGCCGAAGGCTGCATAGGCACGATCGCCGATGCTGCCGTCCATGCCGATCATCTCGATACCGCCCGATGAGCGGTCGTCCTGCTTGTCGCCGCCGGCACGCGAATCAGAGCGGCCACTGCCCGTGCCTGCACTCTTCGCACTGTTGATCCCCGCAGCCGCGCCCGCAACCGCGACGGATGCCACCGTTGCCACCGTTGCCACCTTGGCCGTTGCGGCAACGCGTGCCACCTGCGGCACGGCGGCAAGCGGCGTGGCAACTGCCCGCAATGCCGCATTCGTTACGGTGCCCGCATCAATTTTCGCGCGTGACGCAAGACCGAGAACCGAAGAGCTGTCCTTGTCGCTCCTAAGTGCCGGCAGCGAATCGAGCGCATTCATGGTGCGCGCGCCGCGGAGCTCCACGTGCCCCGGGTCAATCTTGCCGAGGGTGTGAAGACCTTCTTCTTCGGCAATGCGGCGCAGCGCATCGAACCCGCCCTGATCGCTGAAGCCTCCGTCAATAACGAGATCCGCGGCAAGGCCCTTTCCATGGAGCGAATTGCGCGTCCACGTGACCACCGGCCCATCCGCCGTTCGTCCCTGGGCATACAGTGCGTTCTGCCGTGTCTGCGAGCGAACGCCTTCTGCAACAGTGACGGTCTTGCCCTCTTCGTCGCGCATGCGCTCGATCACGCGCGCGAGCTTTGCCCGCAGGGTAGTGTCGAGGCCGGCCGCCGGACGACCCAGCGCAGCGGCGGCGGCGTTTGCCGCCGATGTTGCGTCGGTGCTGTTCTTTTCGGTGTGTGATGCCGATGCTTTCTCCGAGCGCGCTTCTTCCGAATCATCACTCGATTCGAGATCGGAGCTGCGATCCTTTTCTGCCGGCGCGCGATACTCCGTCTTCTGCGGCTCGATCGCATTGGCGAGCATTGCTGCGAAGCGCGAGGACGACGCATCGGCACGCGACAGAGAGTCGTCGTTTGGTGTCATCACATCGATCGAGCTGATGGATGCGCGCGATGAGATTGACGAGAGGCTCAAGGCCGGCCTCCCTGCGAGCGCAAGCCCAGCTTGCTCAGGGCGGCAACACGCGGAGCGGGAAGCTTCGCCAGGATGAGGGCGATCTGCTTCTCGTTGATGTTTCCGAGGATGGTCGCGATGTCTGGGTCGGACATTTGCTCGAGGACCTTCGCCGCGTCCCTGGGCGACATGGATGCAAACACGCGGGCAATGCGCTGCTCCGGAAGTCCGGTTGCTGGCGCAGCGGTTTTTCCTGCTGTGGGAGTAGGCGTCGAGGGCATCGGGGAAAGGGGCGCAGCAGCGGGCGCCTTAGACGCCACGTCTGTAACGGGTTTGGCCGCAGACACAGGCGCGCCGGCTTGCATCACATACCCGCTGTCTACTGGCGCGACTGCGACGTGCGAAGCCGGGGCCGCTGTCCCTCCCGTCGCAATTGCACCGTGAACGTCGGCCGAATCAATGACGCGAACGCTATCTGTACCCTCCGGCTTCGCGGCCACGGGAGGAGCGACGGCCACGGGAGGGTGACGCAAGACAGTCGCGGCGCCGGCTACACTGACGCCGACGACAATCGCGCCGACGAATGAAACAATGAGGGCCTTCATCAGTCGTTGGTGAGCGGAGAGTTCGCCATGGCGAACTTCGTGAGTGCAAACGCATCGGTCTGCTGTTGATCATGCCGGGAGGCTGCCTGGGTCCATTCGTCGTGCTGGCGGTCGCGCAGCCGGTCCAGCGTGCGGCGCGCCTGATGCGCCACCACGAGTTGGTCTCGCGCAGCATCCGCCTGCGCTGCCGCATCAACGGCGACATCGGAAGCAATGGTCAGGTACTCGTCGAGCTGCTCGATGAGAAATCCGATGTTCTGCATCTGGCCTGCCGTGACGGGACGACTGTGTGCCGCAGCGAACTGCTCGGAGCTCGCGCGACGAACCGCGTTCAGAGACTTTTCCGCCTCCCGTGCCTCGGCCTCGCGGTCGAGCGCGCGCGCAAGAGACTCGGCGAGTGTCTGTTCCTGTTGCGCTCTCAGTTCAAGAACGCGTTGCAGCCGGAACAGGAATTTCGTCATGCTGGCCTCCGGGTTAGACGCTCGATCTCGGCGCCGAGACCGACGAGTGCATTCTGCGTCGTTGCTGCTGGTGAGACTTCATCAGATCGCTGCTGCAGAAGGCCAAGCACGCGGCTGCGCAGCACCACGGCCGCATCCACGTTTGGATCGCTGCCCTTCTGGTACGCGCCCACCATGATCAGGTCTTCCTTTTCCCGATAGGCCGATTCGAGGCGCATCACGGCATTGGCCGCATTCGTCTGCGCCGGCTCAATGATCTGGTCGCGCACCCGACTCTTGCTCTCGAGCACGTCGATGGCTGGATAATGTCCCGCCGCCGCGAGCTTGCGAGTGAGCACGATGTGTCCGTCAAGAATCGATCGAGCGGCGTCGGCAACGGGCTCGTTGAAATCATCACCGTCAACAAGGACGGTGTAGATACCGGTGATGCCGCCCCTGGATCCATTGCCTGCACGCTCGAGCAATCTCGGGAGTGACGCAAACACCGAGGGCGGATATCCTTTTGTTGTTGGCGGCTCACCGACGGCAAGTCCGATCTCGCGCCACGCCATGGCCACACGCGTGACGGAATCGCACATCAGCAACACCTGCTTGCCTTCGTCGCGGAAATACTCGGCAATGGCCGTTGCCACGAGTGCGCCGCGTGCGCGCACGAGTGCTGCCTGGTCGCCTGTCGCCACAATTACAACCGAGCGCGCGAGCCCTTCCGGCCCGAGTGAATTCTCGATGAAATCGCGGACTTCGCGCCCACGCTCGCCCAGCAGCGCAATGACATTGACGTCCGCCTTGGCGCGACGTGCAATCATGCCGAGCAGCGTACTCTTGCCCACACCTGAGCCGGCGAAAATGCCAATGCGCTGTCCGCGGCCAATGGTCAACATGCCGTCGATGGCTCGGACACCGGTCTCCATCGCCGTGTCGATCGTCTCACGCTCGAGCGGATTTGGCGGCTCGGCGGAAAGAGGAACGCGGTGGGTGCTCTCGATCTTGCCAAGACCATCAATTGGATGGCCGAGCCCGTTGAGCACGCGGCCAAGCAATCCAGGGCCCACGTCGACACCAAATGTGCGCGACAACGGTTGAACGCTGCTGCCCGAATGCAGGCCGCTCATTTCACCAAGCGGCATCAGCTGAATGCCGCGATCGTGAAAGCCCACCACCTCGGCGAGAACCGAACGGTCCTCGTTCATGCTTGTGATGCGGCAGAGCTCTCCCAGGCCCACGTCGATTCCCGTGGCTTCGGCAATGAGCCCTACGATGTGCGTGACACGTCCATGGGCGACGAGCCGCGGTGCGGCAGTGAGCCGGCGATCCATGGTGGCGAACATGGACATCGTCATGCGCCCACCTGTGTCAGCGAGCGATAGGCGCGCTCGAGCGCGGTGTCCACACGGCCGTCAATGATGCGCTGACGGCCTTCAACCATGCAGCCGCCAGGAATGATGCGAGCGTCCGCGATCCAGGTGATCTCGCGATCAGGAGAAATCCTGATCGGTGTGTTACCAGTTGCCGCCGACAATGTGGAAAGGTCGAGCGGGTTGATGCGCAGACGAAGCGGCTGGTCGACCGGAAATTCGGTGAGTGCAAGGCGCACCAGGTCAACGATGATCTCGGGCGACGTCCGCACCTCGCGCCCGATCACCTGGCGTGCCACGCTCACGGCGAGTGCCGCAAGATTGTCCTCGAGCGTGCCAAGCGTATTGGATTCGGCCGCCACGAGCTGTGTTGCCGCTGAGCGGAGCGCGTCCAGCACATCGCGCATTTGCGCCTGCGCAGCGTTCGCAGATGCCAGCTGGCCCGCGATGTAGCCGGACTCGTACGCTTCTGCAACGAGACGCTCGCGTTCAGCTTTGGCAATGGCCGCATGATCCACTACCTCCGGCGGCACTGGTTCCGGAACAGACTCGTGGACGACCGCACCCGCCACACGCAGCTCCTGGAGCAGCCACGCCGACGGGCCTAGTCGTGACGGCACCACATCGCTGGCGCAAGCGGCGTTAGAGAAGATCATCGCCGCCTCCATTGAGTACGATTTCGCCCGCTTCCTCGAGCCCTCGCAGTGCCGCGATGATGTTGACCTGCGCCTTGTCCACGTCCGCCTTGCGAACGGGGCCGAGCATCTCGATCTCTTCCTTGAGCGCCTGCACCGCGCGCTGCGACATGGCACCCATGATCTTGTTGCGCACTTCGTTGCTCGCGCGCTTGAGCGCGACACTGAGCTCGCGTGAATCGACCTCGCGAAGCAGGCGCTGGAGCGACTTGTCGTCGAGGCCAACGAGATCCTCGAAGACGAACATGAGATTCTTGATCTGCTCGCCGAGCTCCGCGTCGTTCTCCGACAACCCTTCCAGAATGATCTTGAGCAGTGCGGGCTGCAGCATGTTGAGGATTGCCGCAACCGCCGCGGGTCCGCCCGACGCACTCGCGCCCTGCGTGGGCGTAAGGTCCGACTCGGCAAGAATGGAGCGCTCGATGAGCTGCAGCATGTCCGGCGAGACCTTTTCCATCTTGGCCATGCGAATGGCGACTTCACTGCCCAGCGACGGGTTGAGCTCCTTGAGCACGCTTGCCGTGTGCGCGGGCTCGAGATGCGCCAGGATGAGCGCCACCGTCTGGGGATGCTCGCCGCGCATCATGTTGCCGAGCTGCTGCGGATCTGCATTGCGCAAACGCTGCAGGCCCGCGTTGTCCGCGAGCTGCAGTTGAATGCGACGCAACATCGTCGATGACTTGCCGGCGCCGAAGGCCTTCTCGAGCAGTTCCCTGGCGTAGTCGATACCGCCCGCAGCGAGCGAATCCGCCGCCGTCATGATGTCGAGCCATTCCGTCAGGACGCGTTCGGCAGCTTCACCGCTCACGCGATCCATGCGGGCGATCTCGAACGAGATGGCCTCGACGTCTTCCGGGGAAAGCTTCTTGGTGATCATCGCGGCGGACTCCGCGCCGAGTACCATGCACAGGATCGCCGCCTTTTGTGGCCCCTTCAGCGGAGCGATGGTGTCATCGCGCGTCAGTGCCAATGCGTGCGACATCGTCAGCCCTCCTTGATCCAGGCGCGAACGAGACGCGCGGCCACATCAGGCTGTTGCTGCACGCTCGCTGCAATGCGATCACGTAACGCGTTGGCCAACGGAACCGGTGCGGCCGCAACATGCGCCGTAAGAAATGGACTCTCGTCAATCGCCTCGGCGCGCGGCAAGCTCATCACCGGCGGCGCTTCGAATACCGTTGTCGGCTGCTTGATTGCCTTGAGACTCAGAAACGCAATCACAAACGCCAGTGCAAGACCGACGATGCCGAGTACCGGGCGCTGAACGTCCTGCGCGACCTGACCGATGTCACGCCTGGGAACGGGAACGGCGGCGGGCGCATTGTCCTCGAAGCGAATGCCGACAACCGACACACGATCGCCGCGCGCACTGTCCAGGCCAATGGACGACCGCACGAGCGACTCGATCTGCGCGAGCTCCTCCGGTGTACGAGGCGTGAACGTGGGCTTTTTGGCGTTTGCCGCGGAGTCCCGCTTGTCCGCCACCACAACGGCAACAGTCACGCGCTTCAGGTTTCCAATCGCCCCGGAAAACGTCTCGGTCATCCGCGTATTCTCATACGTCGTAGCCGAGTTGGTCTGCGCCGCGCCTCCCTGTGCACCCGGGGTGATCTCACTCTTCGTCTCGCTCGCGACGCTCTGTGTATTCGGGTCCAGTGTCTCGGACTTGCGCTCGATGCGATCGAAGTTGATTGACGCGTTGACCTGCACCTTGGCGTTGCCATGGCCAACCACCTGCCCAAGCAGGCGCTCAGCCTTCGTGCGCAAGTAATCTTCGACGTCGCGCTGCAGCTGCAGCTGCTTGTTGCTCACACCCTCCGGTGTGCTCGGCTCATCGGCCTCGCTCAGCAGGCGGCCGGCATCGTCCACGACCGTAACGTGATCGCTCGTAAGACCGTCCACGCTGCTTGCGAGCAGGTGAGCGATGCCGGTCACGACGTCCTTGCCGGCGTCCGCTCCTGACCGGAGCTTGAGCACCACACTCGCTTCGGCCGGTTTGTCCGCGGCACCGAAGCCCTGCGTCTCGTGAACCACGAGATGCACCTGCGCCGACTCGATGCCGCGCATCTTTCCGACCGTGCGCTCGAGCTCTCCTTCGAGCGCACGCCGATAGTTGATGCGTTGCGTAAAGTCGGTGAGGCCCCAGGACGGCTGGTCAAAGAGCTCGAAACCCGGGCGTCCTTGATTTGGGACACCTCCGCGTGCGAGGGCAACACGTGCCTTTGCGAGATCCGGTGCCGCGACCAGAATATCCGCGCCACCGCGCTCGAGCTTGTACTGCACGCCTGCCTGATCGAGCTTGTCGGTCATCTGACCTGCACTCTCGAGCGGAATGCCCGTGAACGCCGGCACCCACTGCGGCTGGCTGGCCCAGCGCGCAAGACCGAAAATGAGCGTGGCCGCTGCGATGCCGATGCCGATGATCAGCGCGCGGCGGGTGCCAATCCTGTCGATGAAATCCTGGATGACTGGTGGCATCGGTTAGCTCTGCATCCCGATGACCGTGCGATAGGCATCGGCGAACTTGTTCCGGAGCTCCACCATCATCGTGAGCGAGATGCTCGCTTCTTCCGTGGCCGCCATGACCTGGTGCAGCTCCACGTTTTCACCGCGCGCGTAGCGCTGTACGTACTCCGACGCGTTATCCTGTGAGCGCTGCACCCCGCCAATCGCCTCCTTGAGCGTATCGGCGAACGAGGAGCCATCGGGCAGCGCAACCGCGTGCGAGCGATTGCGCTCACCCGCGATATCGAGTCCAACAGGTCCACGACCCGGCAGCCCACCAATAGGAGCGGTCACGGTCAGCCCCGAATGTCGAGTCGACCGCCGCGCATCGCCGGTGTGGCGGTGTTCTGGCTGTCGTTGATCACGCGTCCGTACGTGAGCGGCCCCATTGCTCCAACCTTGGCAAAGAAGCTGCGCTCACTTGCGGACAACACCTTCCAGAGATCCGGGTCCGTCCCAGCTGGCGCTTCAACAGGCAGCGAGGTTGTCGCGGCCGCGGTGGGTGCGCTCTTTGCGTTAGGTGCCGCAGGGGCAGGGGCCGCCGACGGTGCAGCCTGCGCGGCCGGCCGTTGCCGCAACAGCTGCTGGCGCAGCGCCATCTGTGCGGCGCTCGCGGCGGCCGAAGGAGAGGAACCGGGGCTGGTGGAGTGGATGCTCATCGTCGGATTAGGTGTCAGATTTCAAGCGCGCGGTGCAGCATTGCCTTGGCAGCCTGAAATACGGTCGCGTTAGCGTCGTACACTCGGCGTGCATCCATCATTTCCATCATTTCATCAGTCACATGCACGTTGGGCATGCGCACATACCCGTTCACATCCGCATCAGGATGGCCGGGGTCATAAACCAGGGGGCCTGGTGTCGGATCTTCGTAAATGCCCGCCACGTGCACGCCAATAACGTCTTCTTCCGGAGCGTTCTGTCCGGCGGAAATCACCGGTTGGCTGCCTGGCTCGGTCACGCCGCCAGAGGTTAGCGACGTGCCGGGATTCATGAGGGCGTTCGCGCGGCTCGCATCGGCCAGTGCTTCGAGCTGTACATAACGACGCTTGTAGGGACCGCCGTCCGGCGTGCGCGTCGTTTCGGAATTCGCAATGTTCTGGGCGGCAACCTCGAGCCGCGCGCGTTGTGCACTCAGGCCGCCGGAGGCGATCTGCAGTGCACGAAACATCGGGCGCGGCGAAATTGGATCGGGCATGGTCCTAGCGCTCCTTGATGGCCAGGCGCAGCTGCGCGTATGCTTTCTCGAGGAGCTTGGCCGTGGCCTCGAAGTGCAGCTGCTCGTCGGCGAGGGACACCATCTCGGACTCGATGTCGATCGCGTCGTCGCCGTTGACCGGTGCTTCACCGGAGGGCGTGAGCGAGAAGCCATCCTTGCTGGACAGCGACGCACGCGATACACGGTCGGCGATCGTCTTCGTGCGTTCCATGCTCACATCGAGCATGTCTCGCAGCAGGTTGGAATCGGTGGCTCGGCCGAGTGTACCAGGGAGCATCGTGGGGCCGCGGGAAGGAGAGCGGTTACTGCGGGAGGGACGTACTTGCTGCTCAGCTAGAGGCAGGTCGCGGGCCAATCGCAGAACCCGCCAAAATCACGTGCAATTGACTACGTTACCGAACGCAGCAGTGACGTAACTATATGTCTTTATTTAATTTACAGAATCAGACTCATCAGTTGACGGTACAGACGGCGTAATACGCCGGTTAGCCTGACGAAGCGGAAAAAACTGTCCGACCGGAAGTATCTGCCGGGTAGGGGAGTGCCGGAGGGCAGTGTGATCACTACCCCTGTTCACTTCGCTTGAAAGAGGACGGTGGTTCTTTTGCGGGTTTCTTCCGATACTTGTCGCATGAAAGCTCACTCCAACGCAGAGCGTATGACTGCGGGCGTTGCTGCGTCACCATATGGGAACGCGGCACGAACGATTGCTCCGTTCCTGGAGCACGGCCGTGAGTGCTGCTTTTTTCTGTATTTCAACATGCAGGTCGGCTTCCTGAACGCTGCCGCACGGAGGGACGTCCGTGCCCATGGTGGAGATCCGGATCGCTACCCTGGCTCGAGCATCTGGGACCTGCTTGGCCACCCCGATGACACGCCGGCCCGCATCGTCGTGGAGTGGGTCGCGCGCGAGCGCATGCCCGCGTACTTCAGCACGCGCGCGTCAGTCGCCGACACCGCGTGGGTCGAAACCGACGTGGTTCCCCTCGAGGAGGGGATCCTTGTCAGCTATCGCGATGCGCCAAGCCCGCGCGCGCCGTCGGAGCCACGGCTCGCGCCGCGCCTCAAGCGGGGCTCGGGTGAGCACTTCAAGATAAAGGCCGACGATCTTCCGTTCGCGCTCATTGCGCTGGACGGGGACGCCGTGGTTCGCCAGTGGAGCCACGCGGCCGAAGAGATGTTCCAGTGGCGCGCGCAGGACGTACTCGACAAGCGGCTTCCGCTCGTGACGGCAGAAGAGTGGCCGGTCATGAGCGCGCTGCTGCGCCGAGTCCTCGATGGGGAGTCCGTGCAGGGCGACGTCCGCCTCGTCTCCCGGAACGGACGTCCGGTAGAAGCGCGCCTGGTCGCATCGCTTTCGCGCGACTCGTCCGGCGCCACCACGATTCTCCTGACCATTACGGACGAGACCGCGCGCCAGCGGGTCGAAATGGCGCGCCGCGCCACGGAGCGCATGGATGCCGTGCGTCTCCTCTCGGGCGGTGTTGCGCACGAATTCAACAACCTGCTCACCGCCATCAAGGGCTTTACGGTGCTCTTGCGCGGGTCAGTGGCAGGTGATGGGCAGGCGCAGCAGCATGTGACCGAAATCGACAACGCCGCGAGCCGCGCCGCCACGCTCACGTCGCAGCTGCTCGCGTTTGGCCGCGGGTTGCTGTTGCGCCCCGAGGCCATCGATCTGAATGCGCGCCTGCGCCAGCTCGAGCGCACGTTGCGCCTGATGCTCCGCGAAGACGGAGAGCTCGAGCTGATCCTGGACGCCGATCTCGGTCACAGTCTCGTGGATCCCGACCAGTTCGAGGAGGCGATTCTCAACCTCATCGTGGCGGCGCGTGATGGCATTCGCGGGCGCGAAGGCGGGCGGGTCACGATCTCGACGTCGAATGTGGATCTCGATGGCGAGTTCGAGGAGTGGGACGTGGAAGGCGACGCGGGCCCTTACGTGCGCATCGACGTCTCGCACAACGGCGGCGCCATGGACCGCGTGACGCAGTCGCACATCTTCGAGCCGTTCTACTCGATGCGCGAAGGTGAGGTGCGGGGCCTCGGGCTTGCCACCGTGTTCGGCATCGTGAAGCAGAGCGGCGGGTACATCTGGGTCGCGTCCGACGGCCATTCGGGGGTCGTATTCAGTGTATTTCTCCCGCGCGTCGCCGGCACGGGTGTCAACGCGCCGCACGGTGCCAGGCACGCCGGCAGCGAGGGCCCCGACATCGAGCCGGCGCGCGAGCGCATTCTCCTCGTCGAGGATGAAGACGCCGTCCGCCGCATTGCACGTCGCTCACTCGAGACGTGTGGATACGAGATCATCGAAGCAGCGGATGGCGCGGCGGCCCTCAAGCTCGCCGAGGAGCAGGACATCGACCTCGTGCTCACCGATGTGATGATGCCGGCCATGCTGGGCACGACACTCGTGGAGCGTTTGCGCGCGCGCACCCCGGAGTTGCCTGTGCTTTTCATGTCGGGCCACTGCGACGCGCTGGTGCGTGATGGCATCATTCATCCCACCACGCCGTTCCTGCAGAAGCCGTTCACGCCTGCGCAGCTGGCACAGAAAGTTCGTGAAACGTTGACGCGGGCGAAGCGGGGCGCTCGCTGACGCTTCCTGGACGGGGGACGGGGGACGGGGCGCTCGCGGATGCTCGCTAGACAGGGCGCTCGCTTACGCTCGCTAGACAGGGCAGCTCGCTCATGCTCCCGTCCCCCCGTCCAGGGAGCGCCAGCGACCGTCCCGTCCCCCGTCGAGCGAGCGCCAGCGAGCGACCCTCACGCCGGCAAATTCAACTTATTCCTCAGCGTCCGGACGCTCATGCCAAGCATCTCGGCGGCCTTGGTCCGGTTCCCGCCGGTTACGTCGAGCGCACGCGCAATCAGCTTTCCTTCGGCGTCGTCAACGTTGAGCGACGTGAGCACCACGGCGCCGGGCGGCACGGTTGGCCGTGATTCGCCGTTACTCTCGGCCAGGATCGTGCTGATGGCGGCATGCGCACGGGCCGGTGTGGGCCCGCTCCAGCGCTGGGTGAGCCCGAACCGCTGGCCGTCGAACGCGTGGGGCTTGAGCACCGGCTCGGGCGACAGGATCACCGCGCGCTCCACGGAGTGCTGAAGCTCCCGCACGTTGCCGGGCCAGTCGTACGCCTGGAGCATCGCGACCGTTTCCGTGTCGAAGCCGATCATCTCCTTTCCCATCTCGGCGGCAACACGCACGGCGAAGCGTGAGGCGAGCAGGGGGATATCGTCACGCCGGTCGCGGAGGGGCGGAATGGAGATGGGAATCACGCTCAACCGGAAATACAGGTCTTGCCGGAAGTTTCCCTGCGCGGAGTAGTCGGCGAGATCGCGGTTTGTCGTGGCAATGATGCGGACGTCGACCTTGATGGACGATGATCCGCCAACGCGCTCGAATTCCTGCTCCTGAAGTACGCGCAGGAGCTTGGCCTGGAGGTCAAGGCGCATCTCGCTGATTTCGTCGAGCAACAGGGTGCCGCCGTGCGCGCGCTCGAAGGCTCCTTCGACGCGCTTGATGGCGCCTGTGAAAGCGCCCTTCTCGTGTCCGAACAGCGCGCTTTCGATCAATCCTTCCGGAAGCGCGGCGCAATTCAGCTTGATGAACGCCTTGTCGCGCCTGTCGCTGGCGTCGTGAATGGCGCGGGCAAAGAGCTCCTTGCCGGTGCCCGATTCACCCTGGAGCAGCACGGTGGCGCGCGTGGGGGCGGCCGTATTGACAGTCTGCATGAGCCGGCGGATGATCGCACTGTTGCCGATGATCTGGCGCTCGTTGCGAAATTCCATCACTTCACGCCGGAGCCGGTCGTTTTCCCGAAGCAGCCGCACGAACTCGAGCGCCTGGGCAACCGTGTGCGCCAGCTGCTCCGTCCGGACCGGCTTCGTTATATAGTCAATGGCGCCGGCCTTGATTGACGCGACCGCATGCTCGATCGTCGCATAGCCGGTCAGCATGATCAGCGGGACGTCAATGCCCTCCTGCCGGATCAGCTGGAGGAATTCGAGCCCGGTGAGCCCGGGCATGCGATAATCGGAGATGATGAGATCGACATTGCCGGCCTGGAGAGCCCGGAGCGCTTCGGGCACGTTGCGCGCCCCGATCGGGGTATGACCGGCGCGCGCCAACGTATCCTCCAGAATGAGCCCGATCGCAGGCTCGTCGTCGACACAGAGAATGGTGGCCATTGGCCGTTCTGGATATTTGGGCTAAAGTGGCGGGGTCGGGATACCGATACTTCACCCAACGAGGACCGGCGTGTTGCCGACGCACACTTTGTCTGAAAGGTAACATTCATGCGGATCACGAATAGCACCGCGCTCCGGAGCTCACTCACCGAGCTGGAATCGAACCGAACGGCGATCGACACGCTGCAGGCGCAGATCTCCTCGGGGCTGCGGTTGACCAGGCCGTCGGATGATCCGGTGGGGGTGAGCGAGGTAATGCACAGCTCGAGCTCCCTCAAGGCGCTCGAGCAATACAAGCGCAACATCGACTCGGCCACGGCCCGTAATTCGTCGGAAGGCACCGCCCTGGACCAGCTCACGAATATCCTGAGCCGAGCAAAGGAGCTCGCGGTTTCGCAGGCCACCGGCACCGCGAACGCTGCCACCCGCAAGACCGCCGCCGCGGAGATGGAGCAGTTGTTCAACTCGGCCGTGGCGCTGGCGAGCACGAAAAATGGCAACGAATATCTTTTTGGTGGCGACGCGGTCACGCAGGCGCCGTTTACGGGCTCGGGTACAGGGGCCACCCTGGATTTTACGTCGACGTCTCCATCGGGGTCGCGTGCAGTGGCCGTATCCGCGGGTCAGACGCTGGTGGCCACGCACGACGGCCAGCAGCTGTTCGGTGACAGCGGCGTACTCGCCGCACTGCGCGACGCGACGCGCGCGCTGCAGGCCGGCGACCAGGCGTCGATCACCAACGCCATGCCGTCCATCGATTCGGCGTTCGATAACGTCCAGGTGCTGCAGGGGGAGCAGGGCGCCCGGGCCAATGCGCTCGACGTCGCGTCGCAGAACATGACGGCACTCAAGGCGAATCTCACGGCATACCGCTCCCAGCTGCAGGAGGTGGACATCGAGAGTGCGGTGACCGAGCTTGTGACGAAGCAGACGTCCTACCAGGCGGCCATGCTGGCCACATCCAAGATCCTCGGCATGACTCTCACCGACTACCTTCGCTGATGCCATCCATTCCTGGGTCGTTCTCGTTATCCACTGGAGACACGGAGATTCGTTCGAGGGTATTTGGCACGTTGAAGGTTGCCGCTGACCAGCGCATCACGATGCCGGAGGGGTTGATCGGTTTTCCAGCCTGTCACGATTTTGCGCTCGTGCCGGCGGGGCCTCGCGGTTTCTCGTGGCTGCAGTCCATGGAGCACGAGACGCTCGCGCTGCTGCTCGTGGATCCATTCCTGTACTTTCCCGGCTACTCGATCGACTTGCCGGACGCGATGACTGCACGCCTCGGGGCCGCGCAGTCGGCATCGGTGAGTGTCCATGCGGTGGTAACGCTCGCGGAATCGGACAACAGCGCAACGGCAAATCTCCAGGGCCCGTTGCTCTTCAATGTGGAGAGCCGCCGCGGCTTCCAGTTCGTGATGCAGAGCGCGCCCTTCGGTACGCGGGAAAAGATCGAGCTCTAACAGCAGCTCCGGCAGCTGCGCCGATGGCGGCAGCGCAAAGTCCAAAAACAAATACGCTAAAGTTCTGGAAAGCCTGTCCGATATTCTTACCCAGCGGCGAGTCCAAACGTGATTCGCTGAGGAGCAAGGATGCTCCAGGATAAATTCATGGAGGAATATCGACATGCGTATCAACACGAACGTCAGCGCACTGACCGCGGCAAACAACCTGTCCCGCGTCCAGGAAGCCACCAGCGACTCGATGGCCAAGCTGTCTTCCGGCCTTCGCATCAACAGGTCTGGTGACGACGCCGCAGGACTCGGCATCGCGAACAAGCTGCACGCGGACACCCGCGCGCTGACGCAGGCCTCGCGCAACGCGGAGCAGGCGAATTCGCTGCTCCAGATCGCCGACGGTGCCACCGCGACGATCCAGAAGATGCTCGAGCGCATCAAGGAGCTCGCCACGCAGTCCGCCTCCGACAACACCGATGGTGATGCGAGCAGCGGCGGTCGCAAGGCCATCCAGGCGGAATTCACGTCCCTCACGGCGGAAATCTCCCGGACGGTCGCGACCACGAAGTTCCAGGGCAAGACGCTGATCGACGGCAACTTCGGCGCGACGGTCTCCGGCACGGCCGTTTCCACAGCAGCAGGCGCCTACGCCGTGAAGAGCAGCGGCGCAGCGGCGGCTACGTACACGATCACGTCGGGCTCGGGCAACATCAGCATCACCGACGGCACCACGACGCAGCAGCTCACGTTGACGGCCGGCGCCAAGCAGACGCTGAACTTCGACAAGCTCGGTATCTCGATCGACACCGATACCAGCGTCACGGCCACGTCGCTCAACTCCAAGACGGTCATCGTCACGGCCGGCTCCAGCGGCGGCTCGTTCATGGTCGGCTCCAGCGGCGCGTACACCGGCAATGACAACATCACGCTGAGCAAGCTCGACCTCACGCTGTCCACCCTCGGCATCTCCAGTGATTCACTCGCCACGGCAGCCGGCGCGAAGACCGCCCTCACGAACATCGATTCCGCCCTCGCTGTCGTCGCTTCCGTCCAGGGTGACATCGGCGCTGCGCAGAACCGCATCGGCTACGCGCAGGACAATCTCAAGACCTCGATCCAGAACTACTCCGCAGTCGAGTCGGTCATCCGTGACGTCGACATGGCTGACGAGATGACCAAGTTCACCAAGAACAACATCCTCGCGCAGGCCGGCACGGCGATGCTCGCCCAGGCGAACCAGGCAGGCCAGGGTGTGCTGACGCTGCTCCGCGGATAACCACCGCGCGCAGCACCATGACGGCCCCGGGATGGCTACAGCCATCCCGGGGCCGTCATGCGTTACGAGCCAGACGTGAGAAACTGCTAAAGTTCCCAGCGCAGGGTGCCGATACCAATCAACGACCACTTTCATGATTGGTGAACTGGATGGCGTCGGTATCCTCGGTACAGGGAATTGTCAGCGGGATCAAGTGGCAGGACATCGTGGACCAGCTCGCGACCATCAACAGCACCCGAGACCTGGATCCGATCACCGCCCGGATCACCGCCAACCAGACAAAATCCGCCGCCTGGGCCAACTACCGCACCCTCGCGCAGAATCTCAGCGACGCCGCCAAGGGACTCAAGGACGGCACCGCCCTCACCACACTGCAGGTTTCGGGCGGCACCAGTCCCTCCAGCGGACGCTCGCTCTTTTCCGCCACCGCAAGCGCCAACGCCACGCCGGGTTCCTACCAGGTCGAAGTACTCGGCCTGGCGCAGGCTGAAAAACTGAGCGGAAGCGCCGTCGCGTCCACGACGGCCGCCCTCGGTTTTTCGGGTGACGTCGCCGTCAACGGCCGCAAGATCAGCATCGCCGTCACCGACTCCCTCTCCACCATTCGCGATGCGCTCAACGCCGCGAACCTTGGCACGAATGCAACGGGCGTAACGGCCACGATTCTCTCCACGGCCACTGGCGCAAGCCGGCTCGTACTTACGAGCGATACGTTGGGCGCGCGCGGCGTGCAGCTCGTCGACAGCGCCGCATCCAACGGCGTACTGCAGCAGCTCGGCTTGCTCGACGGAAGCTACGAGATCCCGACGGACTCGAGCGGATCCAGTATCAGCGGCACGTTCAGCGCCGCTGATACGAGCATCGCCAGCACGCTCGGCCTTTCTGCGCCGGCCGCGACGACCATAAGGGTTGGCAATCTCTCCATTGCCGTGGACCTCGGCACGGACTCTCTCGCGGACATCGCGACGCGCATCCAGACGGCAGGGATCGGGGCGCGCGTCACGTCCACGAACGGCGTATCACAGCTCGTCATCGACGCGAACATCTCCGCGGCGCCGAGTCCCGATGATGCCTCCGTGTCCGATGCAAACAGTCTTCGCGCGCTCCAACTCCTGGGCTTTGCGCACGGTGGCAAGAGCGCCGTGTCTCAACAGTATGCGAGCGGCGCGCTGCTCGATGCCGGCAGCGCACCGGCCACGGCCGCGACGCTCCTGTCCGACGTGAACGCAAACGGCACAAACGCAAACATCCAGGCAGGCGACACGGTATCCGTGACCGGAAGAAGGGGCGACGGAACGGCCGTCTCACTCTCCTATGTTGTTGGCGCAGGTGCAACACTCAACGATCTCCTCACCCGGATCAACGGCGCAGGCGGATTCGGCAGTGGAACGCGCACGGCGACGGCAACCATCGGCGCCGACGGCGCGATTCATCTCACCGATAGTGCCGGCGGCGACTCACAGCTGAGCATCTCGCTCGGTGTCGCCAAGAGCGTCGCAAACGGCGGCGGCGCAACGGGCCTCGGTGCTTTCCATGCGGAGACAGTTGGCCGTCTGCGCGAAGTGGTGGCGGGCAGCGACGCGCAGTTGCGCGTGGACGGCGTGCTGCTCACGAGAACGAGCAACACCATCAGCAACGCCATCGACGGCGTAACGCTCCGGTTGCAGCAATCCGAAGTCGGCACCAGCGCCGCGCTGGCCGTGTCTCGCGACACCAGCTCCGCCGTCGCGAGCGCCGGTGTCTTTGCCAAGGCATACAACGACCTCATCGCCTACGTGGGCAGTGCAACGGCGGCAGGAGGAGACCTCGCGAACAACGGCTCCCTGCGCTCTTCCGCTCATGCGCTGACACAGGCACTTCTTACGGATGTCACGGGCGCATCGCTTACGCGGCCCGTGCTCGCCGGCATTTCCCTCGACAAGACCGGCGTGCTCAAGGTCGATTCTGCTGCACTTACAGCGGCCCTCAAGGCGAACGCTAACAGCGTACGAGACCTGTTTGCGCTTGGCGGGTCGGTGACCGGCTCCTCGCTCGAGTACATCGGTGCCGGCGACCTGACGCAGGCGGGTACCTACAGCGTCAACATTACTGCCATTGCCACGAAGCCATCGGTCGCAGGCACAGGGGCAACATGGCCCTTCAACGACGGCGGCGTTGCCCGCACACTCACGTTGGGTGACGGATCGTCCGCCAGGAGCGGCAGCATCTCGCTCGCCACCGGTGATGATGCAACGACGATCGCATCAAAGTTGAATGCGATGTTCACCACGAAGGGCATGCTGATGTCCGCAAGCGTGGTGTCTGGACTGCTCACCATCGGCGGCACACAGTACGGCAGCGCCAGCACGTTTTCAGTGGCCTATGGGGCGGGTGACACCACCTCCGCGGCGCAACTCGGCATTGCCGCCGGCTCGTTCGCCGGCAGCGATGTGCAGGGCACGATTGACGGAGTTGCCGCGATAGGGTCGGGCCAGCTGCTCACCTCCGCTCCGGCGACACCGACCGAAGGGTTGGCCGTTCGCTATTTCGGATCAACTCCAGGTGTAGTTGGTTCGGCGAAAGTCATCGTGGGCACGGGCGCACTCGTCTCACGCCTCGCCTCCTTCATCACGAGCGGCGGAGATGGTCTCGTCGATTCCATCACCACGGCACTCGATATCGCGACGACGAAGCTGCAGCAGCGCAGTGCCGACGTGAGCGCGCGTCTGGCGCGGCAGAAGGACACGATGCTCGCGCAATTCCAGGCGATGGAAACAGCCATCGGCAAGCTGCAGGCGCAAGGCTCGCAGATCTCGAGCATGATTGCCGCACTCACGGCGTCGCAGTCGACGTCCAACTGATGACCTGCTCAAGAGTACGGGCTAACGGGTCGATGATTACGGTGAGCAGGAAATCATCCTCAACGCCCGTGATCATGAGCTACGCCGACGCATCCTCCGCGTACCGCCAGATGGAAGTCTTCTCGGCTTCTCCGGGGCAGCTGGTCGTGATGGTGTACGACTACCTCCTCGTGCAACTCAAGCGTGCAGACATCGCCCTCGAGACCAGGGACATCGAGCTTCGCGCGGTGGCACTCAGCCGCGCCAATGCCGCCATCACCGAATTGGTGAGCGGTCTCGATCTCGAACGGGGCGGGCCGCTCAGCAAGCAGTTGAGCAGCCTGTACTCCTTTTTCCTGGGCGAGCTGATCGACATCGGCCGCTACTCGGATCGCCAGCGCCTCGCACGGATCAGTGTGCAGGTGGGCGAGTTGCGCACGGCATTCGCGGCGATTTCGTCTCGCCCCGCCGCGAGCGCCGCATGAGCTCCGCCATTCTCGCGCACACGGCAAGCGTGCCCGAAGCGCCTTTCTCACTCGACGTATCCGCCCTCGCCCTGCTCGACCGGCTCGTGCTCGACACACGCTCGGCAAGCGATGCGGCCATCCAGGGAGACATCGACAGCCTGCAAGGCCTGCTCGATGCCCGCGACGCGATGCTTGCGTCACTTGGCGAAATCGCCGCGATTCTCGCGAACCGGAATGGGCCGTTCAACGCACGGGCATCCGTGGCCGAGGCTACACGGTTGGAGCTGATCGCACAGGCGAATGAGCTGCAACGCGCGAACGTGAAATTGATGCAGGCGGTGAGCCGCGAGTCGGCCCGCCTGGCGGCATCGATCGCAACGCTGGACCGCGGCGACACCATTGAATTCGCATACCGCGCAGCCAAGGCCGAGCGCACGGCGAACCTGGATCTCCTGCGCTAGAAATCCACACGTGATGCAACACGTTACATGAACCTCGAGCCTGCTTCCGAACATAGACGACTTCCGATCGGCCCACCGCCGACGCCGTATGAGTGACCTGCTGATGTTCCAGTCCGATTCCACCACCCCGCGCGCTGAACGGAGAGAGGAGTTTTCTCCGGATCTGACCGTGCCAGCGATGTATGAGCGCTTGATCGGCGCTCTTCGTCGTGCTGCCGACGCCTGCTCTGCAAAAGAGGCTGTCACGCTCAAGAGTGAAATGGAAGCGGCCTCAACAACTGTGTTCGAGTTGCTCGGTACCCTGAATTTCAGGGATGGTGGTGAGCTAACTCCAAGACTTGCAGCACTTTACGGTTATTTTGCGTCGGAAATCCTCATTTTAGGACATTCTGCCGACAGAGAGTCCCTGGACCGCCTCATCGAGATGGTGGACGTCCTGAATGGGCAGTGGACCCGAGAATCGCGACACGCTGTTCCGGCGCACTAAAGTCCCTTCGGGGCGTGCCGATACTGTGACGGAGGAGGAACTACATGCAGATCAATACCAGAATCTCAGGCTCGTACGGCACCATTGCCGCAGTCGACAAGACCGAATCGCGCCCCGCGGGCGCTGTTCCGGAAACGTCGGCGATCGCTGCAACCGACACGGTGCAGATCTCGGACGCCGGGCGCGCACGCGCTGCCGGTGATCGCACGGTGTCGGGTCTCGACCCGGAGCGTGTTGCCCAGATCCGGAAAAACATCCTGGACGGCGCGTACAATTCGCTCGACGTCGTCGACACGGTCGCTCGTCGTATTCTCGAGAGCGGCGACCTGTAAGTGAAGATGGCTCCGCGCCCCGCGAATGAGCTGCTCTACGATTCAGAGGCGTCCTACCGCCTCGTGGATCGTGCGCTTGGCGAATTCGGCCCCTTGAATCGCGTCGTGGGCGGGACCACGGACCCGCTTCACCCCGGTGACGTTCGCGGACTGATTCGCGAAGAGCTCTTCGGGCTCATCGCGCACCTGCACTTCCAGGACATTTCGTCGCAGCAGCTTGCGTACGCGTCGCACGTGATTTCGGAGATGCAGGAGATCTTCAAGTTGGTGGATGCGGCGGACGGCTGACGGCTGACAGCTCGCTCGCTGGCGCTCGCTGGACAGGGGACGGCTCGCTCGCTGATAGCACACGGCTGTTGTCCCCTGTCCAGCGAGGCGCGAAGCGCCGATGCGGGCCGTCCCCCCGTCAAGGGAGCGCCAGCGACCGGCCCGTCTCCGAAACATTATGAAGCCCGCGCACGTTATGAACCCATAACGTAGGCGCAATTGATTGCGCTGGAGAAGATCCGACAATGGGTGCCATCATCATCGAGGGAGTGCTGTTCGTCGCGCTGGTCGCGACGGGGGGCACTCTTCTTTTTTGGCTGTTCATCACCTTCACACCAGCAGGCGTCCGACTCCGTCAGACGCAGAACAGGAAACGCATCGAGCGCAGGGCCGAGCTGGTGTGCCCCATCCATGGCCTGCGCACAGAAGACCAACTGGTACGCCTCGCGAACGGAGAGCGAGCGTGCCCCGACTGTTACAAGGAGACGTTCCATGGCTAGTACCATGTTCGACCCCGAAACGGATTCGGGCCGCAAGCTCAAGCGCGCGGCGGTGGCCCTTGTGGCCGTCGTTGCGCTGCTGTTCCTGCTGCCGTCCACGTTCACCTATGTGAACCCCGGCTACGTGGGCATCGTCATTCATCGCGCGGGTGGCGGCGTGGACCCGGTTCCGCTCGGCCCCGGCATCCACGCCCGCATGCCGTTCGCAACCGGCATCGAGGAGTATCCGATCTTCCTCAAGACGCTCATTCTCGCGAAGAGCTCCAACGAGGGCAGTGGCTTCAACGACGAGATCAACGTCAACAGCGTGGAAGGACAGCCCCTCGCGCTCGATGTGTCCCTCTCGTTCCAGCTGGACCCGGCGCAAACGCCAAAGCTGTACACGATGTTCCGCACGGACATCAATCAGATCACGCACGGTTTTGTAAAACAGGCCATTCGCCAGGCGTTGCAGGAGATTGTTGGAACGGAGCCGGTGGCCGACGTCATCGGTCCAAAGAAGGCGGAAGCGACCAGCCGCGTGTACGCACTCGTGTCGAAGCGCCTGCAGCCAATGGGCTTCGATGTGAAACAGTTCACGATCAACGAGCTGCGCGCGCCGCCGGCGGTGATGGAGGCCATCAACCAGAAGAACGTGATGCAGCAGCAGGCACTCACGGCGCAGAACGAGCTTCAGAAGAACACGTTCAACGCACAGGGCGATTCGATCAAGGCGGCCGGCCGCGCCAAGGCCATCACCGCGGAGGCTGAAGCACAGGCGCATGCCAACGAGCTGCTGGCAAAGAGCATCACGCCAACGCTCGTGCAATACGAGATCACCAAGAAGTGGGATGGAAAGCTGCCGCAAGTCAGTGGCGGCGCAACACCGCTCATCCAGCTGCCCACCAAGCCATAATCCCGTCGTCCCGAGTCAGGCGAAGGACCTGCTCTCAGGCCGAGAGTGCCAGAAACAGCGCAGAGCACAGGCACGCCACCGCAGTGCCGGACAGCCAGCCGCCCACGACGTCGCTTCCCCAGTGCCAGCCGAGTGCAACCCGGCTGGCACCGACGCATGCACAGATGATGATGACGCCCACAATCGCCAGGGGGGCCGGCATCAGGTCAAGGTGAACGAGCATGAACGCACCTGTCGCCAACACCGCCGTCGCGTTGGTCGTGTGTCCGCTGGGGAAGGCAGGCTCGGTCTTGTTCCGCTTGACGGCCACGTCCGGCCTCACGCGCCGGTACACGAACTTCACGGCATGATGAAAGAGCGTGGCACCGAGCGATGCCAGGAAAAGGGGAGGCACGATGGCACGCATCGCGCCCTGGCGCGTGGCTACCAGAACGGCAGCCAGGACGAGACCAATGCCGTAATGCGCAAACCACTCACCAGGGAGCGTCGCAACGGATGCGGCGCGAAGCCACCGCGCGCGAAACGGATCCATCCACACTTCGAGACCGTCGTCCCAATGCTGGATGTGGCCCGCGCGGGTCACGAATGCAAGCATGATCGCGCACAGGCCGGCACCGATCGCCACAATGAAAAGCATGCTCACATGACTCGCCTGCAACGCGTCAGGCAGGTACAACCCACCGCGTCAATACATCGTGTACGTGCTGCCGCGTAATCGGCTTGTCGATGATATCGGCGGCGCCGGAGAGCAGGCTGCGTGACTCGGTGCCCGCGACACTCGCAATGATCACCGGCGTGCTCCTGAGCACGACATCGGCCTGAAGAATTCGCAGGACGTCGAAGCCACTGATCTTGGGCAGGCGGAGATCCAGAAAGATCACCGCCGGCAGGAGGTCCCGGGCGAGACTCAATGCCTCCAGGCCGGATGTTGCATATGCCACGCGGCAACCTGCCTCCTCGAGCAGCTGGCCAAGCAGCAAGCGGGAATCCGCATCGTCGTCCACCACGAGGATGAGCGGCGCGGTGGCGACTTCCACATTGTCTCGCCGCGGCGTTTCCGGAATGACATTGATTCCAATGGGGTTGCTGAGCCGTACCGTGCGTGGTGTCTCGCCGAGCGTGATGGTCATTGTCGTGCCCTGCCCCTCCACGCTCGTGACCTCCAGGCTATGACCCATCAGCTCGCAGAGGGAGCGCGAGATGGCCAGCCCGAGCCCCGTGCCCCCAAAACGGCGCGCCGTCATGCTCTCGGCCTGCTCGAACACGTTGAAGATTGCCGCGAGGCGATCCCTTGGAATGCCGATGCCCGTGTCACGCACCGTGATCTGCACGGGGTGTCCATGGGGATCGAGAGCCAGATGCACGATGACCTGGCCGCGCTCGGTAAACATGATCGCGTTTCCGATGAGGTTGATGAGCACCTGCTTCATGCGAGCGCCGTCCGTCAGGATGGTGCGCACGTGTGGCGCAATCTCCGCGCGCAGAACCAGCGGCCGCTCGCGTACCTGGCTCTCCAGCTCGTCGAGCGTTTCGCGCACCAGCGTGTCGAGTGAAACGAGGGAGAGATCGAGCGTCATGCGGCCCGCCTCGATCTTCGAGAGATCGAGGATGTCATTGATCAGGCCAAGGAGATGAAGGCCGTTCGTCGAAATGCGATGGAGGTACGATGTCTCCTCCGTCTTGAGCGTGCCGTGCTTGTTCTTCTGGAGCACGTGCGCGAAGCCGATGATGGAGTTGAGCGGCGTGCGCAGCTCGTGGCTCATTCTCGCGAGGAAATCACTCTTGGCACGACTCGCGGCTTCGGCGGCATCGCGCGCCACGATGAGCTCCTGCTCCGTCCGTTTTCTTGCGGTGATGTCGCGTACGAGCACGACGGCGCCGGAGAGCCGTTCATTCTCGCGGATAGGAGACGCCGTGTAGCCGACGAGAAGCTGGCCGCCGTCTTTCCGCCACATGACTTCATCGTCGACCTCACACGCCACACCTCCCACGGCGGCGCGGTGAATCGGACCTTCCGATTTCGGGTACGGCGTTCCATCGCGGTGTGAGTGGTGCGTGAGATCATGCATCGACTGCCCGATCAGGTCGCTGATCTGGTAGCCCAGCATTTCCGCGCCGCGCTGGTTGACGAACGTGATGACCCCTTGTGCGTCGAGGCCGTAGATGCCTTCGCCGGATGCATCGAGCAGCTGGCGGATGTTGGTGGCGAGCCGCTGGCGCTCTTCGCTCTCGGCGCGCCGTTGCGTGATGTCGCGCAGCGTGCCCATGATGCCCACCACGCCGCCGATGTCGTCGCGGACGATGTGCGAGCTCGCTTCCACCCAGCGGTAGCCGCCCTCGCTGTGAAACATCCGCACTTCCACGAGTGTGCTGTCGACCTGTTCACTGGACAGGGAGCGCAGGGCATCGAGCATCGCGCTGCGGTCGGATGGATATACGAAGCTCAGCGCATTCTTGCCGAGGCTCGCGTCCACGGCATTGCCGGTGAGTGTCGTCCACGCGGGGTTGAGGAACGTCCAGAGCCCGTCGGTGTCCGTGCGGAAGAAGACGTCCTGCAGCTGCTCGATGACCGAGCGGTATTTCTCCTCGCTGCGGACCAGAGCTTCGGCTGCGCGTTCCCGGGCCGTGACGTCATGCACGAGCACCATGCGCGCGGAGTGTCCGTCAAACTCCAGCGGGTACGAGCTGATCTCCACGCGGAGCTGTCGGCCGTCCTTTGTGCGGTGCGTGGACTGCATGCTGTGATGGCCGTCGTCCGCCGCCTCCTCGATCTGTGTGTCCAGGCGCTGCTGCAGGGACGGAGGCCGGATATCGCGAATGGACATCCCCAGGAATTCATCGCGCGACCAGCCATAGCTCCGCACGGCCGCCTCGTTCACCTCGAGAAAGCGCAGGGTCGCGCGATCATACACCCAGGCAGGCTGGGGTGAGAGAGCGAAAAGCGGCCGGTAGCGCTCGTCAGCTACTGGAGTGAGTGGGGGCGGTTCGCTGGCCAAGATAGCGTGGTCGAAGAGCGTCGCTGGAGTGCGAGCGACGTGTGACTATCTTGAAGGGTAACAACGCCGTTCGCGAGTGGCGTGCATGCGATTCTTCTTCCACGGTCCAAGCAGATGCCTGTCGTCCCCTTCGAAACGTTGCCCGATGTTGCGCGCGTCTGGGTGTTTGGCAGCGATAAACCGCTCAGCGACGAAGGCGCCGGCGTCCTCCTCGAAGGCGTGGATGAGCATCTCGAGGGCTGGAAAGCCCATGGCGCGCCGCTCACGGTCGCGCGCGAGTGGCGTGACGGCCGGTTTCTTGTGGTGGCGGTGGACCAGAGCACGGCGGGGGCGTCCGGCTGCTCCATCGACGGCCTGTTCCGCGTTCTTCAGCAACTTGAGCGCAGGGTAGGGGCGAACCTCGTCGGGGGCGGGCGTGTCTTCTATCGGGACAATCATGGGGTGGTCCAATGCGTGTCGCGCGCGGAAATAGCAGGGCTGGCTCGCGATGGTGCGATCACGGAAGACACCGTGGTGTTCGACACGAGCCTGACCGACCTCGGTACATGGCGCACGTGCTTCGAACGGCCGGCAAAGGAGTGCTGGGTAAAGGACTTGTTCTAGCGTAACCAGCGATCCAGATGCTCGCGCACGAACGCATCGTCCGCGAGCATGGGATAGTCTCGGCACACGCGGTCGATTTCCGCAGACTGTCCGGCGGAGAGTCCCTCATTGGCGTCCAGGCACCAGATGCCTTGCAGCAAGCCCTGCCGGCAGAGAATTTCGTGAATGCCGGCAATGCATCCGGCAAAGCCATTGGCCGTGTCAAAAATTGCGCCGTTCGCGTCGGTGAGCGCAGCGCTCTCCGTTAACCAGCTCGCATCAAGCAAATGGCCGCGAACAGCCTGGGCCCGACGGAGCAATGCGACAGCCTGGTGTGTCCACACCGCCCACTGGCCGAGCAGCCCGCCAACCATCTTTCCGTTGCCGGGATACGGCGTAAGGAGATCCGGGATGATGCTGTCGTCATTCCCCGTGTAAAGTGCGATGTCGCGCCTGCCGGAATCAGCGACGGCACGGACGACGTCGAGCGTCTGATAGCGATTGAACGGCGCAATCTTGATTGCCCAGACATTCTGAAGCTCCACGAGCTCGCGCCAGAACGCATAGCTGAGCACGCGTCCACCCACCGCGGGCTGGAGATAGAAGCCGAACAGGGGCAATACCTCCGCCACATGCCGGCAGTGCGTGATCAGCTGCGAGTCGCTCGCATGTTTCATTGCGCCGAGGCTCAGCAGTGCGACGTCGTATCCCAGTGCGCGTGCCGTTTCTGCCTCGGCAACGGCGTGTTTGGTGTCGCCAATCACGCCCGCAATGTGCGCGAACGGGTGCGTGCTGGATGCACGCCACGAGCGCGATGTTTCCATCGCCAATTCCAGTACCGGGCGATAGAGCTGGTGTTGGCGAATGGCGAACTGCGTGGTGTGCACGCCCACCGCGATGCCGCCCGCGCCCGCGTCAATGTAGTAGCGCGTCAACGCGCGCTGGTGCCGTTCGTCGAGCGTCCGGTTGCTGGTGAGCGCGAGCGGATGGGCGGGGATGACCTGCCCATGGAGCAAGTGGCCGTGAATGGACGATGAGCGGTCAGAACGTTCCATCACGCTTCTCGAACTGCGTTGGCTTTCCAAGCAGACGTCCACCCTGAAGTACCCACGACGCGACCCAGTCCAGCAACACGTCGAGGGGCAGGAGCGGGTCGGTAAACAGCTCTCTCATGTGCGACGTGTTGCTCAGCAGCGCATCCGGGGTTTCGTCGCCCGTAAACACGGGGTCCACATGCAGTCGCGTTCCAAGCGCATGTGCCACGTCCGCGATGCGAAGCAGCTGCGGGCCTGCGACGTTGACGATGTGCGGCGGCATTGTCTGGGCGAGGGGCAACAGGGACAGGGCGATGGCATTCGCGTCGCCCTGCCAGATCACGTTCACGTAGCTCATGCAAAGATCAACCGACTCACGTCGAACGATGCGCGTGGCAAGATCGGTGAGCACTCCGTATCGAAGGTCGTGGGCGTAGTTGAGCCGCACGATCGCCACAGGTGTTCCGTGACGTGCGGCGGCCGCCGCAAAGATCCGCTCGCGCGCGAGACACGAGTAGGCGTACTCGCCAATGGGTGCCGGTTCGTCCGTTTCGCGCGAGCCGCCGCCCGACGCGCGCGTCAGCGGATAGACATTGCCGGTGCTGAACACCACGGTGCGCGAACCGGCGTATCGTTCGGCGACAAACGCAGGCACCGCCGCGTTCATGGCCCATGTCGTCGCGGGATTTCCGGCTGTTCCAAATTTCTGGCCGGCCATGAATACCACATTCGGCGCATCGGGAAGTGCGGCAAGCGCCCTTGCGTCCAGGAGATCAGCCTGGATGATCTCCACGCCGTCGTTACGCAATGCATTGGCGGCCCCGGCGTCCGACCACCGCGACACCGCCATCACTCGGCGCGCGGGACCCGCACGCTTCATCATGCGCGTGAGCGATGGACCCATCTTTCCGCCGGCGCCGAGGATGATGACGTCGCCCGGGGCGCCGCCAAGGCGTGTGGCGAGCGATGCCGAAGGACGAGAAATGCATTCTTCGAGCTCCGCTTCACTGCGAGGAGCGGGGTGAGCCTGTGTCACACTTTCTGTTCGTGCGCTGCCAGCTCGCGTTGCAGCTCCCGCCGCGCGGCGTCGATGACATCGCGCGTCGCATCGCGAAGTGCAGCGACGTCAGCGCTCGTCATGCCCGTTGTGGGGATGGGCGCGAGCACCCGGGCCTTTGCGCGCGCGCGGCGAAACGCGAAGCTGCCTTTCGCCATGCAGTCACGCGTTCCCGCAACGGCAATGGGAAGGATGGGTGCGCCTGCTTCGATGGCCAGCTTGAAGGCGCCGTCCTTGAACGGCAGGAGCTCGTCGGTCCTCGCGCGCGTGCCCTCGGGAAAGATCATGACGCTGACCTTTTTGGCGAGCCTGTCGCGGCAGCCGCGCATCGCGCTCACCACGCTCTCGCGCTTGCCGCGCTCGATGGAGATGTCATTCGCCATGCGCATCATCCAGCCCATGACGGGAATCTTGAACATCGTGTCCTTGGACAGCCACTTCATTTCCCAGGGAAAGTGGCTGATCAGGAAGATGTCGGCGTACGATTCATGGTTGGAGACGACGATGTAAGGGAGCCGCGGATTGTCCGGTCCCTTGCCATCCGTCTCGAAGTGCCAGAGCGGGTTGAGTGCCACCTGGGCCACGGCCACCTGTCGAAAAGCGCGGCCGGCATGGTAGCGCCCGCGATCGAAGGGAGCGGTAAAGAGCCACACGATGGCGACATAGACCACGCCAACCAGTACGACGAGAATCGTGGCGACCCACACGAACGCATTCAGGAAGCGCTGCATACGAATCGAGTGGGTGTCAGGCGCGAATGAAGTCAGGCCGCCATTCGCGAATGGCCTGCTTGACCGTGTCCGTCGTGGGCAGCTCGCCCCGTAGACACCGCTCCACGAGCTCCGGCAGTTCGGCGTCGCCGGCAAACCGAAGTCCCACGAGGTGGCGCAGCTGCAGCTCGGAGATGCGTCCGCGGAGCTCGGGTGCAAGCGTGGTGGCGAGACGCAGCCTCATCTCGAGCCCAATGAGCCGGTTCTGCACGATGAGCACCGAAGCACGGCAGGCGATGACGGCCGCCACCAGACCCAGCGACAACACCACGAGCCATTCCGTGAACGGGCCTGGGTGGAGAATGGCGTGTGCTACCGTCACCAC
Organism: Gemmatimonadota bacterium; assembly: GCA_028287285.1. Classification (GTDB taxonomy): domain Bacteria; phylum Gemmatimonadota; class Gemmatimonadetes; order Gemmatimonadales; family Gemmatimonadaceae; genus AG11. Next base: position 29,314 of record JAQBPY010000387.1, read on the forward strand.
CACGTTGGCCAGGAGAATGGGCAGCGCCACGTAGTGGTAGAGCGGGAAATACCGCTTGTGGTTGGCGTACGTTTGCGGCTTGCGAGACATGGTCTTCTAGGTATCAGTCAGAGCGCGCTTCGCGTGGCGCTTCACGCGTGCGAGCATGGCGTTCAGTCCGACTTCGCGTCCGGCGAGGCCGATGCCCTCCATCATCTGGCGCACGAAGTCATCGGGGATCGCGAGTGCGGTTTCCGGCGGATGGCCGTTGACGGCAGAAAACAGGATGGCCAGAAATGCGGCGATGGTGGGCGACTGCCGCGCATTGAGATCGACATGAAAATACAGGTTGCCATCACGCATTTCCGGGAACAGGTCGACTCGCGTCTGGCACTCCGGCACCGTGAACTCGGCACGGTCCAGACCCTGGAACCGCTCGGGCAGCGGCTCCAGCTGCTTGGAATAGTGGAGCAGGGTCTGCATCTTTTCCTCGCGCCCCAGGGCGCGAAACGTGCGCAGCACTCGCGCCACGGACGGCGGGAGCGGCGATTCGGCCGCTTCGGTCATGAGAGGAGATAAAGCGCGAGGGAAAGGGTGCGTCAAGCACTCGGCGCAGACGGTTCACATCTCAACAATACGACTACCGGAGCAACGAATGCCGACGAGAACAGCGAGCGCGAAGTGGGAAGGCGGCTTGAAGGGCGGAAATGGCTCGTTCAAGGGGCAGACAGGACTGGGCGGCAGCTACAGCTTTGGGTCGCGCTTTGAAGATGCCGTTGGATCCAACCCCGAGGAATTGCTGGCCGCGGCCGAAGCCGCGTGCTTCAGCATGGCATTGAGCGCGGGGCTCGAAAAGGCCGGATTCGCCCCCACGAGTGTGGAAACCACGGCGGCATGTACGATAGAGAAGGTCGGCGAGGGATTCAAGATCACCACCATGAAGCTCACCACCACCGCCTCCGTCCCCAACCTGGATGATGCCCAGTTTCAGGCCATTGCCCAGGCCACGAAGGAGGGATGTCCTGTTTCGGGCGCATTGAAGGGCAATGTGGCAATCGACCTCACGGCCCGGCTGGCGGGTTGAAGAAGCAGGCCCCGCGCTGCACTCAGGGTGGCGAGAGTCCGTCAGCCTCGGTAGCGCGGGGGCCTGCCTGCCCGGTCCGGCGCAGCAGCTCCAATTGCGCCATTCCCCAGATTGCGAGCGCGGGTACGGCCAGACGATACAACGTTGCGGTATCAGTCCGAAACAGCGCGCCCGGAATGAGCGTCGACATGAGCGGCGTGGTCACGAACGCTATTCCGTACAGCACGGAACGCATGGTGGTTCTCGGTGCACTGCAAAACCAGAGCGTGGCACCCGTGAAGGCAATCACGTAGCTCGCACGCTCGGCCTGATGATTGAACAGCACGGCAAAGAGCAGCACGGACGCGAGATACGTGAGGCGGAATCGGGCTTCGTCCCACCGCTCGCGCCGCAGCACCAGCGGGGCGAGCAGCACCAGCGTGCCGGCAAGCTGCACGGGCCAGTTCGGCCACTCCGTTCCGAACCAGCGGTGAATCAGCTCCATCACCGAGAACCACCGCTGCTTCGCGTCGCTGGACTCGACGCCCTGCCATGATCGATACTGCGCCACGAGCCTGGCAGGAGTGGTGACGAGCAAGGGCGCCGCGAGCAGTGTCGCGCCCATCGCAGTTGCCCACACGCCGGTTCGCATCACGAGCCGGCGCGGAATTGCAAAGGACAACGCGGCGAGCGGAAATATCTTGACGGACGCGCCGAGGAGCACCGCACCGGCCGCTTTCCATGCCTTGCCTCGCTCGAGCGCCGCGAAGGCAAGGATGATCAGGCCGGCGACCAGCGCATTGCTCTGGGCGTTCTGCATCGCGCGCAGTACTTCGAGGTGCAGGAATGCCAGTGCGAGCAACCCATTCCGGCCAGGAAGCACACGCTCGATGGACACAAAGAGGACGAGCGCATTCAGCGCGCTCCATAGGAAGAGGCCGAGCTGCCACGGCATCCACGAGAGTGGCGAGAACAGGAGTGCGAACGTGGGGCTGTACTTGAAGCGGTCCGAATGCTCTTCGGGATACTCTGCGTAGAGATCCGCTCCCGAGACGAGGTTCCGCGAGGACAGGCGAAAAATTTCATAGTTGCCCGATGGCCGCGCGGCATTGCGCAGGTTCTCGGCGTGCGCATTGGATACCAGCTCGGCGGCAGCGCGATTGAACGCAGGCGTCGCCGCAAGAGACTTCCCCGCTGCGTCGAGCGCCGCGGTGAGCAGATAGATCGCGAAGAGAATGCGTCGAAGGCGCGGCATGGACGCCGCACGCCACCACGCACGCACCCGGTGGGCGAGCATGTGCACGGAGTCCAGGGAGGGGGAGCGGCTCATTGTGGAGCCGAAGTGTAATACTACCGCCTTTCACTTCAGTGACAAACCAAAAGGCCGGACGCAGCGCGTCCGGCCTTTTTGCGCACCAATTGATCAAGCAGTCTGCGTCTTGATCGAGATCTTGCGGGGCTGTGCTGCCTGTGCCTTCGGAACCGTGATCGTGAGCAGTCCGTTCGCGAACGTCGCGTCGATACGATCGGCGTCGACGAACTCCGGCAAGCGGATGGAGCGCTCGAAGGTGCCCTGCACACGCTCCGCAGCGAACACACGAAGCTCACCTTCGGCCGGAGCCTCGAAGCTCGCGGGCTTGGTGCCGCGAATGGTGAGCACGTTCTGCTCGAAACGAATGTCCACAGCCTCCGGGCTCACACCCGGCAACTCTGCCAGCACGACGTACGCGTCGCCGCGTTCGGCAACGTCGAGCGCCGGTACCCAGACGCGGGCGCCAAGTGGCGCACCGAACGCCTGATCGAAGGCACGGTTGAGCGTCATCATGCGATCGAGCGAATTGCGAGTGGTCAACATTGGATAGGCCTCCATGGTGAGTGTTTGAAGTAGTCCGCGATGTCGCGGCCGACCACTCAAAACGCATGCGATGGACCAGCCAGAAACTGCCATGCTGGCCGATCATCAACACTTCACTGGTGAAGGAATGACAGCAGTGCTGCCGGATATGCATGTCAGCCCAGCTGCATCGGCTCCAGGCGCTCCAGCGAGCTGCCGAGCATGGCCATCAGTCCGTAGGCTTCCGCGCACAGGGCTGCCCCGCCTGCAAGGCCGGCGCCGCCAATGGCTGCCACCGGCAGCGACTGCAGCGCAAAGTACGCCGCTCCTGCCGCAACAGCCGGTGCCACGAGCAGGAGCAGGAGCATCAGCAACGTCGCCAGCATCGTCAACATCATCTGGCCCATCACCTCCACGCCGGAGCCGCCCAGCTCGCCCAGCCTCACCCACGCCGGAAACAAGAGCGCCATTCCATTGTGGATCGTGAAGTTCGCGAGATTGAGGCCGAGCAGAAAAAATGGCGCCCCGATGAGCACGCCAATCCGAAGGCCAAGAGCAGGCACGCCTGTGCTCGCAAAGGAGAGGGCCAGGATGGCCGCGGCGATCAGCACGTACTGCACCGCCGCCGTTGGCGTCGCGCTGCTCGCGACCTCCGCAAGAATGATCTGACGTCCCGTGAGGGGAAGCGTCTTGAGCATGGGCAGGCGGCGCAGCTCACCCCGCAGGTCGTTGCGCATGGTCATCGGGCCGAACAGCAGCACCGTCGCGGCCATGATGGCGCTCAGGATTGCAACCATCGGCTCCAGGTCCGCATGACCACCGGCAAATCCAACGGCGGCGACGCATGCAATGACCGGCAAGCCCACAAGCGTTCGCACCTGCCCCGTTCGCGAGAGCCACAGCACGTTCTTCCAGAGAAGTGCAACGGCAGGCGCGCCAGTGGGCCGGAGGCCAACGGTGCGACGCGCGGCCTTCACGGACACCGTACCGCTGGATACCCCCCGTGCACGCATTGCGCGGATGCGTTGCGCCTGTGCGGCCGATGCCGCCGCTGCCGTTTCCTCGAATGCGGAGTCCGTGCGCAGCACCCACCACACGTGCAGCCCCACCAGCACCAGCGCCGGACCGAGCGCAGCGAGCCATTCGGCGGTAGTCGTTGCGACCATTGGGCCAACGGCCACGCGAAATGGGTAGAGCGCCCACCCAACAATGCCGGTTGAAAGGCCACGGGCTGCAATGTCCATCATCTCACCCATGCCCGTTGCCGACGCGAACGAGGTGCGCAGACCGAGCAGCCCATTCACGATCACCGTGGCGACGACGCCAAACGCCGCAATGGCCGGCCAACTGCGACGCAGCCCACGCACGCCATGCTCCGCGCTCGACGCGAAGATCAGTGCCACGCCCAGGCGGTGCAGTGTGATGATCGACAACATGATCCAGTAGCTGACGATGCCGATGGCGCCGCCCTTTCCGGACCGGAACAGCATCGACCAGACAAGGCTCGTGAACAATACAGCCGTCTGCGAGCGAACCAGCTTGTAGACGATGAGTCCGCGCCGGGAGATCGGCGCGGGGAACAGCACGGAGACTTCGGCTTCGGTAAATGCGAGCGCGTACTTGTCGCCGCCCGTGATCCAGGCATACGCCGTCAACAGCAGCAGAATGAGGGGGAGCACCGTGCTCGCACCCATTCCGGCAAACAGGTTCAAGCCCTGGCGCCCGCCAGGCGCGCGCATGCCCCTGTTGAAGAACATCATCCAGAAGTATCCGAGCCCCAGCAGCAGCGCGAGTGCGTACCGTGGGTTTCGGATGCGCTTCACCTGCGACACGAATCGATTGCGCATCGAGACGAGAATCAGATACGCAAAAGCGCGAGTCATGCGTTGGACAGCCGTTCGTCTGCACCGGTGAGGGCGAGAAATACGTCCTCGAGTGACTGGCCGGCGAGGGTGGGATGCGCGTCGACGATTTCCGCAATGGATCCGTACGCGACGCACGCACCTTTGCGAATCACGAACAGCTTGGTGCACAGCTCTTCGACGAGCGTGAGCAGGTGCGAGCTCAGGATGACCGACGATCCCGCCCTGGCGCGATTGGCAATGGTGGCCCGCATGCGCCGCATGCCGCCCGGATCGAGGCCGGTGAGGGGCTCATCAAGGATGAGCACAGAGGGATCGTGCAACAGCCCGCAGGCAATGGCCAGCTTCTGTTTCATGCCGCGACTGAGCTCTGTGGAGAGCGACCGGCGCTTGTCGGCAATCTCGAGCTCCTCGAGCAGCGGGCCAATGCGCTGCTCCACGTCGGCCACGCCGTAGAGCCGAGCCACGAAGCGAAGATGCTCTTCTACGGTGAGGTGCTCGAACAGGTGCGGCTCGTCGGGAATGAACGCAAGCTGCTGCTTGGCCGCCACGGAATCGGTCTGGATGTCGTGGCCTGCGATGGAGACGGACCCGGTCGATGGGGCAATGATGCCGGCGAGGCAGCGGAGGGTGGTGGTCTTGCCGGCACCATTGGGGCCGACCAGGCCGAGCACCTCGCCGGGGTTCACGGTGAACGAGATGTGGTCGACCGCGGTGAAGTCACCGTATTGGCGAGTGAGGTTCTGGACCGTGATCATGACATCCGCCAAGTGCCACCGGGCGTGATGCGGCACATGACCTCATCGAACAGGGGAACGGCAAACGCGGTGTCTCCATGCTGTGGGCTCCAGGTCATTCCTCTCACAATCAAATGTTTCTTGTCGGACTCAAATAGCGGGGCGGACGCGCTCGGTTTGACCCCCGTATTGTGTCTCGCAACTCATTCGCAAGCGAGCTCAGGAGGGGACTGCCAGTACTGGTGCGAGTGGATTCGTAACAGCATCCATGCGCAATGATACAGGAATTATCAACAATGCGCCGCCCCATATAGCTGATCCCGTATATCGAGCTTGAGAGAAGCACATCGCCAAGCTTCTGCCCAGCCTATCTCCAGGGAGGGGACGGCAGCTCCCGACAGTCGCTGCGCTCCTGCGGGATGACAGTTTGTCGTGAACAGGATTGCATGGGCGCCAATGCTGTACAGTCAGCTGTCATCCCGCAGGAGCGAGCGAAGCGAACGAGTGTTGGGATGTCGCCGCGCTGCTTTACAGCCAGTTGTCATCCCGCAGAAGTGAGCGAAGCGAACGACTGTCGGGAGATACTCTCCGCACCCTGAACTATGCGCTGGCCGCCCACCATATTAGGGTTGCGGAGTGACTTTATCTCCCATTGAACACGACTGGTACGCGATCGTCGCGCCCGGACTCGAAGCGCTGGCGCTGGCCGAAGCGCGCGCCTTGGGCCTCGACGCACAGGCGGAGGAGGGTGGCGTTGCGTGGCGTGGCGACTCCTACAGCGGCCTGCTGGCGAATGCGTCGCTCAGGATCGCGTCGCGGGTGGTCATGCGCCTGGCAACCTTCGAAGCACGCGGATTTGCCGAGCTGGAACGGCATGCGCGCCGTATCGAGTGGGGTCGCATCGTGCGTCCGGGAGATGCGCTCCGCTTCCGCGTCACCTGCAAGAAATCCCGGCTCTACCATTCCGATGCCGTGGCGCAACGATTGGCGGACGCTGCCATGCGCGTTGTGCCCGGCGTGCGCGCACAGGGTGGAAGCGTCGACGAAGAAGAAACGGTAGACATGGACGACTCCGCGCTCGTCGTCGTGCGCTTCATGCGTGACGTATGCACCGTGAGCGCGGATAGCTCCGGCGCGCTGCTGCACCGTCGCGGCTACCGGCAGTCCACGGCCAAGGCCCCCCTGAGAGAGACAATCGCGGCGGCAATGATCTCGGCGTCGGGGTGGGATGGTGTTTCGCCTCTCATCGACCCGGTGTGCGGTTCCGGAACGATTCCCATTGAAGCTGCCCTTCGCGCCCGGAACATTGCGCCCGGCCTGGAGCGGACGTTCGCCATGGAGGGGTGGCCCGGCATGGCGGTGGGGCTGGGAGAGCGCCTTCGCTCGGAGCTTGGGAAGCGCGTGATGCGCACGTCGAACGCCATGATTGTTGGCAGTGACCGCGACGCGGGCGCCATTGCGGCAGCCAGGCAGAATGCCGAACGCGCGCGGGTATCGGACATGGTCTCATTCGACATCCACTCCATCTCGGCCGCGCATTTCCCGGAAGCGCCACGGGGATGGATCGTCATGAATCCACCGTACGGCGTGCGGGTGGGTGACGCGGACCGCGTGCGGGATCTCTGGGCGCAGCTCGGCAACGTGCTTCGCGAGCGGGCGGCGGGGTGGCGCGTGGCGCTGCTGTCGCCGGAGCCGGCGCTAGACCGCCAGCTGAAGCTGCGGCTCGAGCCGGTCGCATCCACGAGCAACGGCGGCATTCCCGTGAAGATGATGGTCGGCGACATTCCGGGATGAGCGTGGGGCGTGTGGTTGGACTGCAGCGATCGGGGGGTGGCGTCCCCAAGCTGCCCATTGAACGCGCTGAGGTGCAGCTGACCGGTATTGTGGGCGACTGGCAGCGCGACCGCCGCTACCATGGTGGCCCGGACCGGGCGCTCTGCCTCTATTCGGCCGAGTTGATCGGTGCATTGCGCGTCGAGGGGCACCCCGTGTGGCCAGGTGCGATGGGGGAAAATGTGACTATTGAAGGTCTTGATTGGGCCGTGATGCAACCCGGTGCCCGCCTGCGCATTGGCACGGTGGTGCTCGAGATCACGAATTTTGCCCCTCCATGCAACACCATCAGCGGCGCGTTCACGGATGGCCGGTTCAAGCGCGCGAGTGAGAAAGTCCATCCCGGCTGGTCGCGTGTGTACGCCCGCATCATCCGCGAAGGCGTCATCGTGCTCGGTGACCAGGCGGAACTGCTGAGTCCCGAGCTCTCGTAGCTCCATCTCGAGCCCGAGCCCGAGCTCCAGCTCCAGCTCGTGTCCTTGATGACGTTTGGCTGGGAGCTCACAGCAGAAAGCTCAATATCAATACATATTGATATGATAATATTTCGAAGAGCCTGTTTCTTGCAGATGGGAACGCCTGGCCTCGGAGGTGACGAGGCTGCCATGCTCGCCGCCGCTCGTCCCGGTGGCGTTTCGCATCCTGTCTTTCCAAAGAGGAGTTGACCGTGAGCGTTGGTGACAGACCCCAATTGCCAGACGACGAGAGCGCATCGAGCGGCCGCGGAAAACGTGGCCGGCCCCGCCGCAACGCTGCGGCGCTCGTCCCAGAAATTGACGTGACAGACGATCTCCGCATGGGCGCCGCTGCCGGCTCACGAAACGGGGGCGGCGGCGGGCCGGGTCGAGATCGGGCCTTGCGCCAGCTGCTCGCCGGGCTGCGCGCCCTCGACGCCGGCGACTTTGCGGTGCGGGTCGACTCGTCGGGGAGTGATTCGCTGCTCTCGGAAATCGCGGACATCTTCAACTCGGTCGCCACCAAGCAGGCACGACTGGCCGACGAGACCAACCGGGTGGCGCTCTCGGTGGGCCGCGAGGGCAAGATGCGGGACCGTGCGACGATCGGACCGGCGAGCGGGTCGTGGGCCGGCTCGGTGGATGCGCTGAACTCCCTCATCACGGACCTCGTGCAGCCCACGTCCGAAGTCGCGCGCGTGATCAAGGCGGTGGCCGAGGGCGACTTGAGCCAGAAGGTGGAGCTCGAGATCGAGGGCAAGACGGTGCAGGGCGAGTTCTTCCGCATCGGATCCACCGTGAACCGAATGGTGGACCAGCTCAACGCCTTCGCGAGCGAAGTCACGCGCGTGGCGCGAGAGGTGGGAACGGAGGGACGGCTGGGCGGCCAGGCCAACGTGCAAGGTGTGAGTGGTACGTGGCGCGACCTGACGGACTCGGTGAACGGCATGGCGACGAACCTCACCAACCAGGTGCGAAACATCGCCGACGTGACCACCGCCGTCGCAAAGGGCGACCTCTCCAAGAAGATCACGGCAGAAGCCAAGGGCGAAATTCTCGAGCTGAAGAACACCATTAACACGATGGTCGATCAGCTGTCGTCATTTGCCGACGAAGTGACCCGGGTGGCTCGCGAAGTGGGAACAGAAGGTGTGCTGGGCGGCCAGGCGAACGTGCCCGGTGTTTCCGGAACCTGGAAGGACCTGACGGACTCGGTGAACGGCATGGCGAGCAACCTGACCAACCAGGTGCGAAACATCGCCGACGTGACCACGGCCGTGGCCAAGGGTGACCTGCGGCGGAAGATCACTGCCGAAGCCAAGGGCGAAATGCTCGAGCTGAAGAACACCATCAACACGATGGTCGATCAGCTCTCGTCGTTCGCCGCCGAAGTGACGCGCGTTGCCCGAGAGGTCGGTACGGAAGGCATCCTTGGCGGCCAGGCCAACGTGCCGGGTGTCGCCGGTACGTGGAAGGACCTTACCGATTCCGTGAACTTCATGGCGTCGAATCTCACGTCGCAGGTCAGAAATATCGCCGACGTGACGACGGCCGTGGCAAAGGGAGATCTAAGCCGAAAGATTACAGCAGAAGCAAAGGGCGAGATCCTGGAGCTCAAGAACACCGTGAACACCATGGTGGACCAGCTCAAC
>JAQBPY010000428.1 GCA_028287285.1 Gemmatimonadota bacterium
TCGACTTCGACCGGCGATCCATATCCCGCCGCTCTCCGGTCTCTCGAAACGGTCAACGCCTCGTCGGCCACCTGCACGTTTTCCGTCGCCACGCCGACGCGCGACTCGGCGTTCTGCAGCGTCATCAGCGACCGGCGCACGTCCTGCTCGATGTCGCGCTCGAGTTGCGTGCGGCGCGTCTGCACATCATGCAACTGCACTTTCGCGCGGGCGATGTTGGCGTTGATGTCGGCGTGAAACAGCGGCACGCCGAGGTTTGCGGCGACGCGGCGGCTCCAGTGAAGGTCCGTGGTGCGATTGCCGCTCATATCGCCTTCGAAATCAAGTGACACTGAGGGAAGAAGGCGGGCGCGTGCAGCATCGACGGTGAGCTTCGCAGCGCGTTCATTCTCTTCAGCTTCTCGCAGCTCAGGACGCTGCATTCGGGCTGAGGCGAGCGAGGTGTCGATGGCCGGAACGGCTGTCGGGACCGTTGGCGTATCAGCGATGATGACGTCGCCCGACTCATCCGCGCCGACCGCGTTCAACAATGCCAGCGCAGCGTTCTGCCGGTCGTTCTGCGCCACCAGCAGCGCCTGCCGCGCCCGCGCGAGCTGCACATTTGCTTGTGCAACGTCCAGCCGCGTTCCCGTACCCGCTTTGAATTCGTCCTGCGATGTCTGCTGCAGGCGGGTGAAGAGGGCGATGTCCGCCTGTCGCGCCTCGATCTGTGACTGCGCGCGTTGCACCATCAAATACAGGCGCGCCACCGCGGCGGCCACGTCATTCTCCGCCTGCTGACTTTGATACTTGGTAGCGTTGGCCGAGCTCTGAAGCGATTGATAGTGCCGCAACGCCGCCATGTTGAATACCTGCACAGCGGCAGCAAGCTGCGCGTCGGTAACGTTGAACGGGCCGACAACCTGCGGAAAACCGGGCAGCGTGAATCCGAACGTCGCCAGGTTGATCGACTGGTTGTAGCGCATCAGCTTCGCATCGGCCTGCGGAAGCAGCGCGTTCCAAGCCTCGGAGCGTGCAATCCGCGCCAGCTGCTCGTTCGACCGTGCCAGCTCCGTTTGCGAGCCCGTGCCGAGAGCTCTGCGGATGGCATCGCCAAGCGTGAGACGGAGCGGCTCCATTTGTGCTCGTGCGCTGACGGCGATGGCGAGAAGAAGAAAGGTAAGTCGTTTCGACAGCATGCAAAAAAACCTCACGGCCACGCTGCAATAGCGTCGCCACCACCGAATGACCGTTCGGTCAGTTCGGAGGGTAAAGACGTTTTTGGGGCGATCGCATTCCTGCCCGCTACGTCGGCAGCCGTATCGTCGGCGGCGTGCTTGACCTGATTGACCAGTCCAGCTAGCCTGATACGTCAGATGGCTAATGATCGCGTGTGGCAACTGCACGAAGCGAAGGCGCAATTCAGCGAGGTGTTCAGGCGCGTGCGCTCCGAGGGTCCGCAACGCGTAGTCAAACAGCGCGGCGAGGCGGTCGTCATTGTGCGCGCTGAAGAATTCGATCGCATCGGTGAACTTTCACAGCAGCCGGAATCGCTCCTTGACTTCTTCCAGGCCGCGGGAGGAAGCGAGCTGCATTTGACTCGGAAGCGGGACGCGACGAGAACAATCAAGTGGTAGCCGGCTCGTCGGGGTATCTCCTCGACACGAATGTCATCTCGGAGCTGATGAAAGCGCGTCCGGCTCGTTCGGTTGCGGACTGGATTCTCGCGACACCTGAGGATCTATTGCACCTGAGCATCATCACCATCGGAGAAATTCGAAAAGGCGTCGACCTCCTCGCTGACGACGACCCGAAGCGAAGTGCGCTTCAGAGCTGGCTCGATCGCGATCTGCGTATTCGTTTCGCGGGCCGGCTGCTTCCATTCGATGAATGGGTAGCCGAGCGGTGGGGTCAGATCGAGGCTCTCGCGAAGCGTCAACACGTAACGCTGCCGACGATCGATGCCCAACTCGCGGCCACCGCGCTCCACCACGGACTGACATACGTCACACGGAATACCTCGGATGTTCGCCTCACCGGAGTACCTCTCTTCAATCCGTGGAGCACTTCGTAGCGCGAACCATCTGGCGATATCGTCTTAGTCCGACGTTCTTGTGGTTCACGCCATCCCTCGCCGGCTGCTCCCAAGGAAGGCGATTTCGCTTTGCATCCGTGCAAAAGCGATTGGAGGATCAACCGCTGAACCTTGCCCAAGCACCGGCAGGAGTGTCTGTGGCATGTCACATCGCTCTGGAGGAATATCGCTTAGCAGAAGCCGGTCTGACGGACACTCTTGGCTACCATCACAGGCGCAGTTTCGACAGCGACCGCAGTACCTCCGCTACGCTCCAGGCCTGGGCGACACATCCTCGGGGCGTGAACGGCGCCTCGGCGTCGAAGACTTCGCTGATGGTGCCGATGCAGGAGGTGCCTAGCTCGTCGCGGAAGCCGTCCAGGAAATGAATCGCGGTGTTCAGCTCGGTCGGGTGTATACGCAGCCACGCGTCAATGAATGGTCCGATCAGCCAGCCCCAGACGGTGCCCTGGTGATAGGCGGCGTCGCGGGCGCGGAGATCGCCGTCGTAGGCCGCTTTGTAGTCCGGGTTATTTCGGGAGAGTGAACGCAGGCCCACCGGCGTGAGCAACTCGTCCTGGACGACCGCGACGACGCGGCGCCAGCGGCTTTCGTCAAGGACGGGGAAGTCGAGCGAGAT
>JAQBPY010000029.1 GCA_028287285.1 Gemmatimonadota bacterium
AGCGGACTGTTGTGGCCGAGGTGCACGGCACCACGAATCCCGATGAGCGGTTCGTGTTCAGTGCGCACGTGCAGGAGCCGGGCGCGAACGACAACGCCACTGGTGTTGGCGCACTTGCCGAACTCGCGCGCGTGCTGGCGGTGATGTCGAAGAACGGCTCCGTGCAGCCGAAGCGCACGATCACGATGCTCTTCGGGACGGAAATTTCACAGACGAGAAATTTTCTGGCCGACGATTCAGTGCGTACGAAGGGCGTGCACTGGGGTCTGAGCCTGGACATGGTTGGTGAGGACACGAAGAAAACGGGCGGCACCTTCCTCATCGAGAAAATGCCCGATCCCTCCGCTGTGTGGACGCGCGGTGACGACCACCACTCGGAATGGGGTGGCAGCCCGATCAAGAAGGAGCAGATCGTTCCGCACTACTTCAACGACTATCTGCTCGCACGGTGTCTCGATCAGGCGTCGACGAATGGATGGGTGGTGCGCACGAATCCATTCGAGGGCGGCAGCGACCACACGCCCTTTTTGCAGTTCAAGAAGCCCGGCGTGTTGTTCTGGCACTTCACGGACCAGTTCTATCACACCGACGCCGACCGCATCGACAAGGTTTCGGCGGCGTCGTTGCAGAACACCGGCATTGCGGCGCTCGTATCTGCAGTGACACTCGCGAATGCCGACGGCGAGGTGGCGCGCAGCATCATCACCGAGTTGGAGAAAGCGGCGATCGCGCGTCTCGACGTCGAGCTTGCGTTATCGCGGAAGGCCGTTGCCGGTGCCAGCGAAACCGAAGTAGAGCACGAACGGGACATCCTCAAGACATGGACGGAGTACTACGTGAATTCCATCGCGACAACGTCCGATATCGAAACGGGGGGTTCATCACCGCAGACGATGAAGGCGATCGCCGACGCGCGGGAGCGCGTACGCGCGGCCGGTGCGGAGCGCGTTGCGGCGATCAGGTAAGCGTATGTACGACGTTGCCGTAGTCGGACTTGGTGCGATGGGGAGCGCGGCACTGTATCACCTCGCTGCGCGTGGTGCGCGCGTGGTCGGCATCGACACGAACACCCCGCCGCATACACTCGGCTCCACCCATGGCCGGACGCGCATCATTCGCGAGGCCTATGCGGAACATCCGAGCTACGTGCCGCTCGTTCGCCGGGCGTATGCGAACTGGTCCGCGCTCGAGGCGGCGTCGGGAATAACGCTGTTTCGTCGAACCGGAGGGCTGATGCTTGGCCCGCCCGGCGGTGCGCTCGTCAGTGGCGCGGCGGAGAGTGCACGGGAGCGTTCCATCGACGTCGAGCTCCTTGACGCCGACGGTGTGATGTCGCGCTTTCCGGCATTGCATGTGGATGCCGGCATGGTTGGTCTGGTGGAGAAGAGTGCGGGCATCCTGTTTCCGGAGCGGTGCATCGAAGCGCACCTGGCACTCGCTCGCGGGCTGGGTGCGGAGGTACAATGTCAAACGCAGGTCATGGCGCTCGCGCATGGTGCGGACGGTGTTCGTCTCATGACGACGAATGGCGCCATCTCCGCGCGAAAGATCGTCATGGCCACGGGACCATGGACGAGCGAGCTGCTCGCCATGCTCGATGTGTCAATGGCGCTCGAGGTCGAGCGCCAGACCGTGCATTGGTTCGATGCCTCCGGCAATGGTGACGTGCTCACTGCCGGCAAATTGCCCATCCTCATGATCGAGCACGAGCCGAATCGCGTGTACTATGCAATTCCGGACGTCGGCGATGGGCTGAAAGCGGGCATCCACCACGAGGGCGCAACGGTCACGCCGGTCTCCGTCAATCGCGAGGTGACGGCCACGGATGTCGAACCGGTGGAACGGCTGACGCGCCGATTTCTCCCCTCCGCGGCCGCTACGCCGAGGGAATCGGCGGTATGTCTCTATACCAATACGCTCGACGAAAATTTCGTCATTGACACGCTCACGGACGCACCAAATGTTGTCCTGCTCAGTGCGTGCTCGGGGCATGGCTTCAAGTTCGCGAGCGCCATTGGCGAGATCGCGGCGCAGCTGACGCTCGACGAAAGTCCGGCGCTCGATATCTCGCACTTCAGCGCGGGCAGATTCAACTGACGCGAGTTCAAAAATTGGTCAGGACTTGATCTCCCCAGCCTGAATCTTCCTTGCCACTTTTTCCACTTCGCCGAGCACACGCAGCAGGTTGCCGCTCCAGATCTTTCCGATCTGCTCCTCGGTATATCCGCGACGAACGAGCTCCTTCGTGACGTTGATGGCTTCGAGCGCACAGTTGTAACCATCCAGTCCACCGCCGCCATCGAAGTCAGAGCTGATTCCGATGTGGTCGAGGCCAATGAGCTTCACACCGTAATCGATGTGATCGACGAAATCCTTTACCGTCGCAATGGCCGGCGTGGGATATCTGGCGTCGAGTGCGCGCTGGCGGTCACGGAACTGCTGCTGCTTTGCCGGGGACATCAGCGCGACCTGTGAGTCCACGACGACCGTTGCGCGATTGGCAAATCCACCCGCGGCCGTGGAGCAGGACGGCCCAGGCGTTCCCGCTACCGGACCGCGTGGTGCGCCACCAGCGGCGCCGCCGCGACCACCACCGCCACCGCGCCCGCCCGTCTGGATCGCAAATTCCTGATACAGCTGCGTCTGAGCAGCCGCCTTGGCGGCCGCGCCGGCCGGATCGCACTTCACGTAGCTGCGAAACGCCACCATCTGCACCACGCCACCGTTTTTCCCGAGCGCCTTCAGCTGCTCATCATCAAGGTTACGCGACACGTTGCAGAGGGCGCGGACACCCGAATGCGATGCAATGATCGGCGCCTTGCTCAGTGCGAGCGTCTGCATCATCGATTCGCGCGACGGATGCGAGATGTCGATCATCATGCCAAGGCGGTTCATCTCCGTGATGACCTGCTTGCCTAGTGGCGAGATGCCGTGCCAGCTCCACACGTTGTCCGCCTCGCCCGTGTTCGAGTCTGAAAGTTGGTTGTGCCCGTTGTGCGCGAGTGACATGTAGCGTGCGCCGCGATCGTAGAACTCCTTCACGCGCGTGATGTCGGAGTCGATGCCGTAGCCGTTCTCCACCCCCATGAACGCGACCTTCTTGCCGCTCGCGTAGATGCGCCGTGCGTCATCAGCGGTGTACGCGATGGCGATGCGATTCGGCGCAATCTGCTCGGCGAGCCGGTGTACCGCGTTGAACTTCGCGGTGTCCGTCGCGTACGCGCGCGCATAGCCGGCCGCGTCCAGCGCTCCCTGGCCCACGTAGATGGAGAAGAAGATCGCGTCGAGCTTGCCCTCTTCCATCTTCGTCAGGTCCACCTGGTTGTTCAGCCGCTGCCCATAGTTCAGCTGCCCAACCTGGAACGCCGCCGGTTCGATGTCGACATGCGTGTCGAGCGTCATCACACGCTGGTGGATGGCGCGCGCCCTGGCCGTCAGTGCATCGTCTGATGCTGCCGTGGGTGCAGCGGCACCGTTGGGTGCAGGGGTACTGCTACATGCAGATCCGGCCAGCAGGGCCGCGATCGGAAGGGCGAAACGGACAATACGGCGCATGCAATTCTCCTTGTGTGAACGCGCTCCGTGAATATGGGCGCGAGAACAGTCTTCCAGAAGGCTACCGCCGTCGTCCTGAGCGAGGCGACGGACCTGCTTCTTCCGCTCCCTTCCACCGGACCTTGCCACGCGCCAATTTTCGCGCGTGACTTCTCTCTCAGTCGGCATCGACGTCGGCGGCACCTACACCGATCTCGTTGCGGTCGACGCGAGCGGCGCCGTCACGACCTTCAAGGTCCGCAGCACTCCGGCCGACCAGAGCAACGGCGTGGCCGCGTCACTTGCGCTGCTGGGCGGCGGTCGCGTCGATCGCTTCGTGCACGGAACAACCGTGGCCACCAACATGCTCCTGGAGCGTTCCGGCGCTCGTGTCGCACTCGTGGCCACGGAGGGATTCACCGACCTGCTGCTGCTCGCGAGGCAGGACCGCGCGTCGCTCTACGATTTGTCGCGTCATCATCCCCCGCCGCTCGTTGCGCGGGAGGATGTCGTTGGCGTGCCCGAGCGCATCGTACCCGAAGGTGTTCACATTCCCCTGACCGACGTGGCGATTGCCCATGTCGTCGGGCGTGTGAAGGCGTTGAAGGCGGACGTCGTCGCCATTGCGCTGCTGCATGCCTATGCGGACGACACCCACGAGCGACGCATCGCCGAAGCGTTGCGCAATGCACTTCCCGGCATGCAGATCGTGCTGTCGTCGGAAGTATTTCCGGAGATCCGCGAATATGAGCGCACCGCCACCACGGTTGCCGAGGCATACCTGCGTCCCGGCGTCGCATACTATCTCGAGCGGCTCACCGCACGCGCCACATCGCTCGGCGTTCCCGCGCCGGGTGTGATGACCTCCGGCGGTGGCATGCGCACGGTGGAGCAGGCCGCGCGAGGTGCGGCATCTCTCGCGCTTTCGGGCCCGGCCGGCGGAGTCGTGGGTGCGGCTGCAGTGGTTCGTGCGGCAGGTTTTGCGAACGCCCTGACCGTCGACATCGGGGGAACCAGCGCCGACGTCGGTCTCATTCTCGATGGCGAGCCCCTGGTGGAGCCCGGTGGACGAGTGGCGGGCGTGCCCATCGCTCTCCCGAGAGTCCTGGTGGAAACAGTGTCCGCCGGCGGCGGCAGCATCGGCTGGATCGACGATGGTGGAGCCCTGCGCGTGGGTCCACGCAGTGCCGGCGCGGTGCCGGGACCTGCGGCCTTCGGTCGCGGCGGCACCCAGCCAACGGTAACGGATGCGCATGTAGTGCTGGGTCACATCACGGCGCATTCGTTGAGCGGCGGCGTGAGCCTGGACGCCGCCGCCGCGCGCGAGGCGATCACTCGGCTCGCCGCGCAATTGAATGCAGAACCGGAGCGCGTCGCGCGCGCAATGATCGACATTGCAGACGCGGCCGTGGCGCGCGCGCTGCGGCGCGTCAGCGTGGAACGGGGCGTAAGTCCGCGCGACTGCGTGCTCGTCCCCTTTGGCGGAGGTGGTCCGCTGCACTGCTGCGGCCTCGCCGATCAACTCGGCATGCACACCATTTTCGTGCCGCCGCATGCAGGTGTGTTGAGCGCCGTTGGACTCGCCATTACCCCGGAGCGGCGCGAACGCCTGGTCAGTGTCCTTGCACGGGCGGAAGATCTCGATCGTGCCGCGTTCTCGGAGGCATTGCAGCGCGCCGCCCACGGCGTGGCCGAGGGTGACAGCTGGCAGCGTACGTGGACGGCGCGGATGCGATACGTGGGGCAGGGCTTCGAGCTCGACGTAGCTGCCCGCGACGGCGATGATGGACACGTCCTCGCGGAGCGCTTCGGAGGGCTCCATGCGCAGCGAAACGGATTCACGCTCAACGCCCCCACCGAGATCGTCGGCATCCGGCATGTCGCCAGCGGGCCGGCACACCACATTCGGTTTACTCGCACCGCCCGCACGAGTTGGAATGCAGCGGCCGCGGTGGATGACGGTGGCACCTTCGAGACGGTGCTGCGAGGTCCAACAGTTGTGGTACTTCCAGGCGCCACGTTGCGTATTGAAAAAGGCTGGACGGCAACGCCGCACGTCACCGGCGGTTGGCTCGTGCAAAAAGACGGAGAAACCGCATGATGACAATCGACCCGCTCGAGCTCTCCGTACTTGCGCACGGCGTGGCGATGATCGCCGAAGAGATGGGTGCCGTACTCGTACGGAGCGCGCTGTCTCCCAATATCCGCGAGCGCCGCGATGCATCATCCGCAATCTTCGACGCAGCTGGACGCATGATCGCGCAAGCCGCCCACATACCGGTACATCTCGGCGCGATGCCGGAATCCGTCGCCGCGGTGCGTGCGCGCGATCCAAAGCCCGGCGACGTCTTCCTCCTCAACGATCCATATCACGGCGGCTCGCACCTTCCGGATCTCACGCTCGTGGAAGCGGTCGACATCAACGGCAAAATTGGCGGCTTCACGGCGGTGCGCGCCCATCACGCCGACGTGGGCGGCATGAGTCCCGGCAGCATGCCGCAGGGCGCAACGGAGCTGGTTCAGGAAGGCCTCATCATTCCACCCATCCGGCTCGTGCGCGAAGGCGTGCTCGATGAGCCCTTGCTCGCGTTCATCCTCGCGAACGTTCGCACCCCGGATGAACGCCGCGGTGATCTGGGCGCGCAGCTCGCCGCATGCGCCACCGGCGCTGCGGGCTGGCGGGCCCTCTCGGCGCGGCTGGGCTCCGCGAAGCTGCATGCTGCCTGTGATGCACTACTCGATTACGCCGAACGTCGCGTACGGTCTCGGCTCCTGCCGCTCGAGGACGCGCGCGGAAACGCGACCGACCGCCTCGAGGGCGACGGTATTACGGACGCCGACATTGACGTCGTCGTCGCCCTGCACGTGCAGGACGGCGCGCTTCATCTCGACTTTACAGGCAGCTCGCCG
Organism: Gemmatimonadota bacterium; assembly: GCA_028287285.1. Classification (GTDB taxonomy): domain Bacteria; phylum Gemmatimonadota; class Gemmatimonadetes; order Gemmatimonadales; family Gemmatimonadaceae; genus AG11. The sequence continues at coordinate 6,445 of JAQBPY010000029.1, forward strand.
CAGGTCGCGGGCAACGTGAATTGCCCAGCTGCCGTTACACGTGCCGCCGCCGTATTCGCACTCCGTACGCTGCTCGATGACGACGTGCCAACGAACGACGGTATTGCGCGCGCCATCTCATTGGTACTCCCACCGCGGAGCGCACTCAATGCCGCGTGGCCCGCTGCCGTTGCTGCTGGAAATGTGGAGATGTCGCAGCGTATCGCCGACACGATTCTCGCGGCGTTCGGTAACGCCGGTGTCGACGTCGCCGCGCAGGGACAGGGGACGATGAACAACATCACCTTTGGCGGCGCGGGATGGACATTCTACGAGACGCTCGGCGGCGGCCAGGGCGGCAGCGCCCGCGGTGCCGGTCCATCTGGTGTGCACGTGGGCATGAGCAACACGTTGAACACACCCGTTGAATCGCTGGAGCGCTCGACGCCGCTGCGCATCGAGCGCTATGCACTGCGCGACGGCTCAGCCGGTAGTGGTGCGCAGGACGGGGGCGCCGGAATTGTTCGTGCATATCGAACGACTGCGCCATGCACCGTCACCCTGCTGACGGAGCGTCGGCGCCATGCTCCCCGCGGCGTCGCGGGCGGCGGCGACGGCCAGCCGGGCCGAAATCTCCTCAACGGCAATCCCATTCCCGCCAAGTGCCGAATGACACTGAAGGCGGGCGACGTGATCACGATCGAAACACCCGGTGGCGGAGCATATGGTTCGAGGTAATTGTTGTCGATCTGCCGGCCCCGAGCCCATCCAAAGGGAGCGCAGTAACGGACCCGCTCTTCTCCCATGACCCTCACCACCAAGGTGCTCATTGCCCTCGCGGCGGGCCTCACCATCGGCGTGGTCATTGCCAGTTCTGGCAACCCCACCTTGCTCGCCATACCGGGATATCTGGAGCCCATCGGCACGATCTGGGTGAACGCGTTGCGCATGATCGTCATCCCGCTCGTGGTCTCGGCCATCATCGTCGGCATCAACTCGCTTCCCGACTCGGCGAGCCTTGGTCGCATCGGTGGCCGCGCACTCGTGCTGTGCCTCATCATCCTCGCGAGCGCCGCCACATTTGCCGTCGTCGTCGGCCCCATGCTGATGTCGATGTTGACGATCGATCCTGCCGCCTCCGCCGCGCTACGCGCAAGTGCCGCGTCGACCAGTGCGGACGCGGTGCATAGTGCGGAGAAGATCGTCTCGTTCAGCCAATGGCTCATCGACCTCGTGCCGACGAACCCTGTCAAGTCGGCGGCAGATGGAGCGATGCTTCCGCTCATCGCGTTCACCGTGCTACTGGGTCTCGCCATCACACGGATAAGCGCTGAAGGCCGCACTCATCTGCTCAGGGTCACGCAGGCGGTTCTCGATGCCTCGCTCACCTTGGTGGGATGGGTGCTCCTCGCGGCACCGCTTGGCGTATTCGCGCTGACCGTTCCGCTCGCGAACCGCCTCGGACTCGCGGCTGCCGGCGCCGTGCTCTACTACGTCGTCGTCGTGAGCGGTATGTGCTTCGCGTTCAGTGTGGGGCTGTACCTTGTGGCGTGGCTGGTTGGAAAGCAGCGCCCGGCAAAATTCGCGCGGGCCTGCGCACCGGCGCAGGCGGTGGCAGTCACGTCGCGCGCGTCGCTTGTTACCTTGCCCGCCATGATCGAAGGCGCCGACAAGATCCTGGGCCTTCCGCTCTCCATCCGCTCATTTTTTCTCCCGCTCGCCGCGGCAGTTTTCCGGACCGGCAGCGCGATTTTCATTCCGGTTGGAGCCGTGTTCATGGCTCGGCTCTATGGCGTGGATCTGAGCGCTGAGCAGTTGGCGACGATTGCCGTCATGGCCGTGATCACCACGTTCAGTGTGCCGAGCATTCCGGGCGGAACGGTGATCGTGATGGTGCCGGTGCTGCTCGCCGCTCATGTCCCGGTTGCGGCAGTCGGGTTGCTGCTTGGTGTCGACACCATCCCCGACATGTTCCGCACCGCGACGCACGTTACCGCCGACATGACCGCCGCAAGCATCCTCGCGCGCTTCGAGCCCGAAGACAGGGCGTGACCAACCATGTCGTCCTCGAGCGAAGCAAAGGCCCTGCGCGCCAGCGGGCGCGGGAAGGAACAGCGATGATGATTCGCGCGGCCTTGCGCATCACTCAATCGTCCGCAGCGAGAACATCGAACACCTTCGCCTCGACGAATACGCTTAGCAAGCCGGGGTCGATCATGCCGTCCCTGGCTTCCATGTGCAGGATGTCGATGGCACGCTGTGCCGGCACGGCGCGCTTGTACGGCCGGTCTGTCGCCGTGAGCGCGTCGTAGATGTCGGCAATGGTCATCATGCGCGTCTGCACGGGAATGGCCTCCGCAAGCACCGCGTTCGGATAGCCGCGCCCATTCAACTTCTCATGATGTCCATACGCGATCTGCGGAATCTGCCGCAGCTCCCGCGTCCACGGGATTTGCTCGAGAAAACGATACGTGTGCGTCACGTGCGATTCGATTTCGCGACGTTCGGCGTCGTCGAGATTGCCCTTGCGGATCATCAGGAATTGCAGCTCGTGGTCCTCGAGCAGGGGGCGTTCCATTCCGTCAAAGTCCACGAACGTGCGCTTCCGGATCTCGCGCAACGCCTCGAAGCTGCCCTCGGGCAACACCGTGGGTTCGTTCGCCTTGACGATCGAATCGAGAAAGTGCAGCAGCTCCTCGCGCCGCTCGCTGCGCTCCCTCTCCAGGCGCGCGATGGCATCGTCATACCCGGTTCGCCCCGACGCGAGCACGAACTCCGCACGCTCGCGCTCATAGGCGAGCTCGGATTTCTGCAGCAAAAAGCCGAACCGGTGACGAATGATCTCCAGGTCCGGGGGATAGAGTTTTTTCTGCTTCACCAGTACCTGCTCCCGCACGCCCACCTTGCCGAAGTCGTGCAGAAGTCCGGCGTAGCGCAGCTCGCGCAACTGTTCCCGCGAAAACAGCACATCGCGAAATTCTCCGTCGGTAACGCGATCCACCACCTCGGCGAGGCCCACGGTGAGCGATGCCACCCGCGCTGAGTGGCCGGAGGTGGTGGGATCGCGTGATTCGATGGCTGTAACGGCCGCCGTCACGAAGCCTTCGAACAGCCGCTCGATGTCCTCGTACAACTTGCCATTCTCGATGGCCACGGCGGCCTGCGACGCAAGTGCCGTTGTCAGCTCGACGCAGCGTTCGTCGAAGGTGAGGACTTCGCGGTCCACGATCTCCGTCGACGCCAGGCGCGCGTCGGCGGTTTTCTTTCGGTTGATGAGTTGCACCACGCCCACGACTTCATCGCGATGCGACTTCATGGGCAGCACGAGCATCGACTTCGTGCGATAACCAACCTTGTCGTCGAAGCTGCGATTCTGCTTGTAGGAGCTCTCTTCGGGGAGCAGGTACACGTCTCCAATCACCAGGGGCTCGCCGGTGGCCGCCGCATATCCGGCAAGGCTCCCATGCGTGATTGGAACCGTGAACGTGGAAAAGGGCAGGCCCGGCAGCGAAAAATTCTGCGCAATGGCGCACCGCAGCTGCGTGGCGGCTCCGTTTTCGTCGCGCTCCACGAGGTACAGCGAGCCGGCGTCCGCGCTGGTGAGACGACGGGCCTGGGTGAGGATCAGCTCCAGCAGTGTATGGAGGTCGCGCTCATTGGATAGCGCCACACCAATAGCTGTCAGCTCGCCGAGCTCGCGCGCGCGCTCCGCGGCGAGCGCACGCGAGTGACGCTCCGACACGAGCGCCGTCGCGTGGCGAAATGCCCCCCGCAGCGCCGCGATTACCGTGCCCACGCTCGCATCGCCAGGGAGCCAGCTCGTGATGCAATCCACGGGAAAGCCCGACGGCGGCTCCGCTTCGCCCGGGTCGCCGATGCCAACGAGCGCCACCATCACGGCAAGCTCCTGCACCCGCGTGGGATCGTCACCGATGCTCGCCAGCAACGCGCTGTCCAGCACGATGACCGTGGGCCGCTCCAGGTCGACCGCACGCGCCGTGGGCAGCGCGTGAATGCGCCGTACTTCGACGTCGTCGCCGCGGCGCCCGAGCGGCGCGGTGGAGATCGTGCGCCCGATCGCGGTAAGAAGGAGAGGCTTCATTTCGCTGGGAATATACCAGAAAATGGAAAACCCGCCGGCGTCCATGCGGACACCGGCGGGCTCTATGCACTACCGAAATCAGGTTTTGTTGAGCTTGGCGATCTCGGACCTGGCCGGCGAATACTCCGGGAACTCCTTGAGCACCGCGCCAAACAGCTCCACGGCCTTTGCCTTGTCATGCTTGTCGGCCAGGTCGAGCGCCTTGCCGTACATGATCGCGACACGCATCGGAAGCTTGGTCGTTGCGGCAGCACCAGCCTGCGTTGCCGCCGCACCCGTCGTTGATGGTGTGCCGGCGCCTGGAACCGACGCGTCACCCGTGCGACGCACTGGCATGGGCGGCAGCTTCATGCCCGCATTGAGCTTGTTTGCAAGTGTGCCGATGGCCGTCATGATGTTGTCGGCCTTGTCGTCCACGCGGTCGGTGTACTCGATCTGGCCCGTCTCCACGCTCACGGCGCGTGCATCGACGCGGAAGTTGCCCTTTCCGTCCGTCATGTATACGCCGATGATCATGTGGTGCACGCCAAGGAGCTTGCCAACCTTCACGGCCGTCTCCTTGTCGACCTGCCCACCCGTCACGAGCTTCTGCTCGTCGACGAGCGACTGCACCGCCGTGCGCTCGAGCACACGGATGTTCGAGTTCGCGGAGAGATCCGTGATGAGGAAATCAGGGATGCCCTTGGCCAGACCATCGTAGTCGTGGGAGTCTTTCCCGAATGCGCCGTTCGTGAACTGGATCACGGCGACGGTCGGCTTTCCGGAGCTCGCCTGCGCGAAAACCGGGAGAGGTGCAGCAAGGCCGACGACGGCTGCGGCCAGCGAGACGGAACGTGCGAAGCGGGTCATGGTCTCCTCCGAGACTCGAACGGAATTTCGATCAACTCGTACTGCGGCGCATTCGCGCCAGTGGGATTCAAACGAACAAGCTCATTCCTTCGGCAGCTGCCACGACTTCCAGCGCAGAACCCCGTGATGCAACCAGCGCTCGGCAGTCGGCCAGACAGCGATCCAACTCATCATCGGAGCGTTCAGGGCGGTGGTGAAACAGCACCAACCGTTCCACACCCGCCTCGATCGCCAGTGCAACTGCATCCTCATGCGTCGAGTGGCCCCACCCGACGAATGCATCGTACTCCTGGGCCGTGTACATCGTGTCGTGCACCAGCACTGCCGCACCGCGCGCAAACTCCACGAACCGCTCGCGCCAATGCGGCTGGTCGTCGTACTTTGCCCGGTCACTCAGCTCGTTGTCCGACACGTACACGAGCCCGCGATCCGGAGCGATTGCGTCTGTAAAGCGGTACCCCAACGCGCCCCCGGGGTGCCGTACGGCAATGGCCGCCACCGTGTACCCAAGCCCCTCATACCTCTCGTCAGCCATCGACTGAAAATCTATCCGGGCCTGGAGCTCCTCGAAGGTCACCGGAAAAACCACCGGCGACATCTGGTCCCGCACCACCCGGTCAATGCTCGTCTGGAGCGACTTCGAGCCCCAGATCGTGAAATGATTTCCCTTGCGAAACAGCGGCGCGAAAAACGGAATTCCCTGAATATGATCCCAGTGCGCATGCGTCAGAAAAATATCTCCCGCAATGGGCGCTCCGTTCGAGCGCTCCATCAACGACCGCCCCAGCTCCCGAATTCCCGTTCCCGCATCGAGGATCACCAGCCAACCATCCTCGGTGCGCAGCTCGAGGCAGGGGGTATTGCCCCCGTATCGAACGGTGGTCGGCCCCGGACTCGGGATTGAGCCGCGCGTCCCCCAGAATCGTACGGAAAGAGGCATTGGCCCTAGCGACCGTCGTTCGAGAGATAGTGTACGTTCGAGGGGGTGTGGCGCGCGAGGGAGCGGGTCACGACGGACGGGTGATGTTCATCACACCCGTACTTGCGCTCGTTTCTCGAGTGCTTCCTGGTTGGCGATGGCAATGCGGCGGCGCTCCACACGGATGAGTCCGGTCTTCTGAAATTCCTTCATCGACCGGGAGACGGTCTCGCGGCTCGCGCCAATCATCTGCGCAATGGTCTGGTGCGTCAATGTCTTCTCGATCGTGACTCCTCCGCCCTCGATGGAGAGGTCGAGCAGCAGGCGGGCAATGCGTCCGGGGACGTCGAGCAGTACCAGCCCACCAATCTTCTCATCGGCGCGGCGCAGGCGATGTGACAGCTCGCACAACAGCGCCCACGCAACGCTCGGATT
>JAQBPY010000034.1 GCA_028287285.1 Gemmatimonadota bacterium
GCATCTTCGAGCCCTTCTTCACGACGAAAGGCTCAGGTATGGGGATGGGCTTGTCGATTTGTCGCTCGATCGTCGAGGCGCATGGCGGCCGCGTGTGGGCGACCGCGAACGCGGACGCAGGGATGACATTCAGCTTTACGCTTCCGCTGACTTTGGAGCCCTCGGCGTAGGAGCGGCGCGGACGAATCGGCCAATCAGGGAAAGATGTGATAGCCCGTGGGCGGGACGGTCCGCTATGTCCCCAATGGGACGCAGTCGCCCCACTCCAGGCACACGCCACTATCACATCGTGCCCATCGAGGCTCTCATGTCCGCTACTCCCCACACGGAATCGACACCATCCGGTCGGAACATACTGAACGTCGCTCTCTGGATCGCGCAGGTTCTACTCTGCATCGCGTTCGCGTTCGCGGGGCTCCCAAAGCTCACGAAACCCCTCGCGGACCTCGCGCCTGCCATGACGTTCGTTGCCTACACGCCGCCCGGCCTCGTCAGGTTCATCGGGCTCGTCGAGCTGCTCGGCGCAATCGGCGTACTGCTTCCCTCCGTGACGCGCATCAAACCCTGGCTGAGCCCTCTTGCCGCGTTGGGTCTCTTGACTGTGATGGTACTGGCGACTGCCACGCTTGTCGCCCATCACGAAGCCGCGATGATGATCATGGCTCCCGTGATCCTCGGCACCTTGGCTGGCTTCGTGGCGTGGGGTAGGGGGCGGCGAAGCTGCATCGCTCCGCGCTTCGCTGCGCAGCCCCCGGTGGGTTGACTCGCTGCTGGTGACCTGCGGTCGATATACGAGAAGGACGTGATAGCCGGGCGACATTCCACAGAAGCAATGTGTGATATCCCGGAGGATGATTACCCCCAGGCTTGACTATTTGGCCTGGCCAATGACCAATGAACAGGAGACCACGATGGCGTCGAACGAGGAGATCATCCGCAATCTGTACGCGGTCGCAGAGAGGGAACCCAAGAGCTTTCGGTCCCTGTTCACCCAGAACGGTTATTGGTGGGACGTCCCTGCCGGAGTCAAATACGTCGGCGACGAAGTCGCTCGTGCGGCCGACATCTACTCGACTGCATTTCCGGACATGCACCGCGACCTCTCCGACCTCTACTTCGACGGTAACGTCGTCGTCGTTCAGCTATCGCTCAACGGAACCCACAAAGGTGAGCTTCCCACAGGCTTGGGAACGATCCCCGCCACGGGTAAGGAGTTTCACGTCCCGTGCGTCGATGTCTTTCATCTCGAGGACGGCAAGGTGAGCGCGTTCGACTGCCACTACGCCGGAACCATCATGCTCGGCCAACTCGGTGTGCTGGGCAACCTGGAGGCCGCGGTCAGGAAGTAGAGGCACCTTCAGCCGTCGTCGTCGATGTGCGCGAATTCGTGGCGCACCAGGCCGGGGTGCGCGCGATAGGCCTGCGCGGCCACGGTCATCCCGCCGATCAGGGCAGCAACCATGACGCGCACCCACATGCCGCTCCCCCAGCCCATCGCGACGAACATCGTGCTCACACCGACGAGCGGCACATAGGCCATGACGGTCAGCAGCAACGCGGCGAGAAGAAGCGTCGGCTGCTTTCTGGCGCGATGTACGACGCCCAGCACCAAGCCGGAGATGGCGATCCAACCGGCGTAGTGAAACACCGAGAAGACGGCGAGCGACGTCGTGAGGGTGGGCGACCCCCGCCCATTGATGACCACGCGCGCACCGGCCGCCCCGATGCGCTGGGCCGTGAGCCATGGCGTGCCCGCCGTAAGTCCATCGAACAGCAGGAACCAACACAACACGAGCGTCGCCGCCGCCACGCCAGCGATGAGTCGTTCGCGCCATACGAAATGCGTCCGACTGCCTGCGGTCACGGGCGCACGATGATACGGCCAACCATCTTCATTGCCTGGTGCGGGAGGCACGAATAGCTGTACGTTCCTTCCGGGAGCCCTGCTAGCGAGACCAGATAGGCCGCGTTAGGCGCCGTCACGAGTGCGCCGCTAAGAGGTCCCATCGTCTTGCCCATGTTTTTCTGGAGCGTTGCCGCGGCGCCAGCGGGAATCCCGTCCGCCAGGAACGCCACACTGTGCGGGCCACCCGAAACATTGACGAAGCGCACGACGTCGCCAACGCGTGCTGATATTGACGCTGGCTCGAAGCGGTAGCCCTTTGCGTCTCCCAGCATGCGCACGACGATCGTCGCCCGCGCGCGAGTGGCTGCCGGCTTCGCGGCGCCAGTCGCTGCGCTATCTGCGGTCCGTGTGACGGGAACAGCTGCTGCCGTCTTAACGAACTTGGTCGCCGTGTCGACCTTGACCACTGAATCGACCTTGACCGCCACTGGCGTCTTGGTCGTCGTGTCAGGTGCTGCCGCCGTGTCGGCGCTTGCGGCGGGCAACGCCGGCGGCAACTGCGCCGCGAACTCTCTTAGGGTGCGCGTAGAGCCCTCCCATGGGCCGAGCGCCTGGATGTAGTGCGCTATCGCCCAGAGCCCTTCGGGGCGCAGCGTACCGGCGAAACCCGGCATGGGCGTGCCGTCGAGTCCCGTGGCTGCTCGCAGATAAATGTCGCGCGCCGTGCGCGCCGACTTGGTTCGGCCAGCGGTGAGATTGGCAGGCCAGAGCGGGTTACGCCACATGTCGACCATCCCCTCGGCGGCGGGGCCGTTCCCGGTCCCGTCGCCGTGACACGAGGCGCAGTTCGTTGCGAACAGCTCGCGCCCGCGGGTTATGGATTCCACCGTGGCCGAAGGCTCGTCCGTTACCACAACCGGCGTGCCGGGCTGCTCCAGCCGCCAACGGGGCGAGAACTTCTCGACGTAGCTGATCACGTCTTGCCGGGCGCGCTCATTCAGCGCATAGAACGGCGGCATGAGCGTGCCATACAGGCCGTTGCGAATCGTGTGATCGAGATCCGCCGTGCTTGGTAACGTGCCACGCGGCGTCGAGCGGAACTTGAACAGGCCGAGCCGGAAGTCGCGCGGCTTCGGCGTTGTCCATGCGGCGACCTCGCCTTGTCCGTCGCCACGAGGGCCGTGGCACTGCGTGCAGTAGCGCTCGTAGACCTGGCGTCCACGCGTGGTGTCGCCGGGTAGCTTGTCCGACAGCGATGCCGCGGGGGACGTGGCGCCCGTCGTGATGATCACCGCCAGCAGGGTGGCCGCCGTGGCGGCGGACCGCGCGAACCATTTGGAAGTCGGCATGTTGGCAACCGTCAGAAGATGAGGTGCGTTGCGGCCGTCAGGATGTCGTGGCTCGCCGACTTTCCGTCGGGCGTAGCGCGCTTGACCTCCTGGCGCGAGTAGGTGAGCTCGAGGAACCACCCGAAGCGTGTCGTGAGCTCCAGTGCGTGGCGGGCGCCGATCTGATAGAAGTTCTGGTCGCCGTAGTCACTGGGTACTGCGGCGATGGCCTGATCCCGGGTGCGAATCGCTTGGAGGCGGCCGTAAACCACGCTCGGAAGCGTGGGCACGTAGCTCATCTGCAGCATGCCCGCGTCGAACGAACCGTTGCGGATCGCTCCGGGAATGAGCGCCTGGTCGTCACTGCCCGTAAGACCGATCGCTGTCAGGTGCAGCGGCACCGCGTCGGAGAACAGCCAACTATCTATCTCGCCACCGAACCGTCGAGATGCCTTGCGGTCCGACGAGTCGGGGCCGACGGGCCATGTGGCGTACGCTCCGAACGCACCGAATTCGATGTCACGCAGGAGGCCATGTTCCAACTCGAAGCGGTGTGAGACGCGACCGAGCCCACCCGGCGCGGCCCACGCGGTGTGCGCCGCTGGCGCGCCGGGTGTATTGAAGACGTGAACCGAGTAGCGACTCCGGCTCCCCTCGTCGTGGCCCATGATCTCAACGCCAGGCGCGCCTCCGAACAGCGAGAAGCGGGAGATCGAGCCCGGCACGGAGTAGGCCCACATCGTCTGGAACCGCGCGTTGCCCATGTTGAACTCGCGGCCCCCCGAGAACGGCAGGTCGTACTCAGGGGAGCCTACCTTCAGGTTGACCCAATCCGTGCCGAACGCGCGGTTGTAGCGGATCCAGCCAGCGTCGACGAAGGTCCGGCCGTCTTCATAGATCTGCGGCACGTAGCGAACGGAAACGCGGTCGCTGATCGAGCCGAGCATTCCAAACACGGCCGCGCCATCGGCGATCCGTCCCACCTGCTGCACCGTCCGTCCGCCGACGCGGTCCGTGTTGAGATTGTAGTCCTTCCAGAGCCACGCGAAGATCGGCCAGTAACTCGGGTCGTTGAGTCGCAGGTCATCGTTCCCGTTGCCCATCCGAAAGCCACGGTCGCGGAACGCTCGCCCGTAATTGTTGAGCTCCGGCACGGCGACATGACACGCCGAACATTTCATTCCGTATTTCCGTGCGAAGGCCGGGATGACCGCCGCACTTCGCGCGACGTTGACCGAATACCCCGATGCGTGGCGTTCACGCACCATCGCGTACATGGAGGCTGCATCGGCCGCTGTGTAGGAGATGTGCCGCCGCAGTTCGGCGTCTCTGTTGGCGGCCCTGGCGTGCGTCCCGGACGCGTCGTTC
>JAQBPY010000040.1 GCA_028287285.1 Gemmatimonadota bacterium
ACGCGGGGTGGAGCAGCCTGGTAGCTCGTCGGGCTCATAACCCGAAGGTCGCGGGTTCAAATCCCGCCCCCGCTATGGAAGCAAATCGGCCGGTCCCAGGTGGGCCGGCCGATTGTTTCTTTGAAGCAGGTTTGTGATATTCTGTTCTGGGGCAGGGTAGCTCAGCTGGTTAGAGCACGGCACTCATAATGCCGGGGTCGCGGGTTCGAGTCCCGCCCCTGCTATTCAGTCTGAAATGTGATGGTCAGCGCTTCGCTCGAGTCCAATTCTGGCTAGCGGTCCTCGCGGTGGCGCGACGCCGCGACCCAGATTGCGAGGGTACCCATCCCGATCCACAGCAGGCATGCCGTGGCCCATTGCGCAGTACCTGGAACCCCTCGCCAGACTATGGCACGCTCGCCGGTCGTGAGCACGGTGCCAACCTTGAGAAGATTCGTCTGGGCGCTGAGAAGCATGTCGAGCCCGTACGGCCCGGTGATCACCGGCACGAGGTAGTGTTCGGGCCATTCCGCAAGCGACGTGACGTTGCCGGCTTCTCCTGCGAACTGAATGAGGTACAGCGCGACCACAGTGCCCGCGATCCATCGCAGCGGGCGACGTGGCCCGAGCATGAGAGCACTCGCCAGCAGATAGACGGCGCTGGCGGACGTGAACGGCGTTAGCCAGAGGAGCGGCTGAGGCGCGCGTTCAATGGTCCGCCATGCTCCCGGCGCGAGCATGCCCGGAACCGGCGATGAGAACGCCGGAACGAGACGAAGAGTCTCGGGCGACAGGATGGTGCCGCCAGACAGGACGGTCAGGAGCAACAACCATAGCACCAGAACACTCACGCCAGCCATGAGCCACGTCCATCCCGCGAACACTCTGGCAAGTGCATGCCGGCGCCGGTCGACGGGAAGGGTCCAGAGAAAGGCCGCACCGCGATGTTCGTGTCGCCACCAAACGCCGAAGGCGAGGAACACACCCAAGAGTCCAGGGAGCGACGGAAATTGCTCTGGATGAAAAATGATCGGCCGAACGCTCGCCACCTTGACGGTGAGCAGGGCGAGCAGCGCGGTCAGCACGATAGCGACAACGGACGGCAACCCATGCGCGGCGATTCCAAGGATACGAACCTGTGCCCAAACGGCTGTACGGAGTCTTGGGGTCCGGATGCTCTCAGCGGGTGTCATCGTCCCGTCTCCGCGGCAAGGATGGCAAGAGTCGCATCTTCGAGTGACAGGGCACTTACCTCGCGCACTTCCGCGCCACTCTGGATGAGGCGTTCGACCGCTACCTCCTCCTCGGCGACGATCTTTACCCGAACCTCGCGACGATCGCTCGATCGCTGGATGTCGATGGCGCGCAACATGGCCGAGGCTTCCCACTCGGCGGGTACCTCGATGCGGTAGCGCTTGACGGTACGCCGCAGCACATCCCGTGACAGTTGAGCAATCAGCCGCCCGGAACGAAGTATGCCAACATGGTCTGCCAGACGCTCCACTTCATGGATGTGATGCGTGGACATCAGGAGCGTGGTGGGCGCATCGGCGAGATGCTCGGCCAGGAGGGTCAGCGAGCGATTGCGGATGACCGGATCCAGGCCGTCCGTCGGCTCATCGAGCAACAGCACCGGCGGCCGGTGGGCAAGGGCAAGCAGCAGTTGCAACCGCCGCGCTTCACCCTTCGACAATGCCGCGATGCGCTTTTGCGTGCACAGCTCGAGTGCGGCGACGAGGCGCGCGGCGTACGCGTGATCCCACGTCGGATAGTACTGGGAGACATGGTCGATGAGCTGGCGACCGCTGCTCTGCCGATAGGGAAGGACGTGGTACTCGGGAACGTATCCGATGTGCGCACGAACCTCGGGACCTTGCACCGCGCTGTCCATGCCGAACACAGTGGCCACGCCGGAATCGGCGCGTACCATGTTCATGAGAATCTGGAACAAGGTGCTCTTGCCAGCGCCATTGGCGCCCACGAGCACATAGACAGCCTCGCGCGGAACCTGGAGGTCGACTCCCGAGAGCGCTTCGTCGCGTCCGTAACGCTTCGTGAGCGCGATGGTCTTTACCGCGGTCGTCGTGGCGACGTCTGGTCCGGCCTTCACGATTCCGCATCCTGATAGGGGCTCTCGGAGGCGCTCGCGAGAGAATCTTCCCTTGCCACGAGCTCCAGAATGCTCTCCATCAGTTCGTCCACGCTGATTCCATTTCGCCGAGTTTCGAGCAGAACCCGTCTGGCCACGCCTTGCCTGAGCGCGCGCCGCTGCTCTTCGTCGGGCCGGCTGTCGGGAGAAACAAACGTACCGTGCCCTCTCCGGACGAAGATGACACCCTCCCGCTCCAGTTCCTGGTAGGCCTGCGACACCGTTCGCGGGTTGATGAGCAGCTGCGAGGAGAGCTCTCGAACCGAGGGAAGTGGGTCATTCTCATGAAGCGTTCCGATGACGAGCGCCCGCCGCACCTCGTCCATGATCTGGAGGTAAAGGGGGCGCACATCATTCGGGTCGAGATTGACGAGCACCGGCTAACGTGTCGCAGTGTAGTACATTCCCACAACAGTATGTCCCCACGTCGATGGCCGCAACACGAGATTCACGATTCCGGCGCGCACCTTCAGCTTTCGAGAGTGGCCGATGCGCTGCCGCTGGCCGCCAACTACGAAACGACACGCGCGACCTACTCGTGGCTTGCACGGCCGCCCATGTCATGACTATCTCCGCCCACCCCCGCTTCGCCTGGCAGCAATCACGCTCGGGAACGTCACGTCAATCATGTTGTCTGCGGATGTGACGTCGATCAGGATGCTGCGCGGATCGATGCCGGCCCGCGACGGTTTTCGTGGGACCGTGATAACGAATTGCTGACGTCCGGCCCCAACGCGGTGTGCACGCCGATACAACGTCGCCGGCTTTGAGTCACTGCCACTATCCGCAGAGATTCCCACCTCGACGAGATCGTCCATGGGCTGTACGACTTCGGCGCCGCTACTGTCTACGACGAACTTGCGAGCGGTCACGTCCAGGGTAACGCGCCACTGTCCGTTCTCGGCGGGTTCCGCGACGGCGCGCGTTGCCGCGAGCTCCCAGTAGGTGTTCGTCGCGAAGAGGTCCGCCACAAGGGGCCGCAACGAGTCGGGTGCAACCGCAAGCAGCTCACGATACAGATCCTGTGAGGTCGCCAGGGGATGCCGCCCATCGCCGTACGTCGCCACGAGACGCCGCAATGCCATGTTGACGCGCTCGGCGCCCAGGTACTCGCGTAACGCGAACATCGCAAAGAGCCCCTTGCGGTAGACCGACGAATAGCTGGATGCCTGCAGCAAAGGGGGAGCGGCCCGGGACTGGGGGGTCAGATACGCTTCCCGCATCACCGCGAGAAGCCTCGCCAATTCGTCGCTCCCCCGCTCCCGCTCCACGATGTTCAGGGCAGAGTACCAAGCGAGGCTCTCCGTAAGTAGCGCCTGTCCCTTTATTGCTGCCGGCGTCACCGTGTTGCCCCACCATTGATGCGCGACCTCGTGTGCCACCACCGCAAAGACCTGATCGAGAGCCGAGGAGTCGGACCTCGGGGCGAGCAGCGAAAAACCCTCCTGGAACCAGATATTGATTGGCGCCGAGTGCAGGACGATGCCATCACCAGGCCGTTCGATCAGTCGGATCTCGGAGTGCGGGTAGGGGCCGAACTCCCTGCTCATGTAGTCAAGGGAGGAACGGACGCTTGCCATGGCGCGCGCAACATTCCTCCCATGTCCGGGATGATACAGAACCTGGATCCGGACCGGGGCGCGCCCAAGCGAAGTCGAATCACGCCATTCTCCTTCGCTGACCGCGTACGCCGCGGAGTAGATCGCGTAGTCGTTTCGAATCGGAGCGGCCGTTGCGTATTCGAAATATCGACGCGTACCGCGAACGTAGGAGCGCCGAAGCGACCCGGGGGCCACGGCAACCTGTCCGGATTGTGTCGCGATCACCGTCGATACCGAAACGCGCCCGCTGGTTCCCATGCCATCGATCCACAGGCCCGCCGACTCCGGCCTCCGCGGCCCGAGTCCGTGGATGCGGCGTTCCCCTTCACCGCTCAGTTCGCGGTCACGGGCATATCCGATGATGGGAAGCTGTTCGCTGGATATGTAGGTTCCGTTGTACGACGCCGCCGATGTCGCTCCGTCGTTCGAGAAACCACGAGGAACGAAGCGCAGCGTGAAGCCGAGCTGCAGGGAGTCGCCCGGCTGAAGCGGGGTCGCGAGCGCGTAGATGCGATATCGCAGGACGCTATCGGCGAGGACCAATTGTGCCGGCCGGTCGAACGTGACACCGGACGTCTCGACATCTGCGGACGGTACGAAATGCAGGGAGTCAATCGACGCCGAGCTTCGGTTCACAAGATGGTAGATGCCGCGGAGCCGGGCCGACGGGCGGTCCGGAAAGATCTCGACATCAAGGGCGACTTGATCGAGATGGGGCTGGGGGAGGTCCGCGAAGCGCGCATACCTCCGCTCGTAGTCTGCACCGGCCTGCAACACGTCGCTCGTGCTCTGATACGCATGAAGGACATTCGTGTTGTAGAACACAAATCCCCCCATGGCCAGGACGAGCGCAACCGAAGTCATGGCAGTGGCAGCGGCCGTCCGCGACAGGCGTCGACGCGCGCCCTTCAGGCGAGCCCGCAAGCTGTCGTCCGGGCCCCTTACCCAGAGCAGCGCCCCCACGACTGCGAAAAGGAGTGCCCACGCAGACCAGTAAGCCATGAATGACAGGACAGGTCGCAGCGATGTGCCAAAGCCTTCCATGTCCGAGTACGTCCAGCCCGGAGCGGAGCCGTATACGAGCATGTGATGCTCCACGCCGACGCTGGGCGCAAAGACCGTCGCGAGGTACGCGAGAATGACCACGACGTGGGCGACATACTTCTCGTTCACCACGATGTGCACCACGATCGCCAGCATCGCGAACAGGACGTATCGGGAGAGCTGCAATCCGAAGAGGATCCGCACGTACAGTCCGAGCTCGACGTGGTGGTAACCCATCATGAGCTGCTGAACGATACCGGCGACTGTCATGGCCAGCTGCAGTGCCATGAGGACGAGACACAGACCGCAGAGCCGGCCACTGAAGTTGATCCATTCGGGGACGGGGGCTGCATCGCCAAGCTGGCTCATGCCGATGTCACGCTCTCGCCACACCAGCTCACCGGCGTAGAGCACCACGAGGAAGAGCGGCGCGATCCACAGATAGACGTCGGCTGGGTTCACCAGTATCGACGTGACCAACCCCGTGGTGGGCACGAGTCGGGTGCCGAGGTGCTGCATCAGGCTTTCGCCGGAAAGCACAAAGATCACACCGGGCAGCACCACGAGGAGCGCGGGGGGCCCTCGAAGAATCGAACGGCATGATGCCCATGATATCGACACGAGCTGCCGGAAGCGTGTCGTGAACCCGAACGTGCGCACGACGCTCGGCACGCGAATCGGCGCCTCCCGCGCAAGAGGCGTGAGCGGTCGCGGATGCGGGGAACGCCGTGCGCTGGCGGTTCCGGTGGAATGGGCGAATCGGAATCGCAGGGTCGTAACCACGAGGAGCACTCCGGAGGCGCACAACCAGAGCAGGCGGTTGAGCACCAGGATGGGCTGCAGCCCCACGATGAGTGCGCCCTTCTCCGCTGGTGTCCAGCGACGCGCCAACTCGCTCAATACGGTCAATCCCATTGGGTCGAGACACTCAGCCAGCGTCCACCGCCCCAAGGTCGCGGCAAGCAATTGCCAGCTCAGCACGGCCGTGAAGCAAAGGAACAACGCACCGAGCAGGCTCGCGATCGCGCGCCGACTGAGGACGGTCACGGAAAACATGAGTGCGCTGGCCGCGAACGCGTTGGGCACGGCAAGCATCCAGTATGCGCTAAGGTAGATCGTTGGCCGGAACGGACCGGACAGCGCGGGTTCCAGCCCGGACAGCAGAGTAACGATGAGAAGTCCGCAGGGCACGGCAAGCTGAACGAGCGCAGTCATCACGAACACGGCGAGGAACCGGCCCCCCAGATACGCTGTCTTCGTAAGGCGTGTCGTATGGAGCAGGGGATCCATCCGCGTCTGAACGTCGCGCGCACCAGCACTTCCTGCCAACGCCGCCGCCACGAGCAATGACAGAAGGCTTCCGATGAGTGTGACTTCGGCGGTGATGATCGAGGAATTGAAGTAGAATCCCACCGCACGCGCCTTGGGAATGGATACCTTTCCGGCAAACAGGATCGTCATGCCGAGGAGCAGGGCTGCATAGAGCCAGGTCGCTGGCCGTCGCAGCTGGTAGGCGCACTCGAACCGGAAGATCTCCCTGAAGGTCCTCATTCGGCGACCGCCTGCTCTCGCGCGGCACCGTCATGGAAACGGCCCGCCATCGTGGTGAAGTAGACATCCTCCAGGTCGGCCGCGACACACTCGAACTCCCGCCCGGGTGACGAGCTACTATGGACATGCACCACTGTGCGGCCGAACAGGAGCTTCGTCGAAATCACGGCATGTTCCTGTTCGAGGCGCTCCAGCTCCGCGCGCGGCACCACACGTCGCCAGATAGTGCCCTGTAACGCGGCCACAGCCGCAAGCGGCTCAGTCTCGAGCAGAATCGTTCCCTTGTTGATGATCGCCATGCGGGTGCACAACTCGCTGACGTCGTCGACGATGTGCGTTGACAGGATGACCACGCTGTTCTCCCCGAGCTCGCTGAGCAGGTTGAGAAACCGGACACGCTCGGCGGGATCGAGTCCGGCCGTGGGCTCGTCGACGATGAGCAGTCTCGGGTTGCCGAGCAATGCGACGGCAACTCCGAACCGCTGCTTCATGCCTCCCGAATATCCGCCCAGGAGCTTCCCGCGCGCGTCCCAGAGATTGACCTGTCGCAGCAGTCCTTCGACGACCTCGTTCCTCTCGCGTCTATTGATGATTCCCTTGAGCACGGCGAAATGCGCCAGCAACTCGTCCGCGCGCACCTTTGGGTATACGCCGAACTCCTGTGGCAGGTACCCGAGGGTCTCGCGAATTCTGTGCGTTTGCCCAATCGCGTCGATGTCATCGAGGGTAACCGTGCCGGAGTCGGGCTCCTGAAGCGTGGCGAGGATGCGCATGAGCGTAGACTTTCCGGCCCCGTTGGGGCCGAGCAGCCCGTACATGCCGGTGGGGATCGTGAGCGAGATATTCGACAGCGCCTGTACCCATTGGCATAGCGCTTTGAAAGGTTGCGAATTGCGAGCGCCATGGAACAAGATGTGAAGGAGGATGGAGGGTGTTCGGCGGTGTCTGACGTGCCCAGGTCAGGGAAGGCGAGGAGCTCTCCGTTCGTTGCCGTTCTGGAGGAAAATCATCGCCGTCGCTCGTCCGTCCGATCCGATGTCGAAGCGTATCGTTACCGGCGGGCCATTGCCCCCGACGACGAACGTCATGCCTGGCTGTGGAATTACCGGACGCTTCGGACGTCCGCGCTGCTCGGCGACCAGTCCTCCATTCTCGACGGAGATCACGACGCCCAGCCCTGGAGCCAGCTCGTACGTGCCCGTGAGCTTCGTGAACTGCGTCGCCTCCATTGTTCCGCTGTCGGACACGGATTGCGAAGCGGCGGGGGGCAAACCCAGCGCAATGCGGGCGAGCATGCCCGAGATGCCGCCGTTTGCCGGGGGCGGCGAAGTGTTATACAGCAGCGTCACGGACAGGGATTCGGCGGGATACCACGCGTTTTCGGCAATGAATCCAGGCGTGGCACCACCATGTTCGATGACGCGGCTCCCCCAGGGCGTGCGATGGATACGAAGTCCGAAACCGTATTCACTGAGGGACGCCGGCCCATCGGGGGTGGTCATGGCGGCGTACGTGGCGGGCGCGAGGACACGTCCTCCGTGAAGCGCACGATTCCATGTGGTGAGGTCACCGCTGGAGGCACAGATGCCTCCCGCGCCGAGTGCCAGGTCCGGATTGACTTCGACGGCGGGACGAAGCGCTTCCTGCGCAGGCCGGTCGTATCCCCTGGCCGCGATCGCCAGCTGTGCCTGGTCGTTGCACCATCCGAGTGTTGTGAGTCCGAGCGGACGCGCGATCTCCGCGTGGAGAACCTGTCCGTAGGGCCTGTCGTAGAGCTTTTCGACCAACGCCCCGAGGAGCATGTATCCGGTGTTCGAATAGCCCCAACTGGTGCCAGGGATGAACGCCATCGAGTCGCGTCGAGCCATGGCGATCAGCGAATCCGCTGGGAGGCTTTCGAGGCGACGACTCGCTTGGCGGTACTCGCTCTGCAGGCCGCCGGTATGGTTCAGAAGCTGCCCGATAGTGATTCCGCGCCATTCGGGGCGGAGGCCATTGAGGTATCGTCCAATGGAGTCGCCGAGGGACAGCCGTCCGCGATCGACGAGTTTGAGGATGAGCGAAGCGGTGAACTGCTTGCTCGTCGACCCGATACGATACGTCAGATCAGGTGTTGCCGATCGCCTGGATTCGATGTCGGCGAGCCCCCACGCCTTCCGCACGAGGGTGTCCGTGCCGCGCATGATGGTCAGTGACATGCTCGCCGGCCCGGCCTGCGTCATGTACGCCTGGATGGCCGAGTCGACGCGCTGCGCAACGGTCGTCCGCGAGGGACGAGCCGGGAGCTGGCCGTGGAGCGCTCCGCTTGGAAGCAAGGCGGCGAGTATCAGGAGAGCAAAACGATATCGAAGAGGCATGGGAGACCAATTTTTGAGAGCCTCCAGCGCTCGAGTTGCGGCGTGCGGCCGGCCACAGCGACGACGGAGACAGGCAGTCAGGTGGTGAGTGCCGGGTTGTGTTGCGGTGTAATACTCATGTACAACACTACCTGCCTACAGGTACACGCGCAAGCTCCCAACCCTCTGGAATTCTCACGCACCAGACACGCGACAGGCATGAGGCCGCGCCACCCCTGTGAGACCCGCGGTATGCCATCCGGGGCCTTGAACAGGCGACTCGTACCCGCGGCCTTGGCGACGTCATCTCCCCAACCGCATATGCGGAGGCGAATGATTCATGGGAACATGCCCGTACAACCGTGTGCCCGCCCGAATTGTCGAACGGCCGGTGTCCCTTGCCGAACACCATGCAAATCCTCCAACCCGACATGAGTGTCATGGTCAGAAGATTCCTCTTCGTGATCGGCCTTGCGTGCTTCTCCAACGCCAGTGTCGCTGCGGCGCAGGCCCAGGCCGACGTGCGCGCCGCTCGGGTCGATTCACTGTTCCGAAAGTACGATGCCCAGCCGTCGCCAGGTTTGGCTCTCGCCGTCATCAAGGATGGCCGCGTCGTTTTGCGCCGTGGATATGGTCTCGCGAACCTCGAGCACGGAATACGGATCACGCCGGAAACCATCTTCGACGTCGCATCACTCTCCAAGCAGTTCACCGGGCTTGCGATCGCGATGCTCGTTACCGAAGGACGTGTCAAGCTGAGCGACGACGTCCGGAAGTACATCCCGGAGCTACCGCTGCTGCCGCAGCCGATCACGATCGAACACCTCGTGCATCACACGAGTGGAGTGCGGGACTGGCCCGGCGCGCTCTCCATAGGTGGGTGGCGCTACGACGATGTGATCACGTTCCAGCAGACGCTTGGCGTGGCATACCGCGCGCAATCGCTCAACTTCCAGCCTGGCGCCGAACACCTGTATTCGAACACCGGATATAACCTGCTTGCCGAGGTCGTGACACGAGTCACGGGCCAGTCGCTCGCGCAATGGACGCAGGCGCAGCTCTTTGGTCCGCTCGGCATGACACGTTCACACTTCCGCACCGACTTCCGGGAAGTGATCGCCAATCGCGCGTCTGGATATGCGCAGGGGCGGGACGGCGCATGGCGTACGATTACCGACAATCTTTCTGCACCCGGCTCGAGCTCACTTTTCAGCACCGCCGACGATCTCGCCCGCTGGTTGATCAACTACGGCAGCCTCGCTGTTGGGGGGAGCGCTGCGCATCAGCTCATGAGAACGCCTGGACGACTGAACGACGGCTCGGTGGTGCCCTACGCGTTCGGCATCCTCACGGGCAGTTATCGCGGCATGCCGATGATCACGCATAGTGGAGCGTGGGCGTCGTTCGCCACTTATACCGTCTACATGCCGGAGCAACGGCTCGGAATCGCAGTGCTTGCGAACTCCGATGCCATCGATGCGCAGCGAGGGGTCATCGACATCGCGAATATCTACCTCGATACCGCTACGAGTCACAGTTCCCCCAACGCATCGCCGGCGGAACCCGCCGCAGCCTCTCCTGACACCGCACAGCGCCCGAATACACCGGCACCCACGAAGCTCACGGCGTTGGCTGAGTTCGTTGCCGGTTACGAGAGCACCGAGCTCGGTACCACGTATGACGTCACCATGCGGGGGGACACACTCGCGCTCGTTCACACCCGGCTCGGACGCATTCCGCTCACTCGCATCACCCAGGATGCTTTCACCTCGGAGACATGGTTTCTTCGATCCATCCGCTTCGATCGCGATCCGAGCGGCAGCATCGTTGGATTCGTGGTGAACGGGGACGCCCGGAATCGGGACATTCGGTTTGCCCGGCGACGATAGGTCCGAGCCGCGGGTCATGTGGCTGATGCAAGACGGTGCTGGACAGCGTGTCAGCCGCATCCCAATATGGGGTGCCGATCCCACGGGCTTCAATCTGCTCGGGGCGCTTTGCTCGCCGGCCCACACACTACGAGAATCCCGATGGCCACACGCTCTCGCCCCGCGCTGCTCGCGGTCGTCGCCCTGCTCGCTCCATTGCTGGCATACGGCCAGGCCACGACGGGTTGGGCAACGGTGGACGCCGCGTTTGGCCGTAGCGGGGCCGCGCAGCCCGGCGGCGTCATGAAGTACAGCTTTCCGCGCGGCGACATGACGGTGACCGTCGCCGGCGTGCAACTCAGGCCGGCGCTCGCCCTCGGCTCATGGGTCGCATTCAAGCGAATCGGTGGTGGGCACGTGATGGCCATGGGCGACCTGGTGCTTGGCGAAGATGAAGTCGGCCCGGTGATGCGGGCGCTGCAGGCGGGCGGGGTCGAGCAGTCGGCGCTCCACAACCACGTGCTGCACGAGTCGCCGCGTGTGATGTACATGCACATCCAGGCACACGGCGACGCGGCTGCGATTGCTACCACCGTTCATTCGGCGCTGGCGATGACTCGCACGCCGCTCGGCGTACCGGGAGCCCCCGCGACGGCATCGGCGACGGACTTCGATACGGCGGGCGTAGCGCACGCACTCGGCGTGGCCGGGAAGCTGAACGGCGTCGTGTACCAGGTGAGCGTGCCGCGGCAGGAGATCATTCGCGAAGGCCGTGAGGAGATACCACCTTCGATGGGCGTTGCGACCGCGATCAACTTCCAGCCCATTGGCGGGGGCCGCGCGGCGATCACGGGCGACTTCGTGATGCGTGCCGGCGAGGTGAACGACGTCATTCGTGCACTCCTCGCTGGTGGCATCGAAGCCAATGCATTGCACAGCCACATGCTTGGCGAGGAGCCCCGCCTCTTCTTCATGCACTTCTGGGCTATCGACGATGCGGTGAAGTTGGCCGGCACGCTGCATCAGGCGCTCTTGAAGACACGGTCGAAGGTGGACGGGCGTTAACGATCGGTGCCGGCGAGCACGCGTCCGTGTGTCGGATCACGATGCTCGCGCCCGCTCAACGCTACACCAGCGCGCGTGAGAGGGCGGCTCGCCGCCGCCGGCTGACGGGCAGGCGAGTGCCATCGGCAAGAATGACGATCATGTCACCGTCAGCAGACGTGAGCTCCCGAATTCGCGCGATGTTCACAATGGCCGCGCGATGGACACGAACGAACGATGCCGCATCCAGGCGCGCTTCGAGTGACGTCATCGTCTCGCGCAGGAGATATCGCCTGCCTCCGGAATTCACCGCCGCATAGTAGTCGTCCGCGCCAATCCAGTCGATCTCGTCAAGGGCGATGACGCGGTGCCCCTTGGCGGTAGGAATGAGCAGATGCTGGTCCGACCGCGCCCTCGGCTGCAACGGATCCGGACCGGACGCGAGCCTGCGCCGAACGCGCTGCATGGCCGCGGCGAATCGTTCGTCGCTCACGGGCTTCAGGAGGTAGTCGGTCGCTTCGACCTCGAACGCGTCGAGCGCGAATTCCTCGTACGCCGTGAGAAACACCGTAACGGGAACATGGTCCATGCCGCGCTCGGCGATGACGCGCCGCATGACCCCCATGCCGTCGAGCTCCGGCATCTGCACGTCGAGGAACACGACGTCCGGCACGTCCGCGCATATCGCCGCCAGGGCATCGAGGCCGTTGGAACATTCGCCAATGATGGTGACGTCTGCATGCGAGGCGAGCAGCTGCCGAATGCCACGCCGCGCGAGCGCTTCGTCATCGACAAGGAGAACACGGATGACGCTCACGATAACGGCAGACGAATTGACGCGCACGTGCCGCCGGCTGACTCGCGGACGACCGTCATGGTTGCGCGTCCCGCGTACAGCTCGCGCAACCGCGCGGAAACATTCGTGAGACCGATGCCATAGCAGTCGTCGTCGTTGCCCCACGTGGCGGGCAGGCCGACGCCGTCATCACGTACGGCCAGCTCCAGCATGGCGTCGGCCTTGCGCGCGTGCAAGGTGATCGTGCCGCCGGATGCACGTGGCGCCAGCCCGTGCCGCAGCGCATTCTCGATGAGGGGTTGAAGGATGAACACCGGAACCAATGCCTGTTCCGTTTCCTGATCGATCGACTCACTGATGCGAAGCCGGTCGGCAAAACGAACGAGCTCGATCTCGAGATATTGCCGCGAGAACGCGAGCTCACTCGACAGCGGGATGAGCTGCACGTCGTCCGTCCGCAGGACATCGCGCAATAGTCCGCTCAGCAGCGTGAGCATGCGGGCAACCGCCGCGGCGTCACCGTCCTTGGCGAGGACGGTAACAGCATTGAGCGTGTTGAAGAGAAAGTGCGGATG
>JAQBPY010000048.1 GCA_028287285.1 Gemmatimonadota bacterium
GAGCGAAGCAGCTCGATATTGCCGCAGCCCACGTAGCCCATGCCGCTGCGAAGTCCGCCCACCATCTGAAAGAGCACGTCACCAACAGGTCCCTTGTAGGGCACACGTCCCTCGATGCCTTCGGGCACGAGCTTCTTGGGCGACAGCTCACCCTCCTGGAAATACCTGTCGGCACTTCCATCCTGCATGGCGGAGAGGGAGCCCATGCCGCGGACCATCTTGAAGCGGCGGCCCTCGAGCAGAAACGCTTCACCCGGACTTTCCTCGGTGCCCGCGAGCATCGAGCCCATCATCACACTGCACGCACCGGCCGCCAGCGCCTTCACCGCATCGCCCGAATACTTGATGCCGCCGTCGGCGATGACGGGTATGTCGCCCGCTCCCTCGACAGCGTCGAACACTGCGGTGAGCTGCGGTACACCCACGCCCGTGACGACACGCGTGGTGCAGATGGAGCCCGGTCCGACCCCCACCTTTACCGCGTCGACGCCACGCTCCACGAGCGCCCGCGCGCCGTCGCGTGAGGCCACGTTGCCCACCACGAGCTGCACGTCCGGATACGCGTCACGCACGCTCGACGTGGCCTGCAGCACGCCCTCGGCATGGCCGTGCGCCGTGTCGATGATCAGTGCGTCGACGCCGGCTTCGATGAGCGCCTTCGCGCGCACGAGGAAATCGCCGCCCGCGCCAATCGCGGCAGCAACACGCAGACGCCCGTGTTGATCCTTGTTCGCGCCCGGGTACTGGCGGCGCTTGTGGATGTCCTTGACCGTGATGAGCCCCTTCAACCGCCGCTCGTCGTCGACGACCGGCAGCTTCTCCACACGATGGTTCGCCAGGATTCGCTCGGCTTCATCGAGAGTGGTGCCCAGTGGTGCGGTGACGAGGCCCGTCTTGGTCATCGCTTCGCCCACCGGACGATCGATGTTGCGCTCGAACTGCAGATCGCGATTGGTGATGATGCCCACGAGGCGGCCCTCGTGATCCACAATGGGCACTCCCGATACGCGGAAGCGCGCCATCAGGGCGCTGGCCTCGCGAAGCGACGCGGTGTCGGGAAGCGTGTAGGGGTTGAGGATCATTCCGCTCTCGCTGCGCTTCACGATGTCCACCTGCATCGCCTGACGATCGATGGACATGTTCTTGTGCAGCACACCGATGCCGCCGGCGCGAGCCATCGCGATGGCCATCTCGGATTCGGTGACCGTGTCCATGGCCGCCGACACGAAGGGCACATTCAGCTCGATCTTGCGCGAGAACCGGGAGCTGGTCGACACATCCTTGGGATGCGTGACGGAATGTCGGGGGGCGAGGAGTACGTCGTCGAACGTCAGCGCAACATCTTCGCGGACTCGCGACGCTCCATTTTCTGAGCGGGTTGGTATCGCCATGGTTGAACGTAACGGCGACGTAGGGCCCGCGCCAGCGGCGCGGGCCCGATACAGCGAGCTAGCCGCGTCCGATGACTTTGAGCTTGCGACGAATGCCGCGAGGCAGAAAAAATGCGGCGGCCATCAACGCTTCACGCAGGTTGAGATCCCTGATGTCTTCCATGGCACCGGTCCAGTGCGCGGCAACCACACCGCGACCGGCATTTTCGATGAGCCGCTGCAACGCAAGCACGAGGATGAAGACGTCGTCCACTTCACCGATGAAGGGAATAAAGTCCGGAATGAGGTCGATGGGCATGGCGATGTAGGCCATCGCGCCCGCGACGAGCAGCTTGTCCATGGCCGACACACGCCGGTCCATCAGAAGGCCGCCCAGCAGCCGCAAATATGCGGGCAACTGCTTGATGTAGTAGATCACGGTGCGCTTCGCTCCCGTGCGAGGCGATGGCCGCCGCTCCGGGGCGTCCGCGTCCACCGACGCCGCCCTCGTCCTTCCACGCCTGGACGTTGCGCTCGCGCCTGTCGTCTTGCGACGGACATCTCCTTGACTGGTCGGACTCACGCGTGACTCCCTTACGTGGGGTTCGTGCCCCCGCCCGACCCGCTGCCGGACTGAGGCGCAGCGGTGCCGGTTGCGCCGGACGCTGCATTGCCGGGCGCACCACTCGCACCAGTCGTGCCGTTCGCTGCAGGCGGCGGCGTGGGCGTGACCGCGGCGTTCGCGGCGGACGTCGCCGCATCGACCACTCTGCCCGTGGCCGACATGAAATCCGTGGCGACGGATTTGCCGGCCGCGGCCGCACCATTCAACACCCCAACGGCCCTGTTCATCAACCCCATCGTCTCGGCAATGGTGGTGGCGCTGACCTTGCCCGCGCGCAGCTTTTCCTCGACGGCGTCGGCGAAGCGCGTGAGCGGATTGCCGGCGGCGGTGGGCGCCTGACGCTCGGCGTACTTGGACTCCAGGAACTCCACGTAGTCGAGGACCTGATATCCACGCTCGTCGCTGAGCGTCTCGAGCTTCTGGAGGAGCTTGTCGCGAAGGTAGGTGTTCATGTCGTTTGCTCTCGCCTGATCAAACTGGAAGTTATCACTCTACACGAAAACAGGCCCTTCGCTGCGCTCGGGGGCGACAGGTCAGCCTTTCCAGCGGGTGCGCTTGCCGCGGACGTCGATGTGCAGGTACGGCACCGGGAAGCGTTTGCCCATGTAGAGTCCCAGGCCACCCACCAGGTCCGGATGCGCGGCTTCCACGCGATCCACGGCCAGCATCACGAGCAGCTCGTCAGTCATGGTGATCTTGCCGTCGCCGTCGGCATCGATGGTGATATCGGCCGCATCGCCATACTGGTGGCGGCTGTCTTCGGCCGCACGAGGCACGCGCGCGTTGTGCTGCGGCGTGCGGAATCCGGAATGGACGTCGAGCGTGAGACCAGGGCGGACGTCTTCGCCAAGGTCGTGCATGATCAGCTCGAGCTTGTCCAGAAGATGACGGTTGAGGACCACGTACTTGGGCCAGACGTCACCCTGTTCGTCGTGGGTGACGAAGTCCGCGAGCTTCAGATGTTTTGTGACCTGAAGATCGAGCACCTCCGGCCGTACTTCGACGAAACCATCCGGCCGCTCATGATCGTCCCTTCCAGCGCGCTCAGCAATGTAAGTACCAATGTTATAACCATTTAGCCGACCAGCGACTTTCTGGTCGAACGGCACGATCACGCCGAGGACTGGTTGCTCGATGACGTCGTGATCGAGCCCGTTGACCACGGCCAGATGGTAGAAGCCGGGACGTGGTGGCGCCACGAGGTGTGCGAGCGTGAGCGGCCGCGGCGGCTCCGACGACGTTGAATCGCCAAAGCGGATCCACTGATACTGGAGATCGGCCGCCACTCCATTTCTATCCAGCGGAAAGTCGATCTCCTTGTTCGGCATGGAGAAATGGACCTTCACGTTGCGGCTGTTGCCGAACGCGTCGAGCGCGGGCGAGGCCGTGGCGGGCGCAGGAGATGGCGACAAGGCCTCGCTCAACCGCGAGAACGGCGACGTGGGACTCGAATCGGACGGACGAAGGAACTGGACGACGAGGATTGTGGCCACGCAGAACAGCAGGCCACCCCCGACCGCGCCCAGCGTAGTGCGGCGCCGTCGGGGAGGATCAGCGATGACAGGTCTATATGGTTCAGTCGGCCAGGGCATGGTGCAATGGAATATCGGCGCGGGCAGGCGAAAAGCCGCGCGAGTGGTTTGCCAATGGATGCACGTGGAACACTGCGCAGGCGGCAAAGTGCCGCGGCTGCACGGAGTTGCAGGGAAATGTAGCCATTTTCGGTCTGGTCGAGCGTTGCGGCCGGGCGGATGACAACCCATGCAATCCCACTACATTTCCCGCTCCGCCTCCATCTCCGACTTTTCGCCCGAAATCTTCGCATGGTTGCTCCGTCGCGCACCGCGCCAGTCGTCCTTCTTGTGCTCGACGGATGGGGCTACCGCGCTGAACGTGAGGGTAATGCCATTGCGATGGCGGACGTGCCCACCTGGGACCGGTTGTGGGCCCGCGCGCCCAGGACGCTGCTGAACGCATCCGGTGAAGCGGTCGGCCTTCCCGCCGGCCAGATCGGCAACAGCGAAGTCGGACATCTGAACCTGGGCGCTGGTCGGGTGGTGATGCAGGACCTCGTGCGCATCTCGAGCGCCATCGCCGACGGTAGCTTCTTCGACAATCCGGTCTTCGTCGCCGCGTGTGAGCAGGCGAAAAAGAGCGACGGCACCCTGCACCTCATTGGCCTCATCGGCTCCGGCGGCGTGCATGCCATTGACACGCATCTCCTTGCGCTCATTGATCTTGCCGAGCGTCACCAGGTGCCGCGGGTTGCCATTCACGCCATGCTCGACGGGCGTGACACGATGCCGCGCTCGGGTCTGGGATACCTCGAGGAGCTCCTGGCCAGGACGCACGGCCGGGCAACGATCGGCAGCATTGGCGGACGCTACTTCGGCATGGATCGTGACCACCGGTGGGAGCGAATCGAGAAGTGGTATCACTCGGTGGTGGATGGAACGGGCCCCAGCGCGACGGACCCAGTTGGCGTGGTGCGCAACGCCTACGAGCGCGGGGAGACCGACGAATTCGTGACGCCCACGGTCATCGTCAACGAATCCGGGGAGCCCGTGGCACCGCTCCGCGACGGGGATGCGGTCATCTGCTTCAACTATCGCTCCGACCGCATGCGGCAGATCGTTCGAGCGCTGACGTCCGGCGCCTTCGACGGATTCGACGTCTCCCGGCGGCCGACGGTCACCGTGGTGACCATGACACTGTACGACCAGACGTTCGGCCTTCCGGTGGCCTTTCCGCCGCAGTCGATGGCGCGCATCGTGGGTGAGGTGGTGTCAGGGGCAGGAAAAACAATGTTGCGGACGGCGGAAACCGAGAAGTACGCGCATGTGACTTACTTCTTCAACGGCGGCATCGAGACACCATTCCCCGGTGAAGACCGCCGCCTC